>CAYSFN010000024.1:0-28341 GCA_964430045.1 uncultured Gemmatimonadaceae bacterium
CGACCACGCTGCTCGCCATGATCGACGCCGCCATCGGGGGCAAGACCGGGCTCGACGTGCCCGCCGGGAAGAACCTCGTCGGCGCCTTCCACCCCCCGGCGCTGATCGCGATCGACCCGCTGCTGCTGTCAACGCTGCCCCCGGCGGAGCTGCGCGCGGGGCTCGCCGAGGCCCTCAAGCACGGCGTGGTCCGCGACGCCGGGTACTTCGAGTGGCTGTCCGCGGTGGGGGCGTCCCTCGCGGACCCGGCCGCGGCCGCGACCGCGCCGATGCACACGCTGATCGAGCGCTCCGTCGCCATCAAGGCGGCGGTCGTCAATGCGGACCCCCGCGAGCAGGGCGAGCGCAAGATCCTCAACTTCGGCCACACGCTGGGCCATGCGATCGAGGCCGAGAGCGCCTACTCCCTGCGGCACGGCGAGGCGGTCGGGGTCGGGATGGTGTTGGAGGCGTCGCTGGGCGAGCGAGCCGGTGTGACCGCACCTGGCACGGCCGCGCGGATCGAGCAGGCCCTGCGCGCCGTGGGGCTTCCCACCCGCACGTCGCTGCCGCCGGATGCGCTGCTGCGGCGTACGCACACGGACAAGAAGCGCGTCCGAGGGGCGGCCGCCTATGCGTTGCCGGCCACGATCGGGCGCTTCGAGCGGTGGACCGAGCAGGTGAGTGACGAGGTCGTGCTGGCGCTGCTGTCGGAGTTCCGCGCGCGCGATTGAGCGGAGTTCCCCGTCCTCGATCGAGCAGCAATTTCCACCAGTATTTCACCGGGCCACCCACACCGCAGCGGCCGACCGTGCGTGCAGATTGGCTGGGTGCGCTGAACACAGAAAGTTGTCCACAATTGCGCGCCGTGGTTTGCGGCGCCATAAACCACTACCTGACAACAGCTTACAAAACTGGCCAACAAACTGGCCAAACGGCCAATATACTGCGCGCGAAATTTTGTGTTGACTCGGAACGGTCCGGACCCTAACGTGGCTGCCCCGGCGGGTGCGACCACACCTTCCGGGATCGCGACCGCCACCATCTGACACAGGATTGGCTGAACGTATGTCGACTGCTGTTGCCACGCCCCGCTCTCAGACAGCCCGTCCCAGGCAGTTCGCGCGTTCCGCGCCAGCCTCCGCCTTCGATCAGTACCTCGCGGACATCCAGAAGCTCCCCCTGATCGGCGACGCCGCCGAGGAAAAACGCCTCGCCCGCCTCGCCCAGCGCGGCGACGAAGCGGCCGCCGAGCGCCTGGTGACCTCGAATCTCCGCTTCGTGATCTCCTACGTGAAGAAGTACCAGGGGCATGGCCTGGACCTCAGTGAACTCGTCGCGATCGGGAACGAGGGCCTGCTCAAGGCCGTCCGCAAGTTCGACCCCGACCAGGGGGTCAAGTTCATCTCCTACGCCGTGTGGTGGGTCCGGCAGGCGGTCCTCAAGGCCCTCGCGGAGCAGACGCGGTCCGTGCGGATCCCGCTGAATCAGAACTCCCAGCTCATCCGGATGGCCAAGGCCGAGACCATCCTGTCGCAAACGCTCAAGCGGGACCCCACCGAGGATGAACTCGCACGCGTCCTCGACGAGCCCGTGACCCAAGTGCGGCATTCCAAGTCGATCTCCACCACCGAGGTCTCGCTCGACGCCCCGGTGGACCGTTCGGACCGCGAGGCGAGCACCTTCGGCGAGCGGTTCGCCGGCATCGACTCCGAGCAGATCGAGGATTCGACCGACACCTCGTTGATCAAGGAGTTCATTGCCAAGCTGTTCGGGCGCTATCTCACCCCGCGCGAGCGCAAGATCCTCTCCCTGTACTACGGCCTCGAGCCGGGCGCGGAACCGATGACCCTCGAGCGCATCGGCATCCTGATGGGCGTCACGCGCGAGCGGGTGCGCCAGATCCGCGAGCGGGCGTTCGAAAAGCTGCGCACCTCGCCCGAGGGCGCCGGCCTCGCCGGCTTCTGGAATATCGCCTGACCGCCCGGAACGGTCGTGCGAGGTGGCGCGCGCGGGGGGGTCCTCCGCGCGCGTCGCGTTTTCCGGCGCCGCCGTTGTAGCTTCCGCCCGTGCATCCGTCCGCCCCGCTGCTGCGTGACCTGCGTGCCATCGTCGGCGAGCGGCACCTTGTCACGCGCACCCCCGCGCTGCTCGCCTACGAATCGGACGCCCTCCCGGGGTACCGGTTCCGACCGGCCCTCGCCGTCTTCCCGGGCACGCCCGCCGAGGTCATCGCGGTCGTCGCGGCGCTGCACCGGCACCAGGCGCCCTTCGTGGCGCGCGGCGCGGGGACGGGGCTCTCCGGCGGCGCCCTGGCGGACGGCATCGTCCTGCTCGGCCTGCATCGCCTGAAGCGCATCCTCGCCGTCGACCCCGAGGCCCGGACGGCGCGAGTCGAGCCGGGGGTGGTCAACGTGACCCTGTCGGCGGCGGTGGCCGCGCACGGGCTCCACTACGCGCCGGACCCCTCCAGCCAGACCGCCTGCACGATCGGCGGCAACGTGGCCGAGAATGCGGGCGGGCCGCACTGCCTCAAGTACGGGGTGACGCTGAATCACGTCGTGTCGGCGACCATCGTGCTGCCCGACGGGCGCGTGACGACCCTGCACGCACCCACCGGTCCCGACGCGGGGCCCGACCTGCTCGGCGCGTTCATCGGCAGCGAGGGCTGCTTCGGGGTCGCGGTGGAGCTCACCGTGCGCCTCACGCCGAACCCTGCCACCGTGCGCACGCTGCTCGCCGACTTCGTCTCGCTCGACGACGCAGCCAATGCGACGACGGCGATCGTCGCGGCCGGCATCCTCCCGGCGGCCTGCGAGATGATGGACCGCGCGACCATCGCCGCCGTGGAGGCCTCGCACTACGCCGCAGGCTACCCCACCGACGCGGCCGCCGTCCTGCTCGTCGAGGTCGACGGCAGCGAGGCGGCCGTCCCCGTGGACGCGGCGCGCATCGAGACCATCTGCCGCCAGCACGGCGCGCGCACGGTGCTGGTGGCCCACGAACCCGGGGCGCGGGCACGCCTCTGGCAAGGACGCAAGAAGGCCTTCGGCGCGATGGGGCGCATTGCGCCGCACCTGGTCGTGCAGGACGCGGTGGTGCCGCGCAGTGTGCTCGCCCCCGTGCTCGCGACCATCAGCGAGATCGGTGCACGGCACGGCCTGACCATCTGCAACGTGTTCCATGCCGGCGACGGCAACCTGCATCCGAACATCCCCTACGACGCCAACGACCCCGTGGTGGCGGCGCACGTGCACGAGGCGATGCAGGAGGTGATGGCCACCTGCATCGCGGCCGGCGGGACCATCTCCGGCGAGCACGGCGTCGGGCTCGACAAGCTCGCGTACATGGAGCATCTCTTCACCCCCGACACGCTCGACGCCATGTGCCGGCTGCGCGCGGCGTTCGACCCGGAGCGCCGCGCGAACCCGGGCAAGGTCGTGCCGGTGCACAGCTGCCGCGAGTGGCTGGGCACCACGCCGGGGCCACACGCCGCGGCCCCCCTCCGACTGCCCCCGGCCGCCGTGCCCGTCGCGGACACCGTCGGCGTGATCGAGTACCGCCCGGCGGACCTGACCATCACCGTCAGCGCATCGCTCACGCTGGCCGACCTGGACGCATGCACCGCACCGCATCGGCAATGGGCGCCGCTGTTCCCCTGGGGCGACGACACGCGCACCGTGGGGGAGGTCCTCGCGCGCGGGCTCGTCGGCCCCACGCGGGCGTCCCTTGGCGCCCCACGCGACCTGACGCTGGGCCTCACGCTGGTGGACCACCGCGGTGCGACGATCGTCGCCGGGGGCCGCGTCGTGAAGAACGTCGCCGGCTTCGACCTCACGCGCCTCGCGATCGGCTCCGGCGCATCGCTCGGCCGCATCACGCAGGCCTCGCTGCGACTGCGCGCACGCCCCGAGGTCAGCGAAGCGTGGGCGATCCCCAGCGCCGCGCTGACGCGCCCTGCGTGGAATGCGCTCTGCAACGGCCCCTGCGCCCCGCTCGCGGCCGAGGTGATTCCCGCCGACGCTGCCGTGCAGGTCGGGCTGCCCGCAGCCGCGCATCATGCGGTGTGGATCGCGGGCAACGCGGCGCACGTCGCGGCGACGCGGCCGCTGGTCGCGGCCTGCGGCCCTGCGGTCGCGATGCCCGACGACGCATGGACCGTCCTGCGCCGCCTCGGTCCGTTCACCGCACCGGCACCGCACGCCCTCGACGAGGTCGCACGGGCGCTGCAGGCCCGTGTCATCGCCGCGTTCGCGGCGGAGGAGCCCGTGCCCGCGTGAATCGCGCATCACTGCCACACCGGCCGCGGCCGGCCGCCGCCGCGGCGGGAGCGCGCGCCCATGGCTGAGTCGCTCGCCACGTCCCCGCTCGCGGCCGCCGCCGCCGGCCTCGACGCCTGCGTCCACTGCGGCTTCTGCCTGCCGGCGTGTCCCACCTACCTCGCGCTGGAGGACGAGAACGCGTCCCCGCGCGGTCGGCTCGTCCTGATGCGCGCGGTCCTCGAGCAGCGGGTGGCGCTCGACGACCCGGACGTGTCGGCCGCGCTCGACAGCTGCCTCGGGTGCCGCGGCTGCGAGACGGCGTGTCCCTCGGGCGTCCCGTACGGCGCGCTGCTCGAAGCGACCCGCGCGACGGAGCGCCGCGTGACACCGCTGCCGCGCGTCGGCCGGGCCATCCTCGCGGTGTTCGCGTCCCAGTGGCTGCTGCGGCTCGTCCTCGGCGGGGCACGGCTGGCGCGGGCCACCGGCCTCGCGCGCCTCGCGGCGCGACTCCTGCCGTCCCGGCTCGCGACGCCGTTCGCCTTGCTGGCCTCGACGGCGCGGGCGCCGGGGCGCGGCTACCGGGCCACGCGCGCGGCCACGGCGCACGAACGGGAACGGGTGGCCGTGCTCACCGGCTGCGTGATGGAAGGGCTGTTCGCGCCCGTGAACCGCGCCACGGAGCGCACACTGACGGTGAACGGGTACGTGCTCGTGCCGGCACCGGCGCAGCGGTGCTGCGGCGCCTTGCACGTGCACGCGGGCGACCGGGCCACCGCACAACGACTGGCCCGCGAGAACATCGCCGCCTTCGAGGCCGGTGGCAGCGACCTCGTCGCGGTCAATGCCGCCGGCTGCGGAGCCATGCTCAAGGAATACGGCCACCTCCTGCACGAGGACCCGGCGTGGCAGGCACGCGCCGCCGCGTTCGCGGCCCGGGTGCGCGACGTGAGCGAACTCCTGGCCGCCGCCGGTCCGGTCGCGGGAACGGGCCCCGCGCTGCGTGTGGCCTATGACGCGCCCTGCCACCTCCAGCACGCGCAGCGCGTGGTCGCACCACCGCTCGCGGTGCTGCACGCCGTCGGCGCGGCGACCATCGTGCCGCTCGCCGGCAGCGACCAGTGCTGCGGCAGCGCCGGCATCTACAACCTGCTGCAACCCGGCGTCGCGGCGCGCGTGCTCGCCCCGAAACTCGCCGCCATCGCGGCGACGGACGCCGACGTCGTCGCGACGGGAAATCCGGGCTGCCTGATGCAGATCGGCGGCGGCCTGCTCCGCAGTCATGGGCGCACGGTCGCACGACATCCGGTCGAGCTGCTCGACGCCGCATACGCCCGAAGCACGGACACCGGATTGCGCCAGTAGTGGCGGGGTGGCGCACCGGCAGTCATGTTGAAGCATGCCGTGCCCCCCATCGACCCTGACGCAGCCCCGCCGGTGAGCGTCGTCCCGCGCGAAACACTCGTGCTGGGTGGACGGACCGTCGCGCTCGCCTACGACGATCCGTCGCGGGAGTACGCCGTCCTGCATGAGGGGTGCGGCGTGATCCGGCGCGACGAGCGCGCGCGGTGGGTCTTCTCGGGTGCCAAGGCCGCGGCGACCCTCGGCGGCATCGTGACCAACGACGTCGAATCGCTCGCCCCCGGGAGCGGCTGCTACGCGGCGGCCCTGACGGCCAAGGGGAAGATCGTCGCCGACGTGCGCATCTTCCGCCGCGCCGACGACCTCAAGGTCGACGTCTCATCCCGGGCCGCCGCGGGGTGGGGCGACCTCGTGCGCAAGTACGTCAACCCACGGCTGGCGACGTACACCGACGTCTCGGCGGCCACCGGATGCATCGGGGCCTACGGCCCCCGGGCGGCCGCGTTGCTGGCGCGTCTGGGCGCGGCCGACGCCGCGGCACTCTCGCAGCTCGCCCCCTACCATCACCTCACGACGACCGTGGCGGGGCACCCGGCGCTCGTCGTCCGCAGCCCGGACTACGGGGTGAGCGGCTTCGACTGCATCGTCGCGGCGGATGCGGCGGACCCGCTGTTCCACGCACTGATCGACGCGGGCGCGCGCGCCGTCGGACTCGCCGCGGCGGACATCGCGCGCGTCGAAGCCGGACGCCCCGAGTGGGGGATCGACATGGACGACACGACGATCCCCCAGGAAGCGAACCTCGACCAGCTCCACGCGATCTCCTACACCAAGGGCTGCTACACCGGGCAGGAGGTCGTCGCCCGCCTGCACTTTCGCGGACACGTCAACAGGTACCTGCGCACCATCCACGCGCCGCACCCCCTGCCGCCCCACGGGATCGTGCGCAATCAGGACGGCAAGGACGTCGGCGAAGTGCGCTCCAGCGTGGTCTCGCCGCGCCGCGGCGCCGTGGCCATCGCGATGCTGCGCCGCGAGCTCACGGACGGCGAAGACGTGGTCGTCCGCCACGGCGACGACGACCTGCCCGCACGCATCGAGGGCTAGCGGCGCGCCCCGGCGCGTGACCGGCACGCGCGGCGCGGATCAGCTGCTGTAGTACGCCGCGTTCTCTGCGATGTACCCGGCGGTGAGGTCGCAGCCGTAGGCGATCGCCTCGGCGGCACCGACGTGCAGCGCCACCTCGAGATCCACGATCTCGCGCCCCAGCGTCCCCCGCACCGTCGCGTCGTCGAACGGCGACCGTGCGCCCGCCCGGACCACCGCGTGGCCGTTGATCCACGCATCCGTGCGCGCCGCGTCGATGGTCACGTCCACGCACTTGCCGACGGCCATCAGCAGGCGCCCGACGTTGGGGTCGGCGCCGTGGACCATCGTCTTGATCAGCGGCGAGTTCACCAGCGACTTGGCGATGCGCCGCGCCTCGTCCCGCGTCGCGGCGCCGCGCACGGTCGCGCGGATCAGGTGCTGCGCCCCCTCGCCGTCCCGCGCGAGGATCTCGGTCATCCGGATGCAGCCTGCGCGCAGCGCCGCGCGGAACGCCTCGACCGGGACCGCCCCCGCCAGGCCGTTCGCGAGCAGCGCCGCCGTGTCCGACGTGCTGGTGTCGGTGTCCACCGACAGCATGTTGAACGAGTCGTCCACGGCCTCGCGCAGGAGCTGGTCGAGCACCGGGGCGTCGAACGCCGCGTCCGTGAAGATGTACGCAAGCATCGTCGCCATGTTCGGCTCGATCATCCCGGAGCCCTTGGCCACCCAGGTGATCGTCGCGTCGCCGACGCTGCACGACAGCGCCTTGGGGTGCGAGTCCGTGGTCATGATGCCCAGCGCGCCCACCAAGGGGTCGTCCGTGAGGTCCTGCGCGATGCCCGGGAGCCCGCGCTCGATCTTCTCGATGGGCAGCGGCACGCCGATCACGCCCGTCGAACTCACGAGGATCCTGTCCGGCGTCGTCCCCAGCTCGGTGGCCGCCGCCGCCGCCATCCGCCGCGCGTGCTCCACGCCCGCCGAACCCGTCGCGACGTTGCTCACCTTGCTGTTCACCACGACGGCGCGCAGCACCCCGCCGCGGATCGTCTCCCGGCCCAGGAGGATCGGCGCCCCGGGAAACTGATTCCGCGTGAACACCGCCGCCGCCGCCGCATCGACGTCGGAGACGAACAGCGCCAGGTCACGCGCCTCGGGTTTGAGGCCGACGTGACGGCTGGCGCAACGGAACCCGCGCGGAAAGCGCGGAGGGTGGTGGAAATCGGCGAGCGGCATGGGCGGGGGCAGGGAGGACGCGCGGGAAGTTAATCGAACGCCCTGCCACAGCGGGGGTGGCCCCGCCCGTCAGTCCGCGTCCGCCCGGCCCGGCCCCTCAGCGCGGGACGATCCGCACGGCCGTTCCGGACGCGGTGACCATCAGCATCGACCCCGACCGGCTCACGTTGATGCTCTCGAAGTCCAGATCCACCCCGACGATGGCGTTCCCGCCCATGGCCCGCGCCTCCACCTGCATCTCGTCGTAGGCGATCGCCATCGCCTTGCGCAGCTCCTCCTCGTAGGCTCCCGACCGGCCGCCCACGATGTCCCGGATGCCGGCGAAGAAGTCCTTGAAGATGTTCGCGCCGAGGATCGCCTCGCCGGACACGATGCCGAGGTACTGCTCGATGGTGTGCGTCTCGATGGTCGGCGTGGTGGTCATCAACATCGGCGCTGCTCCGTGAATGAGGGTTCGGGGACACGTACGCGGACGCGCACCGAAAGTGTCATGAGCGCGACTATCTTTCCGGCACGTATGGCCCCTGCCTCCCTCCCGTTGCTCGACACGGGTGTCGTCCGCGGCGCCTGCCCGCACGACTGCCCGGACACCTGCGCCACCCTCGTGACGGTCGAGGACGGACGGGCCGTGCGCATCCAGGGCGACCCGGACCATCCGGTCACCTCGGGATTCCTCTGCGCCAAGGTCAACCGGTACCTGGAGCGGACCTACCACCCGGGCCGACTGACCCGGCCGCTCCGGCGCATCGGCCCCAAGGGCAGTGGCCAGTTCGCGCCCGTCGGCTGGGACGACGCCCTCCACGACATCGCGGCGCGACTGCACGGCGTCATCGAGGCCCACGGGCCCGAGGCCATTCTCCCCTACTCCTACGCGGGGACGATGGGGCTGCTGCAGAGCGAGTCGATGGACCGCCGCTTCTTTCACACGCTCGGCGCCTCCCGGCTCGACCGCACCATCTGCGCCACGGCCGGCAAGGTCGGGATGATGATGACCGTCGGCGGCTCGATCGGCGCCGACACCGACGCCGTGCCCGAGTCCGACCTGATCATCCTCTGGGGCACCAACACGCTCACCTCCAACCCGCACCTGTGGCCGTTCATCACCAGGGCGCGCGAGGCCGGAGCGCCGGTCATCTGCATCGACCCCATCCGCACCCGCACGGCCGCGCAGAGCGACGAATGGATCGCGATCCGCCCCGGCACCGACGCGGCGCTGGCCCTGGGCATGATGCACGTGCTGTTCGCCGAGGGCCTCGAGGACGCGGACTACCTCGCCCGGTACACGCTCGGTGAGGCGGCGCTGCGCGCGCGCGTCGCCGAGTGGACGCCCGCGCGTACGGCGGCCACCACGGGGCTCGACGACGCGGTGATCGTGGACCTCGCCCGGCGCTACGGTCGTGCGCGCGCGGCCTTCGTGCGGATCAACTACGGACTGCAGCGGCACGCCGGCGGGGGGATGGCGGTGCGCACCATCGCCTGTCTCCCGGCCGTGGCGGGACACTGGCGGCGCCCCGGCGGCGGCGTCCAACTGAGCACCAGCGGCAACTTCAAGTTCGACACGGCCACGCTGCAGCGCCCCGACCTCGGCCCGCCCGCGCGCACCATCAACATGGTCCGCCTGGGCGACGCATTGACGCGGCCCGACGCCGGCGTCGGCGGTCCGCCGGTCATGGCCATGGTCGTGTACAACTCCAATCCGGCGGCGGTGGCCCCGGACCTGGAGCGCGTGCGCGACGGTCTGCGCCGCGAGGACCTCTTCACCGTGGTCCTCGAGCACTTCCAGACGGACACGGCCGACTACGCGGACTACGTGCTGCCGGCCACCACGCAACTGGAACACCTCGACGTGCACCTGGCCTACGGCCACTGCTACGCGTCGCTCAACAGGCCGGCCATCGCGCCCATCGGCCAGGCGCTGCCCAACACCGAGATCTTCCGCCGCCTGGCGGCCGCAATGGGGCTGACCGATCCCTGCTTGCAGGACAGCGACCGCACGCTCGTCGAGCAGGCCCTGGCCAGCACGCACGAGCGGATGCGCGGCGTCACGATGGAGCGACTGCTCGACCGGGGGTGGGTGCGCCTCAACGTCCCGGACCGCTACGCCCCCTACGCGCACGGCGGCTTCCTCACGCCCAGCGGCAAGTGCGAGTTCGTGAGTGCGCGGCTGGCCGCCATGGGCATGGACCCCGTGCCCACGTACATTCCGCCCCACGAGAGCATCGAGCGCGACCCGGCCCTGGTGGCCCGCTGGCCGCTGACGCTGATCTCGTCGCCGGCGCACCAGTTCCTCAACTCCACCTTCGTCAACGTCGACAAACTGCGGCGCAGCGTGCCGGGCCCCGACTGCATCATCCACCCCGACGACGCCGCGCCCCGCGGCATCACGACGGGGGCGCTGGTCGAGATCCGCAACGACCGCGGGGCGTTCACGGTGACGGCGCGGGTGGAGGACTCCCTGCGCCGGGGCGTGGTCTGGGCGCCGAGCATCTGGTGGCTCAAGTACGCCGCCGACGGCCAGAACGCGAATGCGACCACCAGCCAGCGTGAGACCGACCTGGGGGGCGGCGCCACGTTCTACGACAACCAGGTCGAGGTGACCCTGCGCTGAGGGGGTGCTTGGCACTCCCCGTGACGCGCACGCATTGTTCGGGATCATGAACCGGCATCCTACGACCCTCGGCGCGCTGAAAGCCTCCCCGTGGGGAGCGCCCGCACGCCGCAGCCGCTCGGTGAAGGCCGAGCTCCGCGAGAACCTCATTGCCCGGCTGCGCAGCGGCGCACCCCTGTTCGAGGGGGTGCTCGGCTACGACGACACGGTGATGCCGCAGATCGCCAACGCGATCCTCTCCCGGCACAATTTCATTCTGCTGGGCCTGCGCGGGCAGGCCAAGTCGCGCATCCTCCGCGCCCTGACGACGCTGCTCGACGACGCGATCCCCGTCGTCGCGGGCTCCGAAATCAACGACGACCCGTTCGCGCCCATCTCGAAGTACGGGCGCGAGCGGGTGCGCGAGGCCGGCGACGACACCCCCATCACGTGGGTGGACCGGGACCAGCGCTTCGTCGAGAAGCTCGCCACGCCCGACGTCACGGTGGCGGACCTCATCGGCGACGTCGACCCGATCAAGGCCGCGCGTGGCGGGCACCTGCTCGCCGACGAGCTGACCATCCACTACGGAATGCTCCCGCGCGCCAACCGCGGCATCTTCGCCCTCAACGAACTGCCCGACCTGGCCGGCAAGGTGCAGGTGGGCCTGTTCAACGTGATGCAGGAAGGCGACGTCCAGATCAAGGGCTACCCGGTCCGGCTGTCGCTCGACCTGGTGCTGGTGTTCTCCGCGAACCCCGAGGACTACACGGCGCGCGGCAAGATCATCACGCCGCTCAAGGACCGCATCGGGTCCGAGATCCTGACGCACTACCCGCTCTCGGTCGAGCTGGGCGTGGCGATCACGGCCCAGGAGGCGTGGACGGCGCGCGAGGCGCTCCCCGTGCGCATTCCGGCCATCGTGCGCGACGTCGTCGAACGCGTCGCCTTCGAGGCCCGCGAGGATCGCCGCATCGACAAGCGCTCGGGGGTGTCGCAGCGGCTCCCCATCACGCTGCTGGAGAATGTCGTCTCGAGCGCCGAGCGCCGCGCGCTGCAGCACGGCGAGGCGGAGGCGGTGCCGCGCCTCTCGGACCTCTACGCGGCGCTCACGGCCATCACGGGCAAGCTCGAGCTGGAGTACGAGGGCGAGCTGGTCGGTGCCGCGCCCATCGCACGCGACCTGATCCGGCGCGCGGCGGACGCGACCCTGTCCGCCCGCACCGACGCGGTGCCGACCGACGAGATCGTGATGCACTTCGACGCCGGGCACGCGCTCGAAGTGACCGACGACGCCCCGGCGGCGTTGCTGTGGACCGCCTTCACCGCGATCCCGACGCTGCCCGGGCTGGTGCGGGACCTCGCGCTCGATGGCGACGGGACGCCGGGCGAGCAGGTCGCCGCGGCGGAATTGATCCTCGAAGCCCTGGTGGCACGCCGCAAGCTCAGCCGCAGCGACACCGGACTCTACGGGCGGGCCCCCGACCCGCCACGCCGCCGCCGCGGCGGGCGCGAGGACATTGAAAACCTCGGCTGATGGCGCCGGGCCGGGGGGCGGGGGCGGCGGCATCGCCCCCCTCCCCTCTGGCGCCCGCCGGAACCGGACGTAGTTTCGGGCCGTGGCCTCGCACCTTCCCCGCAGCTCGCGCCCGTCCCGGGCCCGGCCGAGTACCGACCTCCCGGCCTCCGGCGTCGTGATTCGACCGGCGAACCTGCACGACATCGCGACCATCGTGCAATTCCGCATCGCGCTGCTCAAGGAGCACGCGGACAACCCCATCTACGGGCGGCTGCGGAGCGACGCCGAGGAACGCGCGGTGCGGACCACGCCCCTGTTCCTGGCGTCCGGACGCGAGATCACGCTGATGGCCACGCGCGGCAAGCAACCGGTGGGGATGCTGCGGTGCATCGAAGGGCGTGGCTCCCCGCTGCTCCGCCCCGCCCGCTTCGGCTACATTGCCTCGGTGTACGTGGTCCCGTCGCAGCGGCGAAAGGGCATCCTCACGCAACTGGTCGACGCCGCCACCACCTGGTGCCGCGCGCGCGGCCTGACCGAGATGCGATTGCATTCCACCCCCGAGAACATGCAGGCCAATGCCGCGTGGGAGCGCCTCGGCTTTCCCACCGTCGAGTTCCTCCGCCGCCGGGATCTGCGCCCGCTCCCGGGCGCGTGAGCACCGCGCGCTGCCTGGTCTCCACGGGCGTGTCCCGCTGTTCACTCGCCCGCTGACGCCCCGCATGCCATCCCACCGCTACGCCAAGTTCTCCCCCGAGCTGGCCGACGCCGTCGACCTGCAGGCCCTGCTCGACCAGTTGGCCGACTTCCTCCTGCAGTCCGGGTTCGGCGGCGGCGGCGCGGGCCGCTCTCCGTGGGGCGACCCCGGCCTGGAGGGCGACGCGGACCGGTCGCTCGACGCGCTCAGGCAGGCCATCCTCGACGCGCTCATCGACTCGGGGCAGATCACCCCCGAAATGCTCGACGCCCTGCGCGGCGAGGGCGACGAGATCAGCGAAGCCCGGTTGGCCGAACTCCTCGACCAACTGGTGCAGAAGCTCATGGCCGAGGGGATGATCAGCGCCGAGCACCCGCCGGAAGTGCCCGCGGGCCACTCCGCGCTCGGCACCGCAGCCAGGTCCGCCGCGCGCGACGTGCAGTTCAAGCTCACCGACCGCGGCATCGACTTTCTGGGTTACCGGACCCTGCGCGCCCTGCTGCAGGGCTTCGGCAGGAGTTCCTTCGGCGCACACGACACCCCGCACCTCGCGACGGGCGTCGAGTCCGACGCGGGCAGCAAGCCGTATGAGTTCGGCGACGTGCTCACCCTCGACGTCAACGCCACGCTGACCAACGCGCTGGCACGCACGGGGTCCCTCGACGTACCGATCGACATCGACTACCGCGACCTGATGGTGCGGCAGTCGGAGTACCGCTCCAGTTGTGCGACCGTGCTGATGCTCGACACCTCGCACTCGATGATCCTCTACGGCGAGGACCGTTTCACACCGGCCAAGAAGGTCGCCCTCGCGCTGACGCATCTCATCCGCACGCAGTTCCCCGGCGACACCATCCGCGTGGTGCTGTTCCACGACCACGCCGAAGAGATCCCCGTCGCGACCCTCGCCCACGCGCAGGTGGGGCCCTGGCACACCAACACCGCGCAGGGGCTCATCCTGGCGCGACGCATCCTCCTCTCCCAGCAGAAGGACATGCGGCAGATCATCATGATCACCGACGGCAAGCCCAGTGCGCTGACGCTGCCCGACGGCCGCTCGTACCGGAACCCGGGCTGGATCGACCCGTTCATCTACGCGGAGACCCTGCGCGAGGTCGCCGCCTGCCGCAAGAGCGGCATCGTGATCAACACCTTCATGCTCGCACGCGACCGGCAGTTGGTGGACTTCGTCAAGCAGGTCTCGGCCATCGCACGCGGACGCGCGTACTTCACCAGCACCATGTCGCTGGGCCAGTTCGTGCTGATGGACTTCCTCACGCGGAAGACCCGGGCGGCCTCCTAGCGTGGGGCCACCTCGCACGGGCACATCCTCCCGCGGCCGAAGCAGCGCACCCGGCGGACGTGCCCGCGGTACGCGGGGCCTGCCCACCACCGCCGATGCCGCGCAGTTCCGCCGCCGCCTGGCGGCATGGTTCCGCCGCCACAGCCGCGACCTGCCGTGGCGCCGCACGCGGGACCCCTACCACGTGCTGGTCTCGGAGCTGATGCTCCAGCAGACACAGGTGTCGCGCGTGGTGGACTACTACGCACGCTTCCTGGAGCGCTTCCCCAGCCTGGAGTCGCTGGCCGAGGCCCCGCCCCGCCACGTGCGCGAGTCATGGGAGGGCCTGGGCTACTACGCCCGGGCGCGCAACCTGCACGCGCTGGCGCAGCAGGTCGTCGCGGAGCGCGACGGCGTGATCCCGCCCGGCGTGGAGGAGCTGCGCGCACTGCCCGGCGTCGGGGCGTACACGGCCGGCGCGGTGTCGTCCTTCGCCTACGAACGCCGCGCCGCGCTGGTGGACACGAACGTGGCGCGTGTGCTGCAGCGCTGCTTCGCGCCCCGCACGTCACGCAAGACGGGGGCGGGTCAGAAGAAGCTCTGGGTCATCGCGGAGCGCATCCTCCCGCGCACCGGGAAGGCGGCGTGGACGCACAACCAGGCCCTGATGGAGCTGGGCGCGCTCATCTGCACGGCGCGCGTCGCGCACTGCACCCGGTGTCCGGTGCGTGCCGGGTGCCGCACGGGGTCGCGCAGCACCGTCGGCCAGCTAAACCGGCAGTGACAGCGCCTCGACCGCGCCGCTGATCGTCTCGCCGGCCACGTCGAGGTAGAGCACGCCGTCCGTGGCCGACAGCGTCCAGCGGTTCCGGCGGTCGAGCGTGCCGGCCACCGTCCCGAGGAAATCGCGGTCGAACGCATGGACCTCGACGGCATCCGCGCGGTGGATCCGCTGCCCCTCGTACGACCGCAGCAGCGTCCGCGGCTCCTTGTGCGTGTACAGCGCCACGCGCGGGCTGGCCTTGCTCGCCCGATGCAGGCGCGCCGCATCGGGAGCGCCGATCTCGATCCAGCTGCG
The DNA here is from genome assembly GCA_964430045.1 of uncultured Gemmatimonadaceae bacterium. Classification (GTDB taxonomy): domain Bacteria; phylum Gemmatimonadota; class Gemmatimonadetes; order Gemmatimonadales; family Gemmatimonadaceae; genus DASRAP01. The sequence continues at coordinate 15,083 of CAYSFN010000024.1, forward strand.
CCATGCGCCCGTCAGGTCCTTCACCATCAACGGCGGATCGTCAGGGTCGGAGATGCCGCCGTGCGAGAATGCGATTCCCTCGGTGTACTCCAGGCAGTAGGCGAGCACGCGCGTCAGCAGGTAGTCCTCGCTCTCGGACGGGTGCCGCGCCGCCTTGAACGAGATCGATTCGTAGAGCGCGCGGTCGACGAGACTGAGCGTGACGTCGAAGCTGTGCAGCGTTGCAGTCAGGGCCATGGCAGGAGAATCTACCGCGTGACGGGCCGACGAGTCCTGCGCACCATCCCGCGACCCCGCGTCGCCCCGGAGCGCGCGACTGAAACATGTGCGCCCCCTTCCTCGTAAGTTTGGGGGAGGCTCCGAGTCGCCTCGTCCGCCCCCCTCTCGCCCGCCACGGTGTCCAACTTCTACCTCGCTGCCGCAACCTTCGGGTTGCTGTTCGTCGCGTGGGGATTCATCGCCGGAGACGCAGATTTTTCCGCCGACGACGCGCCGGATGGCGCGAGCGGCGGCGGGCTCTGGGCGCTGTTCTCCATCCGCTCGCTGGCCTTCGGTGCGCTGATCTTCGGCGTGGCCGGCTGGCTCGGCCTCGTGGGTGGCTGGAGCGACGTCACCTCGCTCGCCGTGGCAGCGGCCCTGGGCGTCGCGACCTGGGTCGGCATCAGTGCGCTGTTCCGCTACCTCAAGCAGTCGGAGTCGGGCGAGGCACCGGGTGACTCGCTCTGGATGGGGACGGAGGGTCGCCTCGTCCTGCCCTTCGGCGCGGACGGACTCGGTCGCGTCGAGTTCACGGCGGGCGGACAACTCACCGAGCTGGTCGCGCGACGTGCGCCCGATTTCGCGCACGTCCCAGCCGAGTCCTTCGCGCGCTGCATCATCGAGCAGGTCATGGACGGTACGGCGTTGGTCTCACCGTTGGCTCTTCCCTCTCATTCGGACTCCGGTCAATGAACGATCTCCTCGGGCTCCTGCCGTTCATCGGCATCCCCCTCGCGCTGTTCGTCCTCGTCGTCGCGGTCATCGGGATCATCAAGATGTGCCTGATCATCGTCCCGCCCAACACGGTCGCGGTCATCACCGGGCGCGCGCGCCCGACCGACTCCGGCACCACCATCGGCTATCGCGTGGTGCGCGGCGGACGCGCGTTCCGCGTCCCGCTGCTCGAGAGCGTCGCGTACATGGACCTGCGCACCTTCTCGATCCCGGTGAACGTGCAGAACACCTTCGCCAAGGGGGGCATTCCCATCAACGTGCAGGCCCAGGCCAACGTCAAGATCGCCTCCATCCCCGAGGCGGTCTTCGGCAACGCCGTCGAACGCTTCCTGGGCGTGCATCCCAACGAGATCGCCAAGCAGGCGCAGGAGACGCTCACCGGCAACCTCCGCGGCGTCCTCGCCTCGCTGTCGCCCGAAGAAGCCAACGAGGATCGCACGAAGTTCGAGCAGTCGCTCGCCGAAGAAGCCACGCGCGACCTCAACAAGCTTGGCCTGCAGCTCGACACGCTGAAGATCCAGCAGATCGCCGACGAGGCGGGCTACCTGCTGGCCTTCGGTCGCATGCGCACCGCCGAGGTGCTGCGGAACGCCGAGATCGCCGAGGCCAACGCCCGCGCCGAAACCAAGCTGGTCCAGGCCGAGGCCGAAAAGCGCTCGAAGGTCGCGGAGTCGCAGAACGAGACGCAGATCGCCGAAGCCAAGAACATGCTGCGGGTGCGCCGCGCCGAGCTGGAGCAGCAGTCGCAGATCGCGGAGCGCACGGCGACGGCACGGGCCCAGGAGGCCGAGGCACAGGCGATGCGCGCCGTCGAGAGCGAGCGCATCGAACTGCGCAAGCTCGAGTTGCAGGTGCAGGAGGTCGAACCCGCGCGGGCGCGGCTCCAGGCGGCGCAGTTGGCCGCCGAGGCCGACGCCGCCCCCATTCGCGAAGACGGCAAGGCCAAGGCCGAGGCGATCCAGGTGCTGTTGCACACCATGCAGCAGTCCGGGGACGCCGGGTTGCAGCTCCTCGTGCTCCAGATGTATCCCGAGCTGTTCAAGACGGCGGCGGACGCCGTCAGCGGCATCGACATCGACCGGATGATCGTGATGGACGGCGGCGCGGCCGGTGGCGGCCTCGCCCAGGTCACGAATCAGCGCTTGCAGGCGATGCAGTCGCTGATCGAAGGCATCGGCGGGGCGAACGGCTTCGACCCATCCAAGGTGCTGCAGGGCATCGTGGCCAAGTTGAGCAGTGCGCCCGCAGCGGACGCGTGACCGCCGGGCATCTCCCTGAGCATTGGCGGCGCCTGGAACGGATGTTCCACGGCGCCGCCATCAACGGCCGGGACGATGCGCCCCTCCTGCACGTGGACGACGGCCACGCCTCCGTCCGTCTCACCCTGTCCCCGACCATGCATCACGCCGGGGGCGCGGCGCACGGCGCGGTGATCTTCAAGTTGCTCGACGACGCGGCGTACTTCGCGGCCGCGTCGCAGATCCGCGAGGTCTTCCTCGTCACGGTGTCGTTCTCCACCACCTTCCTCCGGCCAGCGTCGGAGGGCGTGCTGACCGCCACCGGGCGTGTGCTGCATCGCTCGCGCAATCTCTGCGTCGCCGAATCCACGGTGCACGACCCGCGCGGTCGGCTCGTCGCCACGGGGTCCGGCACCTTCCAGCGCAGCGCCACGCCGCTGGACGAGCGCGTCGGCTATCGGTGAACGGCTAGCCGCCGCAGGACGCGCGCGCCACTTTACGGGGATGGCCACTGCACGAACCACCCTCGTCCTCCTGCTCGCCAGCCTGGCCCTGCAGCCCGGGCGCAGCGCCGACCTCGGCGCGCAATCCGCCGCGCTCAGCTCCATCGCGCCGCCCGCCCGCTTCACGGACACCGCGCGCCTCGCCAAACTGCGCACGGCGTTCCCGCGCATCGACTCGCTGGTCCAGGCCTTCGTCGCCCAACGGCGCGTGCCCGGCTACGCCTTCGGCATCGTGGTCGATGGGCGCCTCGAGCACATCGTCGCGACCGGCATCGCGAACGTCGCCACCGGCACACCCATCGACACGGCGTCGGTCTTTCGCATCGCGTCGATGAGCAAGAGCTTCGCCGCGCTCGCCATCCTGCAACTGCGCGACGAGGGCAGGCTCGAGCTCGACGCGCCTGCCGAGCGCTACGTACCGGAGCTTGCGACCCTGCGCCATGCCACCAGCGACGCCCCGCGGATCACCGTGCGCCACCTGCTGACGCACTCGGCGGGCTTTCCCGAGGACAACCCCTGGGGCGACCAGCAACTGGATGCCACGGAGGAGGCGTTCACAGCCATGCTGCGCAGCGGCATCCCCTTCTCCAACGCGCCCGGCACCCAGTACGAGTACTCCAACCTCGGCTTCGCCATCCTTGGCCGCATCGTCAGCAACGTCGCGGGCGTACCCTACGCGCGCTACCTGCGCGAGCGCATCCTGCTGCCGCTGGGCATGACCGCGACCACGCTGCAGTCCACCGACGTCGATCCCGCCAGGCTCGCCTCCGGCTACCGCCTGCAGGATGCGCAGTGGTTGCTGGAACCGCCGCTGCCCGACGGCGCCTTCGGCGTGATGGGCGGCATGCTCACCACGCCTGCGGACCTGGCCAGGTGGGTCGGCTTCATGCTCGACGCATGGCCCGCGCGCGACGGCCCCGAGACCGGCCCCGTACGGCGCGCCTCCGTGCGCGAGATGCAGCAGATCCAGCGCTTCAGCGCAGCCACCGCCGATGCCCGCGGGGGCGCGCTCACGCTCTCGGCCGGCGGCTACGGCTTCGGACTCCGCGTCGCACAGACCTGTGACCTGCGCTCGCAGGTCTCGCATACCGGCGGATTGCCCGGCTACGGCTCGATCATGACCTGGCTGCCGGAACAGGGCGTCGGCATCATCGGGCTCGGGTCGCTCACCTACACCGGCTGGACGGCCACCGCGAACCAGGCCATCGACCTGTTGCACGCGACCGGCGGACTCGCGCCGCGGGAGCCACAACCCTCGCCCGTGCTGCTGACGCGGCGCGCACAGGTCACGCGCCTGGTGAACGCATGGACACCCGCGCTGGCGGACTCCGTGGCCGCAATGAACCTGTTCCGCGACGAGTCCGCCGAGCGGCGCGCGGCGCAGATCGCCACTGTGCGCGATGCCGCAGGAGGGGCGTGCCGGGAGGAGGGTCCGTTCGTCGCCGAAAATGCGCTGCGAGGCCGGTGGCGCCTGCGCTGCAGCACGGGTGACCTGGTGGTGGGCATCACGCTCGCACCAACGGAGCCCGCCCAGGTGCAGGCCCTCAGCGTGACCCCGATCGCACCCGAGGCGTCGCTCGCGGCGGCACCGCTGTGCCGCCGGTGAGCCCGCGTCTGGAGGAACTGCTCCACTACCTCGACCATGCAGCCGGCATCCTGCAGGCCGCGATTGCCAGCGTTCCCGGCTCGAAGCACGACGACCGCCCCGCGCCCGACCGGTGGTCGGTGCGCGAGGTCGTCGAGCACCTCGCCCTGGTCGAGGTCGGCATCAGCAAAAGTTACCGCCGCTGGCTCGAGGCGGCGCGTGCGGACGGCATCCCCGCGGAGGATCAGACCAGTCCGCTGCTCGCGCAGATGCGGATGGACCGCGTCGTCGACCGCGGTCGACGCATCGAGGCGCCCCCGTTCGCCGTCCCGACACACGGCCTCGCGCTCGACGACTCGCTGTCCAGGATCAGCGCCGCGCGCGCCGACCTCCAGCAGCTCGCCCGGAACGCGGACGGCCTCGCCTTGGGCGTCATCACCCACGTGCATCCCGCCCTTGGGCCGCTGACGCTGTACGAGTGGCTGGCCTTCACGGCCGCCCACATGGAGCGACACGCCGCACAGATCAGCGAGATCGGGGCATCGCTGGCGTAGCGTGGCACGGCCTGGCCGCGACGGCCGCCCGCGCGCCCGAACGCGCGCGAGCGGTCGTCGCGCCAGCCGTCATCACCGCGGCAACTGGAACCCGAACGGCTGCTGCACCATCTGCGCGACCGGCTTGCCATCCACCTCGCCCGCACGGAACTGCATCGTCGGCAGTGCCGTGCGCACGGCGTCGGCAAACGCCTCGCTGGTGGCGGAGACCACGCGCACGCTGCCAAGGTCCAGGCTGCTGTCCGCACGGATCACGAACTGCACCAGCACCATGCCCTCTTCGCGCCGCGCCTTCGCCGCCGCCGGATAGACCGGTCCCGGGCTTCCAGGCAACGCCTGCACGGGCACGTCCACCTGGAACTCCTTCAGGACGGTGTCGGCCGGCGCGACCTCGGTCGCGAACGCGGCCGTCGTCCGTGCAGCATCCGCCATGGCCGGATCCGTCCCGCGTTCGGCCGTGCATGCCGCAACCACCGCAGCGAGTGCCGTCAGCACCAGGGCCGCCCGCGCGCCCGTGCCCAGTCGTTCCGTCGTCGTCAACGCCATGATCCGTTCCTCCGTGAGTGAGACCGGCTCCGCCAACGCCGGTGCAATGAGTGACGCGCCGAGCCCTCGGCGCTGTGCCACGGTCAGCAGGACGCGACCGTAGCGCTGGACATCCGGATGGCGCGCCAGCACGCGGGCGTCGCAATCCAGCTCGATGGCCCGGCGGAGCCGCCGCCCCATCAACCACAACGGGACATTCCACGGCAGCGCGATCAGCAGCAGCGCGAGCCCGTGCACCAACCACACGTCACCGGCCCGCCGATGCTCGGCCTCGTGCGCGATCACCAGGGCCTGCAGCGCGGCGTCGAACTCCGTGAGCCACGCCGGCACCACGATGCGCGGTGCGACCACGCCCACCAGGGCCGGTGCACCGTCGCGCACCATCAGCACCGGCTCGCCAGCCACCGTCGCCGTGGTCGCGCTGCGCAGTGTGGCCGCGAGCCGGCGCGAGGCGCGTCCATAGCGCAGCGCCACCAGCAGCGAGCCCACCGCCCACACCCACCGCGACCGCCCGCGCCCCGCGCCGAGGGCGCGCTCGGCCGTGCGCCCCGCCACGTAGAGGCAGCCGCTCACCACGACCGCGAGCAGCATCCACGCGGCAATCATCGACGCCTCCGCGAGGGGCCACGCCGGTCCCGCGCCTCCGGCGGCCCTGGGCGGCGGGATGCGTCGGAGGCACCGAGCAACCGCTGCAACCGCTGCAGCTCCGCCGCGCTCAGCGCGTCGTCCTCCACCAGGTGCGCCACGAGGTCCGCCGGCCGGCCACCGAACAGCTGGTCCACCACGCGCCCCACGAAGCTGCGCTGTGCCGCCGCGCGCCCCACCCGGGGGAAGTAGCGGTGCGCGCGCCCTTCGCTCTCGCGCCGCAGGTAGCCCTTTTCCTCGAGGTTGCGCAGGATGGTCAGCACAGTGGTGTAGGCCAGCGCGTCCGGCAGCAGCGCGCGCACCTCGGTCACCGTGCCCGAGCCCTGCTCCCAGAGGGCCGCCATCACCTCGAGCTCGCGGTCGCCCAGCATCAAGTCTCCCATGTCGCCCCCTGTCTACTAAGTGTGTAGTAGACAGTAATGCGGCCGGTCCTGCTTGTCAACTATGCTAATAGTAGTTGCCGCGCGGGCGGGTCGCACCGCCCCATCGCCCCCCTCACCACCACCCATCCACCTGCGCACCGTACAAGCGCCGCAGCGTCCGCGAGGTCGGCCGCCCCCACCGCTCCGCGAACGCCAGGTATCGCGTACGCATCTCCGCATACCGCCGCGCGGGCATGCGCAGACGTCGGTGCGGCATCCGCAGCAGCGCGCGCTCCACCCCCCACACGTCTCCCGCGCCGAAGCGCCAGTCCTCCCGCGTCAGCGCGTCGAGGTCGGCCACGCCGTACCCCACGACCCGCCCCGTCGCGTCCACGTAGGGGTCCATGTAGCTCTCCGCCAGCGCGCGCACGCTCGGGTACACCGGCGGACGCCCGTGCAGCCCCTCGTCCCGCGAGCGGGCCACCGTCCCCCAACGGCCATCCACCTCGAACAACCAGAGCACGTGGTCCAGCCCGTCCTGCGACTCCAGGTCCAGCACCAGCGGCCGCCAGCCCCGCTGGTGCAGCACGGCGGCGGCCACGAACACCGCCTCGAGGCAGTGCCCGCGGCCCCGGGCGAGCGTCCCGCGGAACGAGCGCAGCGACTCGCCCCGGCGCTCCCGGTTGTACGGCAGCGCGCGCAGCCAGCGCTGCACCCCCTGCGGCGTGCGCAGGGAGCGGATCAGCCCCCGCTCGCGGCGGCTGAACTGATCCAGCGCAGGCGGGGCGGGGCGGGACAGCACGAGGGGAGCCGGCAATGAACGAGGTGGAGGGTGTTGGTCGGGCGTACTTCGTACTATGCTAGTGACGTCTCCCTGGGCGCCAGCGCCCGCCTTTTCCACCCTTCCGGACAACCCCCGTGCGACTTCGCAACGCGGTGATCGCGGCGCTCCTGCTCTTCCTCGTCCCGGCGCTCCCGGGCAGCGCCCTCTCCACCACTCTCGCGGCGCAGGACGCGGCCATCCAGGCAGCGCCTGAACCCACCGTGGCCGCGGCAGCCACCGACCCGCTGCCCGCGGTGCCCGAGGGCGCCCCGAGCATGATGGACCGGGCCGACCGGGCGATGGGGAAGGTCAACAGCGTGATCGGCGCGTTCCTGTTCTTCGACGTGTACTTCTGGGACAACGACCAGGAGCCGCAGAAGAAGATCCCGTTCATCGTGATCTGGCTCGTCATCGGCTCCGTGTACCTGACCATCCGGATGGGCTTCATCAACTTCCGGGCGTTCGGGCACGCGGTCAACGTCACCCGCGGCAAGTTCACCGACCCCAACGCGCCCGGCGAGGTCTCGCACTTCGCCGCGCTCTCCACCGCGCTCTCCGCGACCGTCGGACTCGGCAACATCGCCGGTGTCGCCATCGCCGTCTCCCTCGGCGGCCCCGGCGCGACGTTCTGGATGATCGTCGCCGGCCTCTTCGGCATGACGGCGAAGTTCGCCGAGTGCACGCTGGGCCAGATGTATCGCGAGGTGCGGCCCAACGGCACCGTGCTCGGCGGCGGCATGCAGTACCTGTCCAAGGGCCTCGCGGAGCGCGGCCTGGCCGGCCCCGGCAAGTTCCTCGCGGTGATGTTCGCCATCCTCTGCGTCGGCGGCTCGCTGGGCGGCGGCAATTCGTTCCAGGTCAACCAGTCGCTCAACGCGATGCAGGAGACCGTGCCCATCCTCGGCCAGTATCCCTGGGCCTATGGACTGCTGATGGCCGTGCTGGTCGGCATCGTCATCGTGGGCGGCGTCAAGCGCATCGCCTCCGTCGCGGACAAGATCGTCCCCGCGATGGTGATGATCTACGTCCTTGCCGCGGTCGTCGTGATCGTCACCAACGCCGCGGACATCCCGGCCGCCTTCGGCTCCATCTTCACGCAGGCCTTCTCGCCCGACGCCGCCTACGGCGGCTTCATCGGCACCCTGGTGATGGGCTTCCAGCGCGCCGCCTTCTCCAACGAGGCCGGTGCCGGCTCGGCGGCCATTGCACACTCCGCGGCCAAGACCGACTACCCCGTGCGCGAAGGGATCGTCGCACTGCTCGAGCCATTCATCGACACGGTCATTGTGTGCACGATGACCGCGCTCGTGATCGTCGTGTCGGGGGCGTACAACAACCCCGCCTACGCCGACATCGTCGCCAGCCGCGCGGGCGCCGCGCTCACCTCGCGCGCGTTCGGCGAAAGCCTCAGCTGGTTCCCCTACGTGCTGTCGGCCGCCGTGTTCCTCTTCGCCTACTCCACGATGATCTCGTGGTCCTACTACGGCGAGCGCTGCTGGGTCTGGATGTTCGGCGACCAGTCCTCGCGCTACTACCAGGCCCTGTTCCTGGTCTTCGTCTTCCTCGGCTCCATCATCACGTCCACCAACATTCTCGACTTCGGTGACCTGATGATCCTCGGCATGGCCTTCCCCAACCTGATCGGCGTGTACCTGCTCAGCGGCAAGGTGAAGGCGGCGCTCGACGACTACCTCGGGAAGCTCAAGCGCGGCGAATTGAAGACGTACCCCTGAGTCACGTCCCATATTTTGTGACAGGGGTCACCGAGCGGGCGTGCGGTGGCCCCTGTCGCGTGCTGTGAGGCTTGCACGATCGTTCTCAAAAGGGTATCGTCGAAGCGTTCGTCGTCGCCGACAAGACGAACCAACCTCACGGTCTTCTCGCAAGGAGTTCACACGATGTCGTTCGTCCGTTCTCGCCCGCTCGCCCTGCTCGCAGCACTCACGTTCAGCATCGCCGCGTGCGGTGGCGGCGACAAGGCCTCGGGGCCGTCCGACACGGGCGACCTCTCGCCCGCGGAGGTCGCCGACGCGCTCAGCGCGTTGTCCGCGATCGGGTTCATCGGTGGCGGTCTGTTCGGCGCGGAAGTCGAACTTCCGGCCGGCCTCTCACTGCAGAGCGGCAGCCAGTCGTTCAACGAGACCTCGCCCTGCCCCAACGGCGGCAACCAGCGTCTGCAGGGCACCATCTCCTACAACACGTCAGGCCAGACAGCCGGCTCCGTGAACGTGGACCTGCGCCAGACGCACACCAACTGCAAGGCCGCGTCCGAGAGCGGTCGCATCTGGACCTTCAACGGCCAGCCCAACCTGCACATCAAGTTCAATTCGAGCGTGTCGGGGGCCGGCAGCGCCTTCGGCGGCACCATCACCGGCGGCTTCCGCTACACGTCGGACGGCTCCACGGGCTCCTGCTCCGCGAACATCCAGATCAACCTGAACATGGCTGGCGCCGGCACCGTGTCCGGCACCATGTGCGGCGTGGCCGTCAACGAGACGGTCTAGGCAGCGCACCGCACCCAACGACGACGCCCCGCCGGACACAACCGGCGGGGCGTCGTCGTGCGCGGCGGCCCATCAGCGCGCGGCGGGCGCCGGCGGCGGCGCAGACGGACGCTGCGGCAGCCAGTCGAAGTACCCGATCATCATCTCCTCCCAGCTCTGCTCCCCGAACGTCACCGTCGCCGTCGGATCAGGATTCGCGGGGTTTCCCGGGCTGTTGTCGTACCACGCCGTCGCCCGCACGATCGTTCCCGCCGGCACCGCGATCGGCGTCTTCAACGCGTACACGAGCTGCCAGTTGAAGTCGTAGCGCGGCACCTCCAGCAAGCGGCGCACCGCACCGTCCGGCATCACGAGCTCCATCCGGAACGCCTTGCCGCGCACGTGCATGTGCGGGAAGAAATTCAGCAGCGTACCCGCCACCGGCAAGCGACGCTCGGCCACCACCTCGTGGTTCGGCGCGCCAGGGGGGATCTCGAATCGCACGTCCACGGCGGTGGACGTCAGCACCTGCTGTGCCGGCGCGGCGGCGGCGAACGTGAAGCCAAGCTCCGTCAGATCGCTCGTCGCCACGCCGGTCGTGGTGTAGTGCATCTGGAACTTCAGCGTCGCCCCCTTGGGCAGGCGCTTCGCCGTCCCCGCCGGGTATGCGATCCCCACCGACCCCGGCACATAGGCCGCGAAGAATCCCTGCAATCCGCCCTGCTGCTGTCGCGGTTCGAGCCCCGGCTCCTCGATGAACACCAGCGCGTGGTGCACCTGCTGGCGCGCACCGGGCCGCATCTCCATCGCGGTGATCCACTTGTCTTCGTCGAAGTCCGTCGTGACGTAGAAGTTCTGGTACTCGACCACGCCCTCGGCCGGGATCGGAAAGGCCTGCGTCATCCGCACCACCGCATCGGGCTCGCCGATGTTCCACGCCGTGGCCCACACGCGCGGAGGCGGCGCGTCCGCGACGTCGCCGCGCGGGCCGTCGTCGTCCACCCAGCGCAGCAGCGTCAGCAGGTCCCGCTCCGGCAACCGGCGATCGTTGGCCCACTCGCCCACGTCCTGGTGCGCGAACCACGGCGGCATCAGCCCCTGCTTGACCATGTACTGGATCATCGTCCGCCTGGCGTGCACCTGCTCGTACGTCTCCAGCGCGAACGGCCCCATGCCGTCGGCGCGGTGGCAGGTCTGGCAGTTGCGCTGCACGATGGGGGCGACGTCACGGTGATAGGTCACCGACGCCGGCACGGTCGCGACCTTGTCGAGGCCCAGGAGGCAGCCCTCCGCCGTCACCTCGCGCTCGCGGGGCGCACGCCCGGCCAGCACCGCGTCCAACGCGTCGCCGAGATGCTCGCGCTGCACCCGTGGCCGCGACACCGTGATGCCGTGCTGATCATCCACCGGCCCCCGGAACTGCAATCGCCGATCCGCGTCGAGCACGAACATCTCGCCGGTGGAACGCACCCCGAGGATGCGGCCGATGCGCTGCTCGGGATCGTGGATGTAGCGCCCCACGAACCCGTGCCGCCCGATCTCGTCGCTGCGGATCTGCGCGACGGTGTTCGTGGGATTCACGTTGAGGTACAGCACCGTGACGCCCCTGGCCGCGTAGGCGCTCGCGATCCGCGCGGTCTTCGGCGCGTACTTGCCCGAGATCGGGCAGCCCACCTCGCGCATCACGATCAGATACGCCTTCGCCGCGGGAAGGTCGGACAACCACTCCGTCACGCCATCGATGTCCGTGAACTGGAAGTCCACCGCGGGCGCGACGGGTGGGGCCACCGCGATCGCAGCGGCCGCGAGCAATGTCAGGAGCATGGGTTCAACGTCGAGAGGATGCGCGCTCGGGACTGATCAGCCGGTGCGCGAGCCACAGACCGGTCGACGCACCCACCGTCGTGAGGCTCACACCGACCGTCGCATTCGATTCTGCCAGGATGCCCACGCCCGCACCGACCAGCCCACCGGCGATGGTCCCCAGCCACAAGCGCCAGGTGTCCGCTTCGGAGTGGTCGAAGCGCTTCGCGAGCAGTCGCTCGCCGATGACCACGCCCGCCAGCCCACCGATGGTCATCGTCGCGGCGATCGCCCGTTCGCTCGGGTCGTTCCCGAGATGCGGGATCACGCCCGCGAGGGTGCCGATGGCGGCGGTGATCCCCAGCGCGTCCACGTCGCCGCTGGTCACCCGGTACGGCGCGATGCGCGGGTACCGCACGCCCAGGGCGTACCCCGCAATGCCACCGGCCACCATCGACCCGGCGATCAGGCGCTCATCGTCGTCCGAGTTGGCGTCCAGCACGCCGACCACCCCCAGCGTGCCCAGGGCCGTCGACGCCGCCAGCGTCGAGCCCAACGTCGCCGCGTGCGCTTCGCCGTCGGTCCACCGGCGACCCAGCGACGCGCCCAGCACCGCCCCGCCCAACGCACCAGCCAACGCGGTGCCGACATAGGCGTCCGAACCGGGGTCCGTCTGCGCCAGGCGCAGCACGCCATTGGCCATCAGCGCACCGCGCAGCGCGCCGTCGGTCGCCAGGTGGTTCTGCGCGCGCGTGATGGTCTGGTTCCTGGTGATCCCCGACAGCACGAAGTACGAGGCCCCGGTGCCCAGGGTCCAGATCACCGCGCCCGCCTTGCCGTCGCCCGAGAGCGTCGCGGCGAGTGGCGCGTACAGGACCGCCGTCAGGATCATCTGGTTGCGCAGGAACGCACCACGCGCCGGCTCCGAGATGTCGAAGGGGCGATCCTCGGTCACGGGCCGGCCGGTGACCGCCATGGCCGTGCTGATCGCCTCGCCCAGCGCCTGCCGCTGCGCGGTGTTGAGCGGGTAGCGGTCGACCGTGCCGTCGCCCCGCTGCACCGTGAGCACGAAGCCCGCCTCACCGACGGCGAACAGACGCGCTTCGGTGTAGGTCCCCGTGACGGGCCAGGTCGGCGGCGTCAGCGACAACCGTTGGGCGAGCGCGGGCGTGACGACCCGCACCCGTCCGGCCTGGTCGAAAGCGACCGGCGCCTCGCGCACCTGCGCGGCGGCGCCCTGACCCAGCACGAGCAGGAGCGACGGAACCAACAGGAGTGTACGCACGCGATGCCACCGTGAGGCAGGAGTGTCTAAGTATCGTGCGCGACGCACAGCGGCGAAAGCACGTGTGGCGCGAGGACCAGGTCCTCGCGCCACACCCACCGTCAGTCGGCGAACCGCTACTCCGCGATCACCAGCGCCGACTGCACGTATTCCTTGCCGCCCACGACCAGCACCACGCGGTACTCGCCCGGCGGCACCGTCGAGAGCACGGCCGCGCCCGACGGCGCCGGGAACGCCGGTTGCACCGGAGGCGTCCCACCACCCGGTGCACCACCACGGCCCCCGCCACCGCCGCCACCACCACCAAAGCCGCCGCGGCCACCACCGCCCGCCGCCTCACCCTCGATGCGCGCCCGTGCGGCCTGCATCGTCCACCGCACCGAGTTCAGGCCGGCAGCACCCGGCCCCGCCGTCTCGGCGATCAACCGCGCCCCGTCGT
>CAYSFN010000025.1:0-27901 GCA_964430045.1 uncultured Gemmatimonadaceae bacterium
GCGCGAGCGGATGCGCAGCCGCGAGCGGCCCGACGACCGACCACCACCCCGCGTACTCGCCGCCGAGCACGGTCGCGAACCCTGCGGTGGCCAGCAGCGACAGCCCGACCGCCGACCGGCGGTTCAGGATCGGCGCGCCGAGCGGAGCGACGAGGACCAGCAGCAGCGGCGCCAGCCACGTGGTCGCGCCAAGGCCGTGCGCGACGAGCACCACCGCGAGACTGTCCACGGCCTGTCCCGCCAGCACGGTGCGATGCAGCAGCCCGGGGCCCGCGTGCCTCCGCCATCGCCAGAGCAGTCCCAGGGCCAGGACGAGCCAGCCCGCCGCGAACACGAGGACGCGGCCTGGCATCGGCCACGGCGACAGCAGCCACAGCGTCGCGGCCGCCAGGGCCACGGCCGCCACGGCGACGCGGCCCCGGGCCCGCGAGGCCAGCCACTCGCTGCCGGCGGCGAACACGGTCGCGTCGGACGTGAGTGTCGCTCTCTTGGCGGGCGCTGCGGACGGCAGCGACGGGGCAGGCGCATCGGGCATCACGTGGTAGTATCATCCCCGCGAACCTGCGGCGCCATGGCTGCCGGCCGCACCGACCGTCCGCTGCGACCCATTAGATTGCCCAGGTTCGCAGGAAGCTTCCCTTTTCGTGTGAGTGCTGAGCGGGTCATGTCGCGCAAAACAGTGGTGATCACAGGCGGCAGTTCGGAGGGTGCACGTGCCGCCGGGGTCGCGGCCGCCAAGGCGGGGGCGAACGTCGTGCTCGTCTCCCGAAGCGTGCAGCGGGGCGAAGCCGCGCGTGACGAGGTGATCAAGCGGAGCAGGAGCGGCGAGGTGCACCTGGTGGTGGGCGACCTCGCCCTGCGCGCGTCGGTGCGGGAGCTCGCACGTCAACTGTCGCACGCGTTCCCGGCGATCTCGGCGCTGATCCACCACGGCGCACACCATCAACTGCGCAAGCAGTCGCGCGAGCTGACGGAGGACGGCGTCGAGCGGTTCTGGGCCTACAACCATCTGGGGCCGTTCCAGTTGACCCATCTGTTGAGGGACCCGCTGATCAAGGGGAAGGCGCGCGTCCTCGTCGTGGGCTCGACCCGGTTGAAGGTGTACCCCCGCCTGCAGGTGTACCTCGACGACCCCGAGTTCGCGCGGCGCTCGTTCTCGCCGACGCGGGCCTTCTACCAGTCGAAGCTGGCGCAGGTGCAGTTCGCGCTCGCCTTCGAACGCCATTGGGCCGGGACCGGCGTGACCGCCAAGGCGCTCAGCGTGCCGGCGCTCGGGGTCGATCCGAGCCGCCGGTCGGAGCTCCCCTGGTTCCGTCGGCTGGCGCATGCGGCCCCGGGCGGGTCCGGCCTCACACTGCAGAAGCTCGGCGAGCTCTACACGGTGGCGGCCCTGAGTCCGGGGGTCCCGAAGCTCCCCGCCGTGTATCTCGACCATCGGCTGGCAGAGGCCTGGGCGCCGCTCGCCGCCTTCGACGTCAAGCAGCAGGACGCCCTCTGGGCCCTTTCGATGAAATCCCTGACCGGCTGAGCACGGCGGGGAGGGGGGAGGAAGACGGCAAGGGTACCGGAGGGGCGTTCAACCAAGCGGCGCCGCCGAACGTAGATTCGGGTTGACCGCTGGTCCGCCGTCCTGCCACCCCGGAGTTGCTCCATGCGATTGTTCGCCCCACGCGACGTCCTGCGCGCCGCACCGCTCGTCGTGCTCACCCTCGGCGCCGTGTCGTCGGCCCAGGCGCAACCCGCGCGTGCCTCGGCGCCGCCGGTCGCGGACCCCATCACGGCAGAGGGGTACATCACGCCGCCCGACGCCATCACGCGCCTCGTCACCGCCCCGCGGGAAACGAACGCGCTGCTGGGCGCCCCCAGCCCCGTGAGCCGTCGCTGGTTCCTGCGCACGGTCAACGAGGGCATGCCCCTGCTGGAGTACGTCGGCAAGCCCTTCAACAACCTGGCCGGCTGGCAGGTGGACCCCGCCGGGAATCGCGCACGCGCGCTGACCATGCGGTCCAACCTCGGCTTCGACGTCTACGACTGGCAGACCGGCAAGACGACCCGTGTGGCCGCACCGGCCGGTGCACGCGTGGGTGGCGTGACGGCCTGGTCGCCGGACGGCACGCGGTTCGCCTACCTCGCGCTGTTCCCGAACGCGACGCACATCCACATCGCGGACCCCGCGACGGGCCGGTCCACGCCGCTGACACGCGCGTCGGTGCTGGCGACCAACGTCTCCAACATCGAGTGGACGGCGGACGGCCGGTCGATCATCACCGTCCTGGTGCCGGACGGGCGCGGCGCGGAACCCGCGGCGCCGCCCGTGGCGACCACGCCGATGGTGCGCGTCAATGAGAACAACGTGCTGAAGTCGCGCACACACTTCGACCTGCTGCAGACGCCGCACGAAAAGGAGCTGGTCAAGTTTCACGCGACCGGCCAGTTGGCGCTCATCAACGTCCAGTCGCGAGCCGTGACCAAGGTCGGCGCGCCGGGCATGATCCGCTCGGTCAATCCCTCGCCGGACGGCACCCACTTCCGGGTGGTGTACGTCGACGAGCCGTTCTCATACCTGCTTCCGGTGGCGAACTTCGGCACGACCGAAGTGATCGTCGACCAGCGGGGCACGGTGCTCAAGACCCTGCAGACCCGGCCCCTGAACGAGGGCGCCGCGATCGACGACGACGCCCCGGCGGCGCCGCGACCGGTCCCTGGCGCGAACGCCGACAGCGCAAAGCGGAGCTTGAACTGGCACCCGTACGCGGGTGGCCTGATGTTCCTGCGCTCCGCGGCCAAGGACTCCGTGACGCGCGCCCGCGACGACAGTGTGGCGGCCGCACGGACCGTGCGGGCGGGTGCCGCGGCCGGAGGGCGCGGTGGTGCCGCCGCCCTCACGGCGCTGCTGGGTGGCGGGCGCGGCGGCCAGGCCGATTCCAGCGCGCGGTCGACGCGCCCGGACACGCTGTTCCACTGGAAAGCCCCGTTCGTGGGCGAGGAATCCTTCGCCCCGTTGTATGTCACGCCTGCCCCCGGGACCATCAGCAACGTGCAGTTCGACGACAGCGGGCGCATCATGTTCGTGACGCAGACCGTGGGAGGGGCGACCACGACGGATGCGATCTTCCTCGACGAGAACAACGCGAAGTTCACGGTCACGCGCGGCGCCGGCGGTGGTGCCGGCGGCGGGCGGGGCGGCGCCGGGGGTGGCGGTGGCGGCCGCGGGGGTGCCGGGGCAGGCGGTGGTGCGGGTGCGCTCGAGACCATGCCCGGCGCGCGCGGCGTTCCCGTGGTCATGACCTCCACGGATGGCGCGTTCGTGTTCCGGCGTGGCAGCGCGCCCGACTCGTCGCGTGGACCGCGGCCGCATGTCGAAAAGATCGCGATCAAGACCGGGGCCGTGACCAAGGTGTACGAGAGCGACGTTGCGGACCTCACCGAGACGATCGGTGCCCCGCTGGACCGCGATTTCTCGAAGTTCCTCGTGACCCGGCAGTCGGCCAGGCAGCCGCCCAGGCAGTACGTCGTCGACGCCGTGACCAGGCAGGCGACGCTCGTGCGCGAAGCGACCGACCTGATGCCCGAGATCACGAACGCGGTGCGCAAGGACGTGACCGCGAAGCGGGCGGACGGCTACACCTTCCGCGTCCGTGTCACCCTCCCGGCGGACTACAAGGAGGGCAGCCAGCCCAGGTATCCGGCGATGTTCTGGTTCTACCCGCGGGAGTACAACGACCAGGCGGCGTACGATGCCTCGCTCGGCGGCGGTGGGCGCGGCAACAGCGGCCCCGGAACCTTCCCCGCCACGCCGGGCGTCCGCTCGATGGCATTCCTGACGGCCGCGGGCTACGCCGTCGTCGAGCCCGACGCCCCGATCTTCGCCAGCGAGGGCCGTCTGCCGAACGACAACTACGTGGTCGATCTCCGCAACGACCTCGCCGCGACGATCGACGCCCTCGACACGCTGGGCATCATCGACCGGCACCGTCTGGGGATCGGGGGGCACAGCTACGGTGCGTTCAGCGCGGTGAACGCCATGGTGCACACGCCGTACTTCAAGGCCGGCATCGCAGGCGACGGGGCGTACAATCGCACGCTGACGCCCAACGGTTTCCAGACGGAGCGCCGCGACTTCTGGCAGGCACGCGACACCTACCTGGCCATGTCGCCGTTCCTCTACGCCAATCAGTTGAACGGGGCCCTTCTGCTCTATCACTCCACCGACGACCAGAACGTCGGGACACATCCCATCAATTCGGAACGGCTCTACCACGCGCTGATGGGGCAGGGCAAGAACGTCTCGCTGTACATGTACCCGTACGAGGACCACGGCCCCATCGCCCGCGAGACGGTGCTCGACCAATGGGCGCGCTGGGTGGCGTGGCTGGACAAGTACGTGAAGGACGCCGGTCCCGCCAAGGTGTCGGCGCAGTAGGGCGTCCGCTGGCCCACGCACGCCCCCGCTGCGCCGTCGCGCAGCGGGGGCGTGTGGCATGGGGCCCCCTCGCCGCGGCGCTAGTGCGGCAGGACCGCCACGATGCGCAGGGGGCCGCCGGATCCGTGCGCGATCTTCATGGGCAACGCCAGCACGTGAAAGCCCCGTGGCGGGAGTGCCGACATGTCGCCCACGTTCTCGAAGGCCGGGATGTTGCTGGCCGAGAGCATGCGATGCGCGCGAAAGTCGGGCGACTGCCCGCGGTCGATGCTCGGCGTGTCGATCCCGATCGCCGCAATGCGACGCGCGGTCAGCAGCCACTCGGCGGCGGCGGGGTCGAGTCCGGGAAAATGCAGCTTGGCCACGGCAGCCGCACCGCGTTCGTCGGTGCCCATGTACCGGATGCGATCGGGCCAGTGCCGCGCGAACCCGGTCCGCAGCAGCACGATCACGCCATCGGGGATCCGACCATGCGTCGCCTCCCACCGCTCCAGGTCCTCGCGCGACACCAGGTAATCGGCATCCGCGCTGGCCGCCGCCTCGACGTCGATCACGATGCCCGGCGCGATCAACTGCTCCAGCGGAATCGCATCCACCGAGCGCTGACCGGCCGCGAAGTGGTTCGGGGCATCCAGGTGCGTTCCCCCGTGCTCCGCGGAGCGGAACGTGTTCGCTTCGTAGTGCCACCCGCCCTCCGTCTCGCCGGCGAAATCGACCTCGAGGGCGAACCCCGGCGCGGTCGGCCAATACACGGTGGACGAATCGAAGGCGTGCGTCAGATCGACGAATCGACCGACCGGAATGGAGCCACCGCGTGCCGGGTCGGGCTGGGCCGGACGGCAGGCGAGGAGGAGGAGGAGGACGATGGGAACGGCGCGGAGGATGGTCATGTCATACAGCGTAGCGCTCCCGGGCAGGCGACGGCAACCCCGGTGCCGCGATACTCCGGTCCGCCACGGCGTGGAGCGGTGACGCGATCCCCGGCCGCAGCGGCGATGCTCCGTGCATGCCGCCGATCACCGAATCCCACCGCGTGGACACGCTCCAGGCCCTGCGCCGCTGGTTCGGGTATCCCGCGTTCCGCGGCGACCAGGCCGAGATCGTCGCACACGTCGCGGCCGGGAACAGCGCGTTCGTCCTGATGCCCACGGGCGGCGGCAAATCGCTGTGCTACCAGATCCCCGCGCTGGTGCGCGAGGGGCTGACGGTGGTGATCTCGCCCCTGATCGCCCTCATGCAGGACCAGGTCGCCGCGCTGCAACGTCGCGGGATCGCGGCGGCGCTCCTGAACAGCACGCTGCGCAGCGACGAGTCCTCGCGCGTGGAACGCGCGGCGCGGGACGGGGCACTCCGGCTCCTGTACATGGCCCCGGAGCGCCTGCTCACCGAGCGCTGCCTCGCCCTGCTCACCGCGACCCCACCCGCCCTCTTCGCAATCGATGAAGCGCACTGCATCTCCGAGTGGGGGCACGACTTCCGGCCGCACTACCTCGGCCTGTCGACCCTCGCGGAGCGCTTTCCGCAGGTGCCACGGCTCGCCCTGACCGCCACGGCCGACGCCCTGACGCAGGCCGAGATCGTGCAGCGCCTCGCCCTGCACGACGCGCGCCGGTTCCGCGCCTCCTTCGATCGCCCGAACATCCGCACGGTCGTCGTGCCGAAGCGCGACGCACTGGCCCAGCTGGTGCGCTTCATCCGGCGCGAGCACCCCACGGACGCCGGCGTGGTGTACTGCCAGTCCCGGGCTCGCGTGCAGGCCGTCGCGGCGGCGCTGGACGCGGCGGGACTTCCCGCCATCCCGTACCATGCGGGCCTGCCGGCGACGGAACGCGCACGCTGCCAGGCGTGGTTCCTCTCCCGTCCGGGGGTGATCATCGTGGCCACGGTCGCCTTCGGGATGGGGATCGACAAGCCGGACGTGCGCTTCGTCGCGCACGTCGACGTCCCCGTGAGCATCGAGGGCTACTACCAGGAGATGGGTCGCGGCGGCCGCGACGGCGCACCGGCGGTGGCGTGGTTGAGCTACGCGCGAGCCGACGGGGAGGCGACGCGCCATCGGATCATCAGCGGCACCACGGACCCCGAGCGTCGCCGCGCGCGGCTGGCGAAGCTCGACGCGATGCTTGCGCTCTGCGAGACCGCCGTCTGTCGGCGCCAGGTCCTGCTCGCGTACTTCGATGAGCGCAGCCGCCCCTGTGGCCAGTGCGACACCTGTGTGGCGCCGCCCCGGGCGGTCGCAGGCCAGCAGCACCTGGCGGCACTGGCGTCGTGCCTCGACCCGCACACGCCGCTGAATGCGGACGGCCTCCTCCGTGTGATCACCGCCCGCGAGGACGAACAGCGCGCCGGCACGCGCTGGGCGTGGCCTCGCCGACGGGACGCGTCGGCAACCCGGTGGCGCTTCGTGCTCCGCCAGGCGATCGCCCTGGGGGCATTGCACGTGGACCATGGCCAGCAGGGAGCCGTGTCCCTGACGGCGAAGGGGCGCGCCATCGTCGCCGGGGCGCGCCCCTTCCCGCTCGTCGCACGGCTGCTCACGCCCCCACGCCCGGAGCGGCCGAACAGCGATCGTCTCCCGCCGCTCCCGCCGGTGGCCATGGAGCGCCTGCGCGTGCTCGCCCGCTGGCGCGCGGAGACCGCGGCGGCGAAGGGCCTGCCGCTTCCCGTGGTGTTCCACGACGCCGCGCTGATCGCCATCGCGTCGCGGGCCCCGCGCTCCACCTTCGCGTTGCGCTGGGTGCCCGGCGTGGGTCCGCAGCGTGCGCGGCTCTACGGGGACGTGGTGGTACGACTCCTGGCGACGATCCCGGCACCGGGTGTGCCAGACGCCGGGTCGTCGTCACTGTTCGTTGGCTAGATTGTCGAGGTGACCGCACCGCTCGCCTCCCTGCCCCGCGAATCGTCCCGCCGCCGGACCTTCGCGATCATCAGCCATCCCGACGCCGGGAAGACCACACTCACCGAGAAACTCCTGCTGTACGGCGGGGCGATCCACCTCGCCGGCACCGTGAAGTCGCGACGCGCGGACCGCCACGCGACCTCCGACTGGATGGCGATGGAGCAGGAGCGCGGCATCTCGGTGACGTCGAGCGCGATGCAGTTCGAGTTCGACGACCACGTGGTGAACCTCCTCGACACGCCGGGGCACGCGGACTTCTCCGAGGACACCTACCGCACGCTGATCGCCGCCGACGCGGCGGTGATGCTGCTCGACAACCGCAAGGGCGTCGAAGAGCGCACCAAGCAGCTCTTCGACGTGTGCAAGAAGCGGCGCCTCCCGATCTTCACCTTCGTCAACAAGTGCGACCGCTGGGGCGAGGATCCGCTCACCCTGGTGTCCGACGTCGAGGAACACCTCGGGATCGCGTGCCACGTGGTGACCTGGCCGATCTTCGCCAGCGATGCGCTCAATCGCGGCCTCGTCGGCGTCGTGCATCGACACCGGCGGGTGGTCCACGTCCTCGAGCGCGACGCCACGGCGGCGCGTCGTGGCGAGCGTGCGGCCGCGCAGACCTGGCCGCTGGACAGCGACGAGGCGCGGAGCGCCCTCGGCACCGCGACGTATCGCAAGCTGATCGAGGAGCTCGCCCTCCTGGAGGAGGCGGGCACGCCCTTCGACCGCGACGCGATCAGCGCCGGCGCGCAGACCCCGGTCTACTTCGGTTCCGCCCTCACCGACTTCGGCGTGGAACCCTTCCTGCACGACTTCGTGCGCCTCTCGCCGCCCCCGGGACCACGCCACACGACGACCGGGCAGTTGGTGCTCCCCACCGACGACTTCAGCGGCTTCGTGTTCAAGATCCAGGCGAACATGGACCCGAAGCATCGGGACCGCCTGGCGTTCATCCGCATCGTCTCGGGACACTTCCTCGCCGGCATGGACGCGACGCACCAGCGGACCGGCAGGAAGCTGCGGCTGGCGTCCCCGCAGACATTCATGGCCCGGGACCGCTCGGCGGTGGAGGAAGCCTTCCCCGGCGACGTGATCGGTATCGTGGACCGCGGCGTGCTGCACGTGGGCGACACCATCGCCTGCGCCAAGGGCATCGACTTCGGCGGACTGCCCCGCTTCGCCCCGGAGCATTTCGCCCGCGTGGAACTGACCGACGCCCTGAAGCGCAAGCAGCTCGACGCCGGACTGCGGCAGTTGACGAGCGAGGGGGCCGCCCAGTTGTTCTTCACGTCCGCCTCCACCGTCAGCAGTCCGACGGCGATCATCGGCGTCGTGGGGCGCCTGCAGTTCGACGTGCTGCTGCACCGCCTGGAGCATGAGTACGGCGTGGCGGCACGTCTCGACCCGATGGGCAACCGTCAGATCCGCTGGGTGAAGGGGGCCGAGGCGGACATCGACGCCGCCGCGCGGGAGCGCGGTCGGGCCCTGCTCTTCGATGCCCACGGCGCGCCGCTGTTCCTCTTCGAGGACCCCTGGACGCTGCGCTACGCGTTGGCCAACGAGCGACGGGTGGAGTTGCTGGAGACCGCTGAGTGAGAGCGGCGGCGGCAGGGCTGGCGTGGCTGCTCCTCGCCGGCGTCACCGCCGCCGCAGGTGCACAGACGGCCCACCCGGTCGGAGCCTGGCGCACCCTCGAGACCGAGCATTTCCGCTTCCACACGCCCATGGCGTTCGAGGCCTGGACCCGCGCCACGGCGATCCGGATGGAAGCGGTGCACGCGGCAGTCCGATCCGTGGTCGGCTCGGTGCCGAGCGCCCGCGTGGACGTCGTCGTCGACGATCCGTCGAATGTCTCGAACGGGTCGGCGTGGGCACAGCTCGGCGCCCCCGCGATCTTCCTGTATCCGGTGCCACCGAACCCGCGCTCGATGATCGGCAGCTCACGCGGCTGGGGCGAGCTCCTCGCCGTCCACGAGTTCGCGCACCTCGCGCACCTCAACAGGGAATCGCGTCACCCGTTCCATCGCCTGGCAGGTGCCCTCCTCCCGGGCGCCTTCGGTCCCATTGCGCTCAAGAGTCCGCGCTGGGTCACCGAGGGCTATGCCACGTACATCGAAGGCGTGCTGACGGGCACGGGCCGCCCGCACGCCGCGCTGCGGGCGGCCGTCCTCCGGCAATGGGCGCTCGAGGGCGCCCTCCCGTCCTACCCGCAGCTCAACGGGGACGCGCGCTGGCAGGGCGGTGCGTTCGCCTACCTCCAGGGCTCGGCCTTCCTCGAATGGCTTGGTGCACGCGAGGGGGACTCCTCCCTCACCGCACTGTGGCGACGGATGACGGCGCGGGAGCTCCGCTCCTTCGAGGCGGCGTTCCGTGGCGTGTACGGCGACGCTCCTGCGCCGCTCTATCAGCGTTTCGTCGCGGAACAGACCGTGGATGCGTTCGCGCTCCGGGCACGGCTCGACTCGGCGGGCGTGGTCGCGGGCACGCTGATCCAGCGACTCCGGCAGTCCACCGGCGACCCGGCCGTCTCGCCCAGCGGTGACCGCATGGCCCTCGCGCTCCCGGGGGCGCCGGGGCAGCCGGGCCGCCTCGTGATCTGGTCGATCGGGGAAGCCCACTCCGATTCGGCGGCTGATTCGCTCCGCGCACGCGCTACGCGACGCCTGCTCGCGCGCGACCCCGAGGACGTCGCGGCGATCGATCGCGACCCGCCACCGCGACGCGCCCTGCACACGCTGCACGCGGTCGCTGGTCGCGCGCACAGCGCACCACGCTGGTTTGCCGATGCTCAGCGCCTGCTGGTCACGCGCTGGGATCCGCTCGCGGACGGACGCCTGCGGCCGGAGCTGTTCATCTGGACGCCGTCACACGACCGGCTCACGCGCGTGACCACCGGCGCCGGCGTGCAGGCCGCCGACCCCTCGCCCGACGGCGCCACGGCGGTCGCGTTGCGCTGCGCGACCGGCACCTGCGACGTGGTCCGCGTCGACCTGTCCACCGGGACCGTCACGGCGGTGGTCCCCGCGGACCCGGCCGTGAACTGGTACCGACCGCGGTGGCTTCCCGACGGGCGACACGTCGTCGCCAGCCGCCACCACGCGGGGCGCTGGCGTATCGCGGAGATCGACGTCGAGCAGGGCACCGTCCGCCTGCTGGGTCCCGACGACGGCGCGGAGCGGTACGACGTCTCGGTTGCCGACTCCGGACGGACCCTGCTCTACGTCTCCGAGGCCGGTGGCGTGCCGAACCTCGTGCGCTTCGACCGGGCCAGTGCGGTGGAGCACGCGATCACACGCGTGACCGGGGCCGCGCTCGCGCCCGAGTCCTCGCCAGCAGACGGCGGCGTGTACTTCCTCCACCTCTCCGCACGGGGCCTGGACCTGCACCGGGTCACGCCGGGCGAGGCGGCGACTGTCGGTGCGCTGGTGGTGCTGGCGGCCCCATCGGTGCTGCTGGCTCGTCGCAGCGCGGACGCGGTGCGCGCGTCGATCGCTCCCCGCGGGCCGTTCCTCCGCGACAGCTTCGCCGTCGGCCAGCTCCGCGCCGACCGGCCCTATGGCCTCGGTCCGCATCGCCCCACCATGTACCCCGCGGCGTCCGTCTCCGTCGACGGCGCAAGCTATGGCGGCGTGCTCCGCAGCGCGGACCCCATCGGACGCCTGAGCTGGACAGTGCAAGGGCGTGCCAGTGATCGACGGCATTGGCGCGGGGGTGCCCTGTCCGCGGTGTGGCGTGGCTGGCCGGTGCCGATCACCGCGGACCTGTTCAGCGTGGCGCAGGACCTCGGTGCGGCCCTGCCGTCCCTCGCGCATGACGTCCCCGCGGCACTCGCCGGCGACACGCGCTGGCGTGGTGGCGCAGTGCGCGCGGCGTTCACACGGCGCACGGCCGCCGGTGCCGCTGGTGTCATCGGGCAGATGCTCGGTGCCCTCGACCGTACGGCGACGCTGCAGGTCGGGGTCGCGAGCGGTGCGTTCCGGGCCGTGCCGGCTCCCGCTGCGACCGACGCGGCCGCGACACCTGCCGTGCGCACCGACGGGGACCGCCACCTGGGCTACCTCGACGCGACGTTCACCCTGCGCGGCGGACGTGGTGCGCAATCGCGGCAGGTGACGCTGCACGGCCACGCCGCCACGGGCAGCACCGGCGGGGTGCGGTGGACGCGCCAGAGCGCCGGCCTGCAGACAAGCGTCGGCGCAGGGCCCCTGCGCGTCCGCCTCGACGGGCAGATGGGCGTGGCGTCGAGCCGCACGCCGAGTTTCGAGCAGTTCGCCCTTGGCGGCACGCCGAACCCGCTCCTGGACGGCGAGCTGATGCAGCAGCGCGTCCCGCTGCCCGGCCTCCCGCAGGTGACGACGATGGGGCGGCGCATGCACGTGGCGCGGGCCAGTCTGCCTGTGGGGATGTTCGAGGCCTACGGGACCACCTATCACGCGGGAGACGCCTTGGGCAGTGCACGCGCGCGGGTGGTCGGCGTGGAATCCCGGCTGGCGTCATCCGCCGTTCCCCATGGCCGCATTCCCCGCATGGACGTCCTCGCAGGCGTGGCCCGCTCGCTCTCCGGGGCGCTGGCCGATCACACCACGGTCTACGCGACGCTCCGGTATCGGCCATAGCGGATCGCTCCGCAGCCGCCGTCGGTCGCGAGCGGTGATCCCATGGTATTTTGCTCCCTGTGCCCATCCACGTCGTCCTTGTCCATCCCGACATCCACTGGAACACCGGGAATGTCGGCCGCACCTGCCTGGCGGTCGGCGCGACGCTGCACCTGATCGAACCACTCGGCTTCTCGCTCGACGCCAAAGAGGTCAAGCGCGCGGGGCTGGACTACTGGGAGCACGTCGATCTCAAGGTGTGGCCGGGCTGGGACGCCTTCGCCGCTGCGCTCCCGGAGCTGGGCGAGCCCTATTTCTTCTCCACCCACGCGACCCGGTCGATCTGGGACGCGTCGCTGGCCGATTCCGAGAGCGTGGTGCTGATCTTCGGCCGCGAGACCAGCGGGCTGCCCGCGGAGCTGCACGACGCGTTCCGTGACCATTTCGTCGGGATGCCGATACACTCGCCGTTCGTGCGATCCTTGAACCTGTCCAACAGCGTCGCGATCGCGGCCTATGAAGTGCTGCGCCAGCGCCGCGCGTCGGACCTCTAGCGCGGGGCCGCGAGGCGGTGTCCGCGCAGGCGCGATTTGCACTGCGCCGTGATCGGTGACACTTTCAGGAAGATCATACCACTCGCCCAGGCATCCTTGACCGTCGCCTCTCGCCAGCTTCGAATGCCCGCGGTCGCGGGATCGCTTCCGCAGTTGATGGAGTTCCTCCACGGCTTCTGGGCGACGACCGCCTTGTCGGCCGAGGCGGCGTTCCCGTTCGAGCTGGCGCTCGAAGAAGTCTTCCTGAACGTCGCGTCGCACGGTGCGGGGGATCTTTCCCGGACGCCGGAGGTGGTCGTGACGCTGCAGCAGGACGGGCGCCTGATGTCCCTCACCGTCGAAGACGATGGCGCCGCGTTCGACCCGCTGTCGCTCCCGGAGCCGGACACCGCGGCCACACTGGCGGATCGTCCCGTGGGCGGCCTCGGCGTCTTCCTGGTCCGCAAGCTGATGGACGAGGTCTCGTATGAGCATTCCGGCACGCACAATCGACTCACGATGCGCAAGGCGATCCCATGAGTGACCGCAATGAGTGACCGCATCCTCGTCGTCGACGACACGCCGACGAACATCCAGGCGCTCGCCGCGACGCTGAAGCCGCACGGGTACCAGATCGTCGTCGCCACCAACGGGAAGCAGGCCCTGGAGGTGATGGAGCGCGTGCAGCCCGACCTCGTGCTCCTCGACGTCGTCATGCCCGAAATGGACGGTTTCGAGTGCTGCGCCCGCATCAAGGCCAATCCGGCGTGGCACGACCTGCCGGTCATCTTCCTCACGGCGCGCACCGACACCACGGACCTCGTGCGGGGCTTCGAGCTCGGGGCGGTGGACTACGTCAGCAAACCGTTCAACGCGCACGAGCTGCTGGCCCGCGTGCAGACGCACCTCACCGTGGATCGCCTGCGGCGCAGCCTGGCCGAGAAGCACGCGGAGCTGGAGGCGAAGAACGCCGCGCTGGTCGACGCGCACACGCAGATCGAGGCGGAGCTGGAGCTGGCGCGGGCCATGCAGATCGCCATCCTGCCGAGTGGCTTCCCGCACGCGCCGGGCTGCGACGGCGCGGCGACGATGCGTGCCGCCACCTCGATGGGCGGCGACTTCTACGACTTCATCGAACTGTCGGGCGGACGCATCGGACTGGTGATGGCGGACGTCTCGGGCAAGGGCGTGCCGGCGGCGTTCTTCATGGCCGTCGCGCGCACGAACCTCAATGCGCTGGCGAACGGATCAGCGGGCCCGCGGGACTGCCTGCAACGCACGAACGACGTGCTGCTGACGCAGAACCCGATGAATCTCTTCGTGACGGTGTTCTACGCGGTGTTCGACCCCGCCACGGGCCTGCTGACGTACGCGAACGGCGGGCACAACCCCCCGTTCCTGCGTCGCAGCACCGGGGTGATCGAGCGGCTGGCCGACGGGAGCGGCCTGGCCCTGGGGATCTTTCCCACGAGCTATGAGGAGCGGACCGCGCACCTCGCCGCCGGCGACGCGCTCGTCCTGTACACGGACGGCGTCACCGAGGCGTTCAACGTCGAGGGCGCGATGTTCGATGAGCCGCGCCTCATCGAGTGCATCCGCGCGGCGGCGCACCCGGTGCGCTCGGCCGCGCTGGTCGACGCCATCGTCGAGGACGTGACACGCTTCGCCGGTGAAGCCCCGCAGTCGGACGACATCACGGTGGCGGCCCTGGTGTGGACGCCGGGCGCGTGAGGACGTCCGTCGGGTTCGGCGTCGCCGCGACCATGGCCGTGGCAGGGCTGGTCGCCACCGGACGCAGCACGGCCCTGGCGCAGAGTCGGCCGTTCGGCGCCCCGGGCCTCGCGCAGCCGGTGCGCGCGCCGCGCCCATCGAGCGCACCGCTGCCGCCCCCGGGCGGTGGCCGCCTCGCCCTCACGACGCGGTTCCGCTACGAGGGCGTCGAGCAGAGCACCCTCCCGGCCGACGCCGACGCCGCGACGCTCCGGACCCGCGTGGGCTACACCACGCCCCGCTGGCGCGGCCTGCGCGCCATGGCGGAAGGCGAGCACATCGCGATCGTCGGGCCCCACGGTCGGTTCAATGCGGCGGGGGCGGGTGGTCCCGCGACGCGGCCCGTGGTCGCGGACCCGGAGACGGTCGAGCTGAATCAGCTGTGGGCCAGCTACGGCGAGGGCAGCCGCCTGATGCTGCGCGGAGGACGGCAGCGGCTCACGCTCGAGAATCATCGCTTCATCGGCGACGTGGGCTGGCGGCAGAACATGCAGACCTTCGACGCCGTCGTCGCCGAGGCGCGTCCGACGCGGGACGTCGAACTGGTGTACGGGTACCTCTGGGGGGTGCGTCGCGTGTTCGGCGACGTGCGCACCCTGCCCGCCGCGAGTCCCAATCGTGACTTCGACTCCCGCTCGCACATCGTGCAGGCGACGTACGTCGGCCTCGGGGCGGCGCGCATCGTCGGCTATGGCCACCTGCTCGATCTCCGGCAGGACGCGGGCAACGCAAACTCGGTCGCGACCATCGGGGCCATGGTCGCGGGCAGTCGATCGCTCGACCAGCGCACGACGCTGGGATACCGCGGGGAGTTCGCGCACCAGACCGACTACGCCGAGAGTCCGCATCGCTTCGCGGCCCAGTACGCCGCCCTGGAGACGAACGCGACCATCGCACGCTGGTCCGCCGGGCTGGGGACGGAGCGGCTCGGCAGCGGTCGGGATCGCGCCGGGACGGGGCGCGTCGGGTTCCGCACCCCGCTGTCGACGGCGCACGCGTTCAACGGCTGGGCCGACGTCTTCCTCGCCACGCCGGCCGACGGCCTCGATGACCGCTATGGCTTCGTGCAGGTGATGCTGCCCCGCAACGTGCCGGTGCGCGTGATCCACCACCGGTTCCGCACCGCGGCGGACGGCGACGTCCTCGGCTCCGAAACCGACGTGATCGCCACCTGGCAGTTCGGAACCCACTGGGCGTTCCTCGCCAAGTACGCGGCCTATCACGGGGTCCGCGCCCCAGGGGCGTACGACACGCGCAAAGCGTGGCTCCAGTTCGACTTCACCTTCTAGACATCCCTGACGCCGTGACCGATCGCGCCCACCAGCCCCTGTCCACCACGACGCCCGCGCCGCTCCGGTTGTTCGTGCGCCAGTCCTTCACGGAAGCGTCGGAACGTGAGCAGATCGTGATCCAGGCCGTCATCGACACGATCCTCGACAGTGCGCCGGACGGGGTGCCGCTCGACATCGTCACCGGCGCGGACGCGCAGAACGCCCAGACCTTCCGGGAGGCCTTCGCGACACGCACCGGCACCCCGTTCTCCCCGCCCGCGTTCCGGGATCATCGCCTCGCGCTCCTGGACGACGCCGAGGCGATGATCATCATCCGCACCGGCCTCAGCGAGAGCAGTGCGTTCGAGGTCGCGTACAATGTGATGCAGCAGCGCATCCCCATGTTCTTCGCGATCTGGCATCCCGCCCGCATCAAGACGACGCTGCTCCAGCAGCTCGAGGACCGCTGCGCCGTCGAGTATCACACGTTCACGGCCGCCGTGGACCTGCGCGTCCCGCTGCTGCGCTTCCTGGAGTCCATCGTGCACGCCCGCGCCGCCTCCGAGCGCGTGCCGTCCGCGCGTCGCACCACCCCCACCCCTGTTTCCCGATGACCGAGAGTGCGCTCTACACCATCACCGGACGCCTCGACGGCGTCACGGCAGCCACCCACGAAGCCGCGTTGCGCGACCTGCTGACGCCGGGCGTGGCGGCCCTGACCATCGACCTGTCGGCACTGGAGTACGTGAGCAGCGCCGGGCTGCGCGTCCTGCTCATCGCCGCCAAGAACATCAAGGCCACGGGGGGCACCGTCACACTGGCGAGCCCCGCCTCCAATGTCCTGGAAGTCCTGCGGATGAGCGGCTTCGACAAGATCTTCGCCATCACCCCCTGAGGGCCGACGATGTCACCAACCCCCCAGTTGAACCTCGCGGAAGAGCTGCTGCTCGTGGCCCTGGACGATGAGACGGGCACGCTGCTGCCGCTCCCGACCTTCTCCCTCGAGACGGCGATCGCCGCGGCCATCGTGATGGAGCTGAGCGTCGCCGGGCGCGTCGACTCCGACGCCGACGCCCTGATCGTCCTCTCCGCGGACCCCACCGGCGACCCGTTGCTCGACGGGCTCCTCGGTCGGATCGCGGCATCGCCGGACCGGCGCTCGACCGCGCAATGGCTGCACGTGCTCAGCGCACCGGGCGGCCCCCTGGTCGAACAGGTCACGCAGCGCCTCGTCGGCCGCGGCATCGTCCGCGTGGAGGAAAAGCGCCTGCTCTGGGTGTTCCGCACCCGCGTGTACCCGCCGACCAGCGGCATCGAGGAACGCGAAGTGAAGAGCCGGGTGATGACCCTGCTCAACAACGAGGCGATCCCCGACACGCGCGACACGCTGCTCGTGGGACTGCTGCGGGCATCGGGGCTCTTCGAAGTGCTGCTGACCCGCCATGAACTGCACCGCCTCGAACCGCGGATCGACGCCATCGCGCAGCTCGAGGAGATGAACCGGGCCCTCGCACACACCATCACCGAGCTGCAGGTCCTGCTCGCCTCAGCCCGGATGCCCCTCGCGTAGTGCCGCCGTGAGCGTCGCGTGCGCATCACCGAATGCGTACGCGGCGACGTGCGCCTCGAAGTCCGCGAACGCCGCCTCGCCGAGCACGCCGCGCAGCGTCTCGCGGTGCGCCTCGACGTCGTCGGCGGCCTCGGCGTCGAACCCGGCGAGGCGCTCCAGCAGACGATCGAGCAGCGGCCGGACCGATGCCGCGTCGACGGCCGCGACCGGCACCGCCGACGGCGACGGCGCCCCCAGGAACGCCGGACCGGCATCCGCGATCAGCGACGCCATGGAGGCGTCGAGCGCGTGGAGCAGCGGCGTGAGCGCGTCGTCAGGCGCGTTCCGCATCAGCGCCTGCTCGAGCGCCCCCGCCGCCTCCTGCACGGCGGCGGCCCCCAGCGAGCCGCCCACGCCCTTGACGGTGTGCGCGATGCGCACCGCGGTCGCGCGATCCGCCGCCCCGATCAGCGCGGCGACGCGCGGCGCGACGTCCGCCTCGTCGCGCAGGAACTGCCGCAGCAGTTTGCGATACAGCGCGCGGTTCCCGGCCATCCGCGCGAGCCCCGCCTCCACGTCGAGTCCGGCGATCACCGGGAGCGTGTCCGCGTCGCTCTCCGGTCGCGGCACGCTCGGCTCCGGTCGCGACACGGCCGGCAGCACCGGGACCGTCGGGATGCTGCGCGTGCGACGCACGTGCGCGGCACGCTCGGGCGCGTAGAAGCGCTCGATGGTCTCGAAGAGCACGGCCGGCGCGATGGGCTTGGAGATGTGGTCATTCATCCCGCCCGCCAAGCAGCGTTCGCGCTCCTCGACCGACGCATGCGCCGTCATCGCGATGATCGGGAGCTCGGCGAAACGCTCGTCCGCCCGGATGCGCACCGTCGCCTGGTGTCCGTCCATCACGGGCATCTGCAGGTCCATGAACACGATGTCGAACGCGGTCGGCGTGGCCTGCAAACGGTCGAGCGCTTCCTTGCCGTTGTTCGCGACGGTGACCCGCGCCCCCGCGCCCTCGAGCAGCTCCATGGCGATCTGCTGATTGATCTCGTTGTCCTCGGTGAGCAGCACGCGCACCCCCGCGCACCGGTCCCGATCACTGTCCCACCCCGGCGGCACCGCGTCGGACGTCCCGCGATCCTCCGCGCTGGCGAACAGCGCCACGAGCGTGTCGACCACCATCGACTTCGTCACCGGCTTGACGAGGAACCCGTCCAGGTTGAGCTGACCGGCGGCCTCCCGGACCTCCTCACCACTGAAGGCCGTCACCATGACGACGGCGGGTTGCTGCCGGATCTCCGGGTCCGCGCGGAGCAACCGCGTCGCCTGCAGCCCGTCCATCCCCGACATCCGCCAGTCCATGAACACCACGTCGTACGGCAGCAGCGGCCCCGTATCGTGCTGCTTGATCGCGGCCAGGGCCTCGCCGCCCGACCCGACCGCGTCGACGTCGCCGATGACGTCGCTCAGCGCGTCCGCGAGGATCTCGCGCGCGACCGGATTGTCGTCCACCACCAGCGCACGCACCTCGTGCAGCTTCGCCGGCACGACGTTGCGCGACGACGTCCCGGTCCCGATGCCCATCTGCACCGTGAAGTGGAACGTCGTGCCCACGCCCGGCTCGCTCTCGAGCCCGATCTCGCCGCCCATCAGCTCGACGAGCTTGCGGCTGATCGTCAGCCCCAGTCCCGTGCCCCCGTGCTTGCGCGTGATCGACATGTCCGCCTGGGTGAACGGCTGGAACAGGCGCGCGCACTGCTCGGCCGTCATGCCCGGCCCGGTGTCGCGGACGGTGAACCGCAGCGTGACGGCCTCGTCGGTCCGCGCCTGCACGGCCGCCCGCACGTGGATGTCGCCCTGCTCCGTGAACTTCACCGCGTTGTTGATGATGTTGGTCAGCACCTGCCCCAGCCGCAGCGGATCGCCGACGAGCTGTGGCGGCACCGAACTCGGCAGGTCCACCAGGAACTCCAGCCCCTTGTCGTAGGCGCGCTGGCTGGTCACCGTCGTCACGCCACGGATCACCTCCTCCAGCTCGAACTCCGTCGACTCGATGTCGAGCTTGCCCGCTTCGATCTTCGAGAAGTCGAGGATGTCGTTGATGATCCCGAGCAGCGAGTTGCCCGCCGTGTGGATCTTGGTCAGATAGTCGCGCTGCTTGGTCGACAGATCCGTTTTCAGGGCCAGGTAGGCCAGGCCGATCACCGCATTCATCGGCGTGCGGATCTCGTGGCTCATGTTGGCGAGGAACGTGCTCTTGGCCTCGTTGGCCTCGTCGGCGGCCCGCCGCGCGAAGAGGGCCGTGAGATCGCGGAAGGCCACGACCGCGCCCACCAGCTCGTCTCCGTCGACGAGCGGGGCGCACACGCAGTGCACGGGGATCGTGCCCCCGTCCCTGGTCCAGAACACTTCCGAGGGGGACTCCTGCACCTCCCGTTGCACGATCGTCCGATGGATCGCGCCCTGCTCCACCGGGTACGCCGTGCCGTCCGGCCGCGTGTGCTGCAGCAGCGCGTGCGCGGATTCGCCAAGCACGCGCGCAGGGTCCCAGCCGGTCAACGTGCCAGCCGCCGGGTTCATGAACGTGAACCGGCCGGCGACGTCGACCCCGAAGATGCCGTCCGTCACCGAGTCGAGGATCAGTGCGTTCCGCCGCCGGAGCTTCTCGACCTGCGCCGCGCCCTCCTCCGCCTGGCGGAACAGGTTCCGCATGCTCAGGATCAGGCCCGCCAGGATGCTCGCGTGCGTGGCGATCTTCAACCAATGGCCGATCTCGAACATCCGGTCGAAGACCCCCCCCGACATCGCCATCGACACTTCGCTGGTCATGCCCAGGACCAACGACGCCATCAGCCAGTGCTCGAAGTCGTCGTGCATCCAGTCGCCCTTGCGGAAGAACCCGACCAGGGCCGTCGCGAAGAGCGCGGCGGGCAGCAGCTCCTGCGGGCGATGGAACAGGGGGAACCCCGGGTGGTGCGCCGCGGGCAGCGGCAGTACCAGGAAGGCGAGCAGCGTCAGGGCGATGACGACGCTGGCCAGCCCGAGGATCACGCCGGCACTCACCTGCCCCGCGGCGCCCAGTCGATTCTCCCGGCGCCACGCCCAATACGCCGCGCACAACATGATCGGGAGGAACAGGCGGGACACCGACCAGCTCCATGGTGTCAGGTCCTGCATCGCGGACGGCAGATGCCCCGACACGAAGGTGGACGTCAGCACCGTGTGCCCGACGTCGAGCAGCGCCGCCCCGGCGAACGCCGCCGCCGTGAACAGATAGAGATTGGAGCGCTTGCTGAAGTAGCGGACCAGCGCGATGATCGCGGCGAAGAGCGCCAGCAGCGCCGAGACGGTCTCGATCAGCGTGTGCCCCTGCGCCTCTGCGCGCGTCGGCAGCACACCCAGGAGCATCCAGAGGATGGGCGCCGAGGCGAGCAGGCCCAGGTAGAACACGCGGCGGCGAGCCGCGGCCCCCACGTCGGTCGCCGTCACAGCGGCGGAGAATCGTGTCATCAGGTGGCCCTCCCGAAGGTGCACTGCCTCAACGACCCGCTCGGGTGCCGCCATGCACGGCCCCGAAGCCCGTCCACCCGCAAACGCGACGCCCCCGGACTCACAAGACCGGGGGCGTACGCGAATTCGGTGTACCGACAGAGCGGGCGACCGGACTCGAACCGGCGACGTCCAGCTTGGGAAGCTGGCATTCTACCAACTGAATTACGCCCGCAGCACCGGGCACACGCCGGTGTGCTCCGAAGTTACCCCCCTGGGTGCATCGGGACAAGGGAGACCGCGGCACGACCCACCCAACTCGGCGCGAACACCCTGTCGGGGCCGGGGGCTTGCGCAGCCGGAACAACCGTATTAGTGTATCGCTTCAACCATACACTTTGCCCCGTGCTATTCGACCGACTCGACTCTCGACTCCCCACCCCGCTCTATGCGCAGATCGCCGAGCGGATCCGCATCGCGGTCGCGGTGGGCGAACTGGTGTCGGGCGACGCACTGCCGTCCGTGCGGGCGCTCGCTGGCGATCTGCGCGTGAACCCGGCAACGGTCGTGCAGGCTTATCGCGAACTGGCCCTGGAGGGCCTCGTCGACATGAGACAGGGATCGGGATCGTACATCGCCGACGTCGCCCCCGAGTGGCGGGCGCGCGAACGCCAGCAGACCATCGCCCGTCTCGTCCGGGACCTCCTCGCCGAGGCCGCGCGACTGGGCATCAGCCGCACCGACCTGCAACGGGCGCTGGCCGACCACGCCGGAGGGGCGGCATGAGCGACGCCGTCGTTCGACTCACCGGCGTGGCGTATCGCGCCGGGCGTGATTTCGCGATCCAGCACCTCTCGCTGGCCGTCCCACGCGGCGCCGTGTACGGCTTCCTGGGCCCCAACGGCTCCGGCAAGACCACGACCATCCGCCTCATCCTCGGCATGCTCCGCGCCGACGCGGGGTCGATCGACGTGCTCGGACACCGCATACCAGAGGACGTCCACCGGGCCCTCGGCCGCATCGGTTACGTGCCGGAGCGCGGGCACCTGTGGCCGCACCTCACCATCGAGCAGACGCTCGCCACGCACGCGGCCTTCTTTGCGTCCTGGGATGCGACGCGCGCCGAGGAACTGCGGCGCCGCTTCGACCTGCGGCTGTCGCAACAGGTCGGCGCACTCTCCAAGGGCGAGAACGGCAAGCTGATGATGCTCCTGGCCCTCGCGACGCAGCCCGAGTTGCTGATCCTCGACGAACCCACCGATGGATTGGACCCCGTCGTGCGCCGCGACGTGCTGGCCACGCTCGTGGAATACGTGGCGACCACGCAGGCCTCCGTCCTCATCTCGAGCCACCTGGTGCACGAGCAGGAGCGCATCTGTGACTGGGTCGGCGTGATGGACCGCGGCGCGTTGATCGCCGAGGTGCCGATGCAGGAGTTCCGCAGCGGCATCAAGCGGCTGCGGCTGGGCAGCGTTCCGGCGGTGCTGGATGCCGCCCCCTTCGCCCTGCTCAGCCGCGAGGCGGGCGTCGGTCGCACCGAGACCTGGGTGGTGCGCGGCTGGCAGGCGATGCACGCCGAGTGGATCAGCGCGCAGGGGGGCGCCGTGCACAGCGTCGACGCACTCGACCTCGAAGAGAGCTTCGTCGAAGTGCTGCGGAGCGGCCGTCACACCGAGGGGGCCCGATGACCATGACCCACCAGTACCGCGCCCTGCTGCGGCAGCAGTGCATCCTCCAGCGCGCCGACCTCGTCCTCTTCACGGTGCTCGCCGCCGTGATCGCGCCAGCGGCGCTCGTCTCGGCGCGGACGTTCGACGCCGGTCTCGGGTCGGCCGAGCGGCTGCTCGCGGCGAACGTCATGATCGCCGTGCTGAGCGTGCTGCACGTGGTGTGCAGCGCGCTGTTCCTCGTCGTGCGGCCGTTCGCCGCCGACGCCGCCGTGCGCCACACCTATGCCGCCAGCCTGCCGATTCCACGCAGCCAGTACGCACTGCTGCGCGCCGCGACGGGGCTCACGCTCGGCCTGCTGCCGGTCAGCGGGTTCGCGATCGGGACGGCGATGGTGACGGCCGGCGTGGCGCTCCCGGCGGCCTTGTATGCGTATCCGGTCGCACTCGTCGCGCGGTTCGTCCTGGCCTTCGTGGTCGCGTTCGCCCTCGCGTTCGCCCTCCAGTACGGTGCGGGGCGCCACGCCAGCAAGGTGGCGATCGCGGCGATCGTCGCGTTGGCGGCCCTCGCGGTCGGCACCGAACTCGCGGGGCGGGAGGGTCTGCTCGAATCCCTGGGTCGCGTGGTCCTGGGGCCGTGGAGCCCGCTCAACGTGTTCGCGACGGAGTGGAAACTGTTCGATGTGTGACCGCATCCTCCGGCGCGTGCGCGCCGCCGTCGCGCTGACGGTGTTCCCGCTCGTCGCGGCCGCCCAGGCGGAGGATCCGCTGGCGAACGTCCGCCGGGCAACATCCGACGCCAACGCGGCATTCGCGGAGGCACGGGCGGCGTGGACCGCCGACTCCGTCCGCCGCAGCACGCTCGAGGTGCTTGGCGTCTTTGGCGGGGTCGCGGTCCGCACGGACGGGTCGGAGCACGCCGCCGGGATCGCGCGCGACCTTGGCCTCGAACTCGCGCGTCTGCGGCTGGCGCTGGAACGCCTCCTCGGCCCGCACGCGGATTCGATGCTGGCACGGAGCACCGCATCGGTCGTGTATGACCATCCATCGTCGCGCTGGCTGCGGTTCCGGCGCGTCGGAGCCACGGTCCGCCTGCATCTCGACGGCAGCACCTCCAGTCGCTTCTTCAGCGAGCGCGGGGCGCGCGAACGCGCCGTGATGCGGAAATGGCTGGACGCCGCCGCGCGGGACGCGATCGTCGCGAACACCGCCGCGGCCCTGCGCCCGTGGCCCAACGCGGCACCGTCGTTGCAGCCATGGACCGACGACGAACGCGCGACGGTCTACCGCGGACTCCGGCTGAACCGGTCGCCGGTCGCCCAGGCCTGCCACGACGGCTCGCTGGCGGCCTGCCGGGTCGCCCTGGCCCTCGTGGGCGATGCGGACACGGTGGCCCTCTGGTACGATGCGCCGCTCCAGCGTGCGATGATCGCGACGCGGGGACGCGACACGGTCATCACCCCTTTCCTGGGGCCGCTGCATCGCGCCTGCGTCGAGCAGGGCGACGACCGCACGTGTCGCGAGATGCTCGTCGGCGCAGGCGTGCAGGCGCCGCTGGGATCCCTGGCGCGCTCGGAGCTGCTGCGGCTCGCGCTCGTCACGGGAGGCCCCTCGGCGTA
This sequence comes from uncultured Gemmatimonadaceae bacterium, assembly GCA_964430045.1. Lineage (GTDB taxonomy): Bacteria > Gemmatimonadota > Gemmatimonadetes > Gemmatimonadales > Gemmatimonadaceae > DASRAP01. Next base: position 23,810 of record CAYSFN010000025.1, read on the forward strand.
CGAGCGGCTTCGCAGCGCCGAGGCCGGGGTGACGGGTGCGACCCTCGAAATCATCAGCGGCACCCCCATGGACTCGTTGCTGCACGTGCTGCACGCCGAGATCCTGCGGGGTCGCCCGCCGTCCCCCGCACCGGACGTGCAGACACTCTTCGTGGCAAGCGCGTGGGTGGTGCTGTCGCTGGCCGTCGTGCGGCGTCGGAGGATCGCTCCATGAGGACCAGCCGAGTGATCCTCCATACGCTGCTCGCCGCGGCCGTCGCAGCAGCCGTGGTGATGCCCCGGGATGCCTCGGTCGAGCCACCGCAGCTCGACGGCATCGACGCACGCATGCAGTGGGCGAGCGAGCGCGCCAGCGTGCAGTACGAGATGGCGCGGCGGCTGCAGAGCCGGGCGGCGGCACTCGAGACGGCCGCAGGGACCGCCGGCACCGCGGGCCTGGTCGTCCGCGCGGACCCGAGCGTCGACGGCGCGCGGGCGGCGCGCGTGGAGGCCCTGGCCCGCCAGTGGTGGACCCTGCTCCTGCTCGGCAGCGATGCCGAGGGTGCGTCGCTCGCGGTCACCCTCATCGCGGACAGCACCGTGGAGGCGCTCGGTGTGCCCGCCGCGTCGGCTGGCCATGGCTGGTCGTCCGACGTGTTCATCCCGCCCCTGGGATCGTCGTCGGCCTGCCATGTGGTGCTGCGGCTGCCGCGTTCCGTGCACGACCGTGGCGACGTGCCGTTGACACGGACCATGAACAGCGCGTTGACCAGGTGTCACTTGGTGGTGCGCTACGGGCCACCCGGCCCCGGCGTTCGGACCTGGCTGGAGGACCGGCGCTACGGCGCCCTGCTCGTCGCGCGGCGCGTGAACACCGGCCGCGTGAACGTCGGCCTGTCGCTGCGCGGCGAGTACTGGGCACTCCGCAGCGAGCGCGTGCGGCTCGAGCGCGGCTGCCTCGCCGGGCGCGACGACGCCTGCACCGACGCCCTGCTGGCGCCGTGGAACGACACGTGGCGCCCGACCGGATTTCCCGGCGGCTGGACGGGCACGCGCGGGCCGGTCCTGATGGACGCGCTCGGGGCATTGCTCCTGGACCGCGTCGAGCGCTCCATCGGCACCGACGCGTTCGCGGCGCTCTGGCGTGACACCACCCCCTTCGCCGTCAGCGTGGTGAACGCGATGCAGCAACCCCTCGCGACGGTCGTTCGCGCGTCGCTGCAGGATGGCCATGCCATGGCGGCCGATACCCGGGTCACCCGGGGACCACTGCCGCCGGTCGGCGGACTCGTCCCTCCGCTGCTGCTGGTCGTCGCGTGCCTCGGCGTCGGCAGTCGCTGGTACGACCGTCGCCGCAGCGACCGCTGAGCAGGGAGCCACCCGCAGGCGGCACCCCGACCCCACCGGGGTGTCGCCCGCGGGTGGTTCGCGGGTGGAGCGGACGCTAGTTTCCCCTCCGACCCCCTCGTGAGTGCACTGCGTGTCCGATTCGTCGCTTCCCCGTCGTGGATTCCTCGGCCGTGTCAGCGCGGCAGCCGCCGCCTTCACCGCCGGCGTCGCGCTCCCGTCCCAGGCCGCGTCGCAGTCCCCCGCGACGGCGACGGCCGGGGCGGACGACGTCCACGCGCTCGACCGCTGGATGGCGGCCATGCCCGGACGGCACCGCGTGGTCCTGGACATCGTGACCCCGGAGCACGTCGACGAGATGGCGTACGCGCGCAACTTCCTCTCGGCCAGCGTCGCGGACTACGGGCTTGCCGACGCGGACCACGCCGTCATCGTGGTGCTCCGGCACACCGCGACGCCCTGGGGATACAACGACGCGATGTGGGCCAGGTACACCATGGGCGAGCGCCTCGGCGTCAATGAGCCCCGCACCGAGACCAGGGCGGTCCGCAACCGGCTGCTGCGCACCGCCGACGACCGCGATGGGATGATCGCGGCGCTCGCGAACCGGGGCGTGCACTTCGCGATGTGCGGCCTGTCCACGTCGCGCTACGCGCAGGAGTGGGCCCGCGCCATCGGGGGCGGCGTGACGGCCGCAGCGATCCGCGCAGACCTGGTGGCGAACCTGGTGCCGAACGGCCACGTGGTGGCGGCCGGGGTCGTCGCGGTGCAGCGCGCACAGTCGCTGGGATTCGCCACCATCCACGTGGGATGAACGCACGTCCTCGCGCCACGGCTTGCGGGAGCACAGATTGGGGTCGTGATCTGCGGGGGCAATGGTCCCCCTCCTCCATCGCGCGGGCGGCAGCACAGGCGCCCGCCTCTCTGGCCTGATCGAATGGAACTCTCGCACGAAACACGCGGTCCGGTGACGATCGTCCGCCTCACGGGTGACCTGGATGCCACGGCCTCGCCGGCCGCGCAGCAGGCCTTCGACGCCCTCGTCTCCGCCGGGCACGCACGACTCGCCCTGGATTGTGTCGGCCTCCGATTCCTGAGCAGTGCGGGCCTGCGCGTCTTCCTGTTGCTCGCCAAGCGCGTGTCGGGCGCCGACGGGCGCCTGGTGCTGTTCGGGCTCAACCCGCGCGTGTCGGACGTGTTCGAGATCTCCGGCTTCGACACCATCTTCCGCATCGAGCCCTCCGAGGCAGCGGCGCTGGCGGTCCTGTGAGCGAGCCCAAGGTGTGCGGCAGTTGCGCGGCCACCGCGTCCCCCACGGCGACGTTCTGCTCCGAGTGCGGCGCCGCCCTGCGCAGCGCCCGTCCCGCCGCCAGCGCGCCGGACCGCGAGGCGCAGGTGCTGGAGGATGAGTTGCGGGCGGCCGTCGTGGATCGGTACCGGATCCGCCGACGGATCGGGGCCGGCGGAATGGCCTTCGTGTACGAGGCGGACGACCTCCGGCACGGTCGCCGCGTGGCGATCAAGGTCCTGCGCCCGGAGCTGGCCGCGATGGCCGGCGCCGCGCGATTCCTGCGTGAAATCGAGACCGCCGCCCGGCTGAACCATCCGAACATCCTGCCGATCCATGACTCGGGCAGCGCGGGAGCGCTGCTGTACTACGTGATGCCGCTGATCGAAGGGGAGAGCTTGCGGGATCGCCTGGATCGCGAGGGGCGGATCCGGCCGGACGAGGCCATCCGGCTGGTGCGGGAGATCGCCGAAGGGCTGCATTACGCGCACGGCCAGGGCGTGATCCACCGCGACATGAAGCCCGACAACGTGCTGATGCAGTCCGGGCATGCCCTCATTGCGGACTTCGGCATTGCGCGGGCGGTCGGTGCGGGCAATGCAACACAACTGACGGGCGTCGGGTTCGCCGTGGGCACACCGGACTACATGAGTCCCGAGCAGGCTCTCGGGGATGACGGGGTGGACCACCGGACCGACATCTATGCGCTGGGCACCATGCTGTACGAGATGCTCACGGGGACGCGCCCCTTCATGGCCGATTCGCCGCAGGCCGTGATGGTGCGCAAGATCAGCGCGCCCGCACCGGCGCTGGAGACGGCGCGGTACGGGTTGCCCACGGTCCTGCGCAAGGTGGTTGCGCGCTCCCTCGCCAGCGAGCCGGGGGATCGCCACCACGACGCGGCGGAACTCGCCGACGCCCTGACCCTGGTGGAGATGAACCTGCTGACCTCGGACGTGCGCGGCGCGCTGACCGGGTCCAGCGATGCGATCCCTGCGATCCCCGCCCCTGAGTCGAGACCGACCGTGGTCGTGGTGGATACGCAGGCGTCGTCCGGCGCGTCCCTGCCTGCGGCGATCGCCGCAGGCGTGTGCACCGCAGCGATCCTGTGGATGCTGCAGGCCCTGCTCATTGCCGCCGGACTTCCGCAATGGACCGCGATTGCGCTGGCTGGTGCGATCGCCGTCGTCGCGCTCGTCGTCGCATCGCGAGGACGCCACGGGTAGGGCTCAGCGTTCTGGGAACATCTGAATGTTGATAAGTTCCCGATTAGCGCTCAAAACACAGTTATCAACATTCGTTGTTGATAACCCCAGCGTGGAAAGGTGTGGATAACACAGTAGATCTTGTGTAAATGTGGAAAAGGTCGCCAACCTAGGCGACCTTTTCCACATTATCGAATGCTTGCATTCAGAGAGCCACAGGTCGGGATTGAACCGACGACCGCTCGATTACGAATCGAGTGCTCTACCACTGAG
>CAYSFN010000026.1:0-27757 GCA_964430045.1 uncultured Gemmatimonadaceae bacterium
GTGGTCGGCGGGGTGCGGCTCGACCACGCGATCGGCGTCGTGACGTTCGGCGGCCGCGATTCGGCCCGCCTCACACTCGACGTGCTCAGTGCGACGGGACCGTCGGTGCACGTCGCGGCGACCACCGAGAGTGCGGCGCTGGGGTCGCGCACGCGCGTCGACGCGATCGACGTCGCGGTGGACTCGGCGGCGTGGCGCCTGCTCTCGCCGGGACTGATCCGGGTCGATTCGAGCGGCGTGTGGCTGGACACGCTCACGCTGCGGTCGACGTCGGGCGGGACGCTGCGCGCGGTCGCCGCGCTCCCGATGGAGGGATCGATCAGCGGTGCCCTCGCGGCCGACGCCGTGCCCCTGGCCGATCTCGGCCGCCTCGCGCAGTCGGCCGATGTGCTCGGGGGGCGGGTCGACGTGCAGGTCGATCTCAGCGGCACACGGGACGCGCCGGTGCTGCGGTTCGACGCACGCGGCCGGGACGCGCGCGTCGGTGATGCGCGCATCGAGGAGTTGTCGATCGCGGGGACCTACGCGGAGCGCCTGCTGCGCGGGACGCTGGACCTGCGCGCCCGGCAGCAGCAGATCGCACGGGCCGAGGTGGCCCTGCCGATCGACCTGGCCCTCCGGACCGTGCCTGACCGCTTCGTTGACGCGCCGCTGCGGGGCACGCTGGTCGCGGACAGCACTGATCTCGCGGTGGTCGAGGCGTTCACGACCGCGATCCGCGGCGCCAGCGGGCGCGTGGTCGCGCAGCTCGACATTGGCGGGACCTGGGACCGGCCCCGGGTGGATGGCCGCCTCCGTGTCGTGAATGCGGCCTTCGGGCTGCCCGCGCTGGGTGCCGTGCGCTGGCGGGACGTGCAGGGCGACATCGAGTTCGTCGGCGACACGGTCCAGGTGCGCCGCCTGTCCGCGATCAGCGGCTCGCGCGCCGGGAACGAGGGGCGTGTGTTCGGCTGGGTGAACATCTCCGACCCCTCGGACCTGTCCTTCGACATCCGCGTCCGCTCCGCGCAGTTCCGCGCGATCGACAAGGCGAACGTCGCCACGCTCGACGTGTCGACGGAACTGCGGCTCGCCGGCCGCGAGTCGGGGAGCGACCTGACGGGCAGCGTGACCATCGACGGGGGCGACATCTTCATCCCCGACGTGTATCGCAAGAACGTCATCTCGCTCGACGACCCCGAGTTCTACCGGATCGTGGACACGACGGTGTTCGCCAACCGGCAGTTGCTGCCCGCGGCGCCGACCGACCTGGTCGAGAACCTGCGGGTCGGCAACGTCACGGTGAACGCGGGCCCCGACCTCTGGCTGCGCTCGAGCGAGGCGAACGTGAAACTGGGCGGCGGCCTGAAGGTCGCCGCGGGCCGCAGTCAGCGTGCGGCGGACCGTGGTGAACGGCAGCTCGCGCTCGACGGCACGCTGCTGGCCGAGCGCGGCACGTACCGGCTGAACCTCGGCGTGATCCAGCGGACGATGGAAGTCGAGGGCGGAACGGTCCGGTTCTTCGGCGATCCGGACAACAACGCCGCGCTCGACATCTCGGCGCTCTACACGGTGCGGCAGTACGACCAGGGCGATGCACGCCAGGACGTGCGCGTGCGCGCCGTGCTCAGCGGTACGATGCTGTCGCCGACGCTGCGGCTCGAGAGTCCGGATTCCGTGCGGATCAGTGGCGCGGACCTGATCAGCTACCTGGTGACCGGGTCTCCCAGCTTCGAGGTGGGCGGTCGGGCGTCCGACTACACCTCGACGGCGGCGAACCTCCTGCTGCAATCGCTCGGCAGTGCGATCGGCAGCCGGCTCACGGGTGGCGCGATCGATCTGTTCGAGGTGCAGACCGCTGCCGTGGGGCAGACCCCGGCGAGCGGACGGAACCTGGGCAGTTCCATGCTGAGCGGGACCCGCCTGCGGGGCTCCGGGCAGTTGACGGACAATCTGTTCCTGCGCATCGATGCCGGGCTCTGCCAGGTCGGCCATCTCGTCGGCGGTGACGGCGGCGGGAACTTCGATCCCGTCGCCCTCGCCGACGCGGTCGGCGTGAAGGTCGATTGGCGGTTCAGCGACCTGCTGGGCGTCTCCGGGGGCATGGAACCCTCGACCTCTGCGCTGCTCTGCGCCAACGGCGCCAGCGCCCGCGGGTTCGCGCCGACGCCGCGGCAGTGGGGGCTCGACGTCTTCCGGACGTGGCGGTTCTGACGGCCACGGCGCTGGTCCTCATCAATCCGGCGTCGCGTCGTGGCACGGCTCTGCAGGCGCGCACGATGGCGGCTTTCGCGGCAGCGGGCGTGGTGGCCGACGCGGTCGTCACGGAGTACGCCGGGCACGCCGCCGCGCTGGCACGGGCCGTCGTGGAGCGCTACGACCACGTCTTCACTCTCGGTGGCGACGGCACGGCGATGGAGGTCGTGGATGCGCTGAGCGGGACGGCGCGCGCGGTGGGCATCCTCGCCGGGGGCACGGGCAACCTCCTGGCCCGCGCGCTCGGGATCCCGCTCGACGTACGTGAGGCCGTGCCCCGCCTGCTGCGCGGGCGCACGCGATCGATCGACCTGGGCGTGCTGCCGAACGGCCGGCGGTTCGCGGTCGCTGCCGGCGTCGGCATCGACGCGGCGATGATCGCGGGGGCATCCCCCGAGTGGCGCCGGCGCGCCGGCGTGCTCGCCTACGTCGCCAGTGCCTCGGCCGCCATCATCCGGCGCGACACCTTCCACGTCCGCGCCGAGGTCGATGGCCGGGTGTTCGAGCACGATCACTGCGCGGGTGCGATGATCGCGAACGTCGGATCGATCCTGAACGGCGTGCTCCAACTCGGGCCGGGGATCGTGCCCGACGACGGGGCGTTGGACCTCTGTTTGTACAACGCTTCCGGGCCCGGTGACGTAGTGACACTGCTCGGCAAGATGGCCCGGCGCGACTTTCGACCGGACCCTCGTCTGGTGTTCGCGCGCGGTGCCGTCATCCGGATCGAGACCCATCCGCCTTGTCCGGTCGAAGCCGATGGCGAACTGCTGGGGCTCGTCCCGTTGGAGTCGAGCGTCGAGCGCGGGGGAGCGCAGTTGCTCGTCCCGTCGTCTTCCCCGTGATACATTTGCGATTCTCTTCCTCCTCGGCACCGTATTCGCGCGATGTCAGCCCCTGAGCCCATCCCGACGGCCGAAGAGTGGGCAGCCGCAGTGGCGACGTTGCCCGCCCCGGTCGCTGCGGCACTGCGCGCGGCGCAGCGGGATCAGGTCCGGTCGGTCGTGCTGCGCGACACGCTCGCGGCGGCCCGCGGGGGCGGCACGCTCGATGCCCGGCTCCAGGTCTTCGTGGACGGCATGCGCGCGCTCGGCGTGCCCACGGTCGCCATCGTGCTCCTGTCCGCGAGTGGCGTGCCCGAGTTCGTCGTTGCGGCGCGCGGGGTGGCGACGGACGTCGACCGGATGCTGTCGAGCGCCGCCGCCACGACCTGGGAGCACCCGCTCGCCGAGGGGCTGGGCGCGGTGAGCATCCCGGTCGCCACGGAGCCGGGCGGCGCGGCGATCCGTGTACTGCTGGTCCCTCCCGACGCGCCCGTCGATGCCGGATTGCTCGCGGCCCTCCGCCTGCTGGCCGACGAGGCCGCGCGGACCGTGCAGGAGGTCGCGCACGCGGAGTCCGTCGCCAGGCGGATCGCGCGACTGAAGTACCTGCAGACGGTCGGCGGTCAGTTGTCGCGCACGTTGGACCCCGATGAAGTCTGCCGGGAGCTGGTGCGCCAGGTGGAGCAGGTGATTCCCTGCCGCGGCATCGTGATCGCGCATCCCGATCTCGAGCAGGAGACTCTGCGGATCGGGTTGCACGTGGACGGGGGCGTCGAGCGGGTGCGCGAGTCGTCGCCGCTCGGCGCCGGGATCATTGCGACCGTGGCGCGTTCGGGCGACGCCGTGCACATCCCGGTGGTCGGCAGCGAGCCGGGGCACGCGGTGGCGCTGTCCGACCTCGTTGGCGGCGACGTCGACGGCGTCGGGTCCGCGCTCGCGGTTCCGCTGCGGAGCGGCGGCCGACTCCTTGGCGTGCTGGGGGTGTATGCGCGCGCGCGGCAGGCATTCGATGCGGACGACGTGCTGGTGCTGGCGACCATCGCCGATCACGCCGCGATCGCCCTGATCAACGCCGAGTCGTATACGACGAGTCAGCAGGAGCGACGGCAGACCGAGGCGTTGTCCGAGGTCGCGCGGGCCGTGACTGCGTCGCTGAAGCTGCGCGACGTGCTCCGGCTGATCCAGCGGCATCTCCTCGCCTTGCTGGGCGCGGAGGGTGCTGCGGTGATGCTGCGCAAGGGGGAGCACTTGCACGTCGTGTCCGCCAGTGGCGCCGGGGAGCCCCTGGCGGGGATGTTCCTGCCGCTGCACGCGTCGATGAGCGGCCGCGTCGTCCGCTCGGGCCGGTACTTGATCGCGAACGACGTGGCGGCGGACCCGGACTCGTATGTCCCGATGCGGGAACTGGCGGGAGTCCGCCGGACGGTGATCGCGCCGCTGCTGACGGCCGATCACACGAGCGGGGCGATCGCCATCTTCAACCGCGAGATGCCGTTCACCGACGCCGACGCCCGGGTGTTGCAGCGGTTGTCGGACCACGTGGCGGTCGCGGTGGTGAACGCCCGGCTGTTCGAGGAGTCCCTGGCCGCGTCGCGGGAGCTGTCGTTGCTGTTCGACACCATCGCGGCGGGGCTGGTCGTCGTGGATCATTACGGCTGCATCGTCCGGGCCAACGTGCGCGCGACCGAGCTGCTGGGGGCTGCGGCCAGTGCGGACCTCCTGCTCGGCCGCAGTTTCCAGGACGCATTGCTCGGGGAGTCCGCGTCGACGCTGCGGCCGCTGGACCGCACGCTTCTCGACCGCCAGGCGCACCGCGCGACGGTGGTGCATCCGGACGCGGGGCTGGTGTACGACCTGGTGGTCTCGCCGCACCCCGAAGGCGGGGCCGTGGTGTTCTTCGACGACGTCACGTCCTTCCATGCCCTGGCGGACCGGTATCGCGACGTGCTGGATCGCGCATCGGATGCCGTGTACACCCTGGACCGGGATGCGCTGATCACGTCGGTCAACGCGGCGGGGGCGGCGTTGTTCGGTGTCGACCGCGAGGCCGCGGTGGGGACACCCATCGCGCACTGGTGGCTGGCGTCCGAGTCGGCGGTGACCTCGACCGCCGTGTCGGAGACGCTGCGGGGCGAGTCGGTGCGGTTCGAATGTCACACCGCGCCCGTGGAGGGTGTCTCGCGCTGGTTGTCCGTCTCGCACACCCCGCTGCGGCACGGTGGCGTGGTGACGGGGATCCTCGGGATCGCCCGCGACGTCACGCAGGAGCGGGTCCTGATGACGGAGCTGGTGCGGCAGGAGCGGCTCGCGGCGCTGGGACAGCTGGTGGGTGGCGTTGCGCACGAGCTCAACAATCCGCTGACCGGCATCAGCACCCACGCGCAGCTCCTCGGGGAACCGTCCACCACCGAGCGCGAACGGCGGGAGTACGGGCGGGTGATCGCGGCGGAGAGCGCCCGCGCCGTGCGCATCGTGCGCAAGCTGCTCGCGTTCGTGCGGCAGGGGGACGCGGACCGCATTCCCGTGGACGTGAATCAGCTCGTGCGCGACACCGTCGAGCTGCGGGCGCACTTCCTGCGCAAGCAGCAGATCGTGCTCGAGCTGCAACTCGCGCCGGAGGCGGTGTTCGTGCTCGGCGATCCGGCCTCGCTGCAGCAGGTGCTGGTCAACCTGCTCACCAACGCGGAGCACGCCGTCGTCCACGGGGAGCGGCCACGGTGCATCGTCATCTCGACGACGGTGGACGCACACCGGGTCCGCTGCGCGGTCACCGATTCGGGCGTGGGGATCCCTCCCGACCAGCTCGAGCGGATCTTCAACCCCTTCCACACGACGAAGCCGCGCGGCCTCGGCACCGGGCTGGGCCTGCCGATCAGCGACGGGATCGTGCGCGAGCACGGCGGCACGCTGACGGTGCGGTCCACGGTCGCGGATGGCAGTACATTTGTCATCGATCTGCCCGTCCGCCGCGACCCATCCGCCTGATCCATGGCCAACATCCTCATCGTCGACGACGAAGCGTCGATCACCGCGACGTTCGCGGCGTTCTTCCGGCAGCACGGCGCACACACGGTGATCGAGGCGCACACGGCCGCGGAGGGGATCGCGGCCTGGCGGCGCACCCGCCCGGATCTCACGCTGCTCGACGTCCACCTGCCGGACGCCACGGGCTTCGACGTGCTCGAGGCGCTGCAGGAGCACGACCCCGTCGTCATCATGATCACGGCCTTCGGGGATGTGCCGATGGCCGTGCGCGCGCTGCAATCCGGGGCGGAGAACTTCCTGGCCAAGCCGGTGGACCTGTCGCTGCTGCGGCTGGCGGCCGAGCGTGGGTTGGAGAAGTCGGCACTGCGCCGCTTGAATCGCCTGGTCTCGCACCGTCGGGGCGATCAGCAGCTCGTGCTGGGCGGCTCGCCGGTGATGCGCGAGATCGGGGGGCAGATCGAGCTGCTGGCGTTGAACGATCGCACCGTCGGGCTCGTGCTCGGCGAGAGCGGCACGGGCAAGGGACGCGTCGCGGAGTACATTCACGCGGCCGGTCCGCGGGCGACGCGGCCCTTCGTCGACGTCCATTGCGGCGCGGTGAACGCCGATTCGCTGGACATCGAGTTGTTCGGCGATGAGCGCGGCGGTGTCGCCCGCCCGGGGTTGATCGAGACCGCCGCGGGCGGCACCCTGTTCCTCGACGAGATCGGGGACCTGGACGCGCAGTTGCAGCCCAAGATCATCCGGGTGCTCGAGGGGCGCGGCCTGCGCCGCGTCGGGGGGACGGAGGAGTACCCGTCGGATGTCCGCATCATCGCCGCGTCCAGCCGCGATCTCGCGGCGGCGGTTGCCGCCGGGCAGTTTCGCGAGGACCTGTTCTACCGGCTGAGCATTCTGCCGGTGACGCTGCTCCCGCTGCGGGCCCGCTCCCAGGAGGACCTGGTCGCGCTGATCGGCGCGATCCTGCGGGACCTCGCGACGCAGATCGGCGGGGCGCCGCCGCGCATCGCCGACGCGGCGCTGGAGCACCTGCTGCGCCACGCGTGGCCGGGCAATGTCCGCGAACTGCGCAACGTGCTGGAACGCGCCGTGCTGCTCGCGCGCGGCGCGTCGAGCATCGCCGTGGAGCATCTCCCGCACGAAGTCCGGTCGGCGACGGGCGCTCACGTGGAGCATCACGTGCCCAAGTCGCTCGACGACGTCGAACGGGCGCATATCGACCGGACGCTGCGTGCGCACGACTTCAACCGCACGCACGCGGCGAAGGAACTGGGGATCTCCCGCGCGACGCTGATCAAGAAGATCCAGCAGTACCACCTGGCCAAGGGGGGACGATGACCGACGCCACACCGGCCGTGACCGACCGCATCATCTGCACCGCCTGTGGCGAGGAGGCGCGTGCGTCCGAGGGCTACCCCTGCCGGGAGTGCGGTGCCTTCGTGTGTCTGCGCTGTTCGCTGCGTGGCGTGGTCCGCTGCCGGACCTGCGAGCCGGTCGCGCCCGACCACCCCACCCCGCCGGGCCCGCGGATCCGCGGCGTGTGATCACGTCGCGGGGCACCGCAGGTGGTCGGTGTCCCGGCCCGGCAGCCCCTACGAGAACAGCCCGCCGACCGGCGGGGCCATGGCCGGCGCACCTGCACTGACGTGCAGTTGCGCCTCGCCCTGGAGTTCGCCGTCCACGACGACCCGCAACGTGTGTGTGCCCGCGGCGGCGATCGGCAGATCCAGGTTCATCAGGAGCGGGACGTCCATCTCCATGGCGCTCGTGGGTGGGGCCCCGATGTCGAGGTCCCCGCGGGACGACCAGAGTTCGCCGCCGTCCGGCGCGTGCCATGAGAGCAGCAACTCGTGGCGACCGGCCTCGTCCCGGCTGCCCTTGAGCCGGATCACGACGGTCGCGCGCGGATGCAGGGCGGGCAGGGCCGCGACCTGGAGGGCGTCGAAGACACCGAGGATGTTGAGCTTTCCCTCAACGGAGAGGTTCGCCGCATCGGCGAGCAGTACGAAGGCGAGTTGCATGAGTCCGGTGGTCAGCGCGAAGACCGAAAGGTACCGGGTCGACCGGTGCTGCGGGCCGCGTTCCGACCCCCGTTAGCTTTCGCGCATATGTCTGCCGCCTCCGACGCCCCGCGAACCCCTGGGGTGCCGGCGGATCCCCGTGTGTCCACGCCCGGGGCCGCCTCCGCGTTCCACGTCACCTCGACCGACGCCATGCTGCTGCTCATGGCGACGATCTGGGGTGTGAACTTCAGCGTGATGAAGTTCGGCGCCGCCTCGTTCACCCCCGAGGCGTTCAATGCGTTGCGCGTCGTCCTCGCCGCGGCCGCCCTCGCCGTGATCGCGTTCGCGCCAGGGGCGCGGCGACCGTCGGCGGCGGATGCCAAACGCCTGATGCTGCTCGGGCTGCTCGGTCACGCCATCTATCAGTTCCTGTTCCTCAACGGGTTGCACCGCGCCCGGGCGGGCACGGCGGCGCTCGTCATCGCCGGCACGCCGGCGCTCATCGCGATCCTGTTGCAGCTCACCGGCCACGAGCGGATCACGCGCCGCGCCGCCGTCGGCATCGCCCTCTCGCTGACCGGCATCGCCCTGGTGGTGTCCGCCGCCGCGGCACCGGGCGCGCCCGACGACTCGCCGCTGGGCCTCGTGCTCGTGCTCGGCGCCTCGCTGTGCTGGGCGTTCTACACGCTGGGGCTGCGGCCGCTCACCCACCGCGTGGACGGTGTGCAGATCGCGGCGTGGACCGTCTTCGGTGCGGTGCTCCCGATGCTGCTGATGGGCCTGCCCGCATTGCGTGCCACGGACTTCGACGCCGTCCCGCTCGCGGCCTGGGGCGCGGTGCTGTACTCCGCGTTCCTGGCGTTCGTGGTGGCCTACCTCTTCTGGTATCGCGGCGTCCGCATCCTCGGGCCCGTGCGCACGGCGATGTACGCCAACCTGCAACCCATCATCGCACTCGGCGTCGCCTGGGTCGTGCTGCACGAGCAGCCGACGGGCTTCCAGTTCGTCGGCGCCGCCTGCGTCGTCGGTGGCGTGTACCTCTCCCGCCGATGAGGATCGCCCTGTTCGACATCGACGGCACCCTGCTGTCCGCGCACGGCGCCGGGCGCATGTCGATGGAGGCCGCGCTCCTCGAGGCGTTCGGGACCACCGGGCCGGCCGCCTACCGCTATGACGGGAAGACCGACCGGCAGATCGTGCGCGACCTGATGCGGGCGGCCGGCGTCGACGACGCCGTGATCTCGGCGAAGCTCCCGGCCGTGATGGCGGCGTATCTCGACGGCCTGCACGCGCGCCTGCGCGAGGCCGCGATGGTCGAGGTGTTCGACGGGATCCACGCGGTGCTCGACACGCTTGAGCGCCGGGACGACGTGGTGCTCGGACTCCTGACCGGCAACGTCGTCGAGGGCGCGGCGGCGAAGATCAGTGCCGCCTTGCTGCGCTTCGATCGCTTTCGCGTCGGGGCGTTCGGGAGCGACGATGAACGCCGTGCCGCCCTCCCCGCGGTCGCCCAGCAGCGTGCGTCGGCCCTGCTGGGACGCCCCGTGCCCGGCGACGCGCTGGTGATCATCGGCGACACCCCGCACGACCTCACCTGCGGCGCCGAGGTCGGCGCACGCGCCATCGGCGTGGCGACGGGGGGATACTCGGTGGATGCTCTCGCCGCCTACGACCCCGCGGCCCTGTTCCCGGACCTCACCGACACGGCCCGTGTCGTGGACGCGATCGTCCATGCGTGAGCACGCCGACCCGTTCCTGCTCCCGGAGGTGACGCGCGGCCTGCGGCACTTCGCGATGCCGAGCGCCCTCGGCTCGGACCACGCCCGGTACTTCGCGCCGCTGCTGTCGGCGCGCCGTGCGGCGCACGAGGCCGCGCTCTGGTCCGGGCGGGTCGCCGCCTTCGACGCCGAACAGTTGCGCAGCGCGTGGGACGCGATGCTCGACACCCTCGCGGCCGACCGCTTTCCGCGCGATGGGGGCGACCGGCGGGCCGTGATCGCCGAACTCGAGGAGTGCACCGCGGAGGTGTACCAGGCGCTCCGCGCGCTCGCGGCGGCCGGTGCGGCCGTGCGCGGTGCCGCAGACGACCAGCAGCGCGCGCACCGCTGGACGTCGTGGGTCGAGGCGGTGCAGCAGGTGTTCCGGGCCGCCGACGATGGCTGGGGGGCCATTCTCGCACCGCTCGCGGACTCCCGGGGCGCCGCCGGGCGCCGGTGGCGGGCCTTGCTGCACCGTTCGTCCAGCGCCGAACGTCACTGAGCCCCCCTCCCCCCTTGCGTCAGGCGGCGGGAGTCGCGGTATTCCAGAGGTGCCGGGGCGCTCCATGCTCCGGTTTCCCAGGCCCTTTCAGAGGCAACAGTCATGCGCAACATCATCGGAGCCGCGCTGGTCGCGATCACCCTCGCCGCATGCGGAGACGACGATTCCTCCGGACCGTCCACGAGCGCTCAGGGACTTCGCCTTGTCGCGGAGGTCACGCAGAACCTTACGTTCTTCAGCACGACCGTGACGGTGACCAACACCACCAACGCGACCATCACGCGCAGCATCTCGCTGGCGTGTCCGGTCGGCATCCAGTTCCTGGCCATCCAGGGCGACGCCATCGTCTATGACGAGTCTGCGCGCGAGGGTTGTTCGGCCACCAACGCACTGACCCTCGCGGCGGGGCAGTCGGTGACGCTGACGTCCGGCTCCCGTTACATCCCGACGATCACGGAGACGGTCGCGCCCAACACCTACCGTGTACGGGCGCTGGTGCGCTTCGCCGAGGGGGAACAGGTCCTCGTGGACGGCGGCACGTGGCGTCTGCCGTCCTGTCGCCAGCAGGGGATGGGGACGATCTGCGAGTGATCGGGCTCAGCGCGCGACGCCCGGCGTCGCGCGCCCCTGCCCCGGCGTGCGGCGCATCTGCATCCACACAACGCCCCCCACCACGAACGCGATGGCGATCACCTGCGCCATGGTGAGCACGCCGAAGAAGCGGTCATCCTTGGCGCGGAAGAACTCGATGATGAAGCGCTCCGCCCCCGCGAGGATGCAGTACAGCCCGAACAGCCAGCCCTCGGCGTGCTTGTGGTCGCGGAAGCGCCAGAGGATGCCGAACATGAGCATCGCCAGCGCGACCTGATAGAGCTGCGTCGGATGTACGGCGATCACGCTCGCCGGGTCGGTCCCCGGCGGGAAGGTCACGCCGAACGCCCGCTCCATCACCGCCGCGGTCGACGGCGGCGCCCCCTCGGGGAAGGCGACCGCCAGCGGGCCGTCCCACGGAAGCCCGTAGTCGTCGCCCACCGTCCAGCAGCCCGTGCGTCCCACGGCGTACGCGGCCGCGAGGCCGGGCGCGACCGCGTCGCTCACCTGCGGGAAGGTCATCCGCTTGGCGCGAATGACCAGGTACGTCGCCAGGATCCCCCCGATCAAGCCCCCCCAGAACACGAACCCGCCGCGACTGAACAGGTCGCCGATGTCGCGGGTGAGCATCACGTAGTAGAGCTTGGCCCCCCCGATCCCCCCGATCACCGCCGCGACCGTGATGTCTCCCATGGGCGCGGGGTCGTAGCCGCGGCGGGCGAGCAGCGATTCCGCGATCATCTGCGCGATCACGAACGACAGCACCATCGCGATGCCGAACCCCGTGATCTGCACGGGGCCGAGCGCGTAGGCGAACGGGTGGTGGATGATGGGGTCCATCAGACGGGGGTCAGGCCGCGAGTCCGGGCAGGGGACGCGCCGCGTGTGCATTGAGGTCGGGACCGGCCGTGTCGCCGATCGTCAAACGATACACCGCGGCGCGGGCGATCATCGCCGCGTTGTCGGTGGCCAGGCGGGGCGAGGGGGCGTGGACGACCGCCGCGAAGCGGGCGGCGCGCGCACGCATCGCGGCGACGAGGGCCGCATTGCAGGCCACCCCCCCGCCGAGGACGATCCGCGTGCGCTGATGGAGCTGGGCGGCGCGTGCCGTCTTCTCGACCAGGGTCCCGATCAACGCGTCCTGGAAGCCGCGCGCGATGTCGGCGCGGACCGCGTCGAGCTGGTCGCCCGCGTCCTGCGTGGCACGGCGCACGGCGGTCTTCAGGCCACTGAACGAGACGTCGAGAAAATCGTCGTCGCCCGGGCGCTGCCCGCCGTGGAGCATCGGGCGCGAGAAGCGGAACGCGGCCGGGTCGCCGCCGCGCGCGAGGCGCTCGACCGCCGGGCCACCGGGATAGCCGAGGCCGAGCAGTTTCCCGACCTTGTCGAAGGCCTCGCCCGCCGCGTCGTCGCGGGTGCGGCCCAGCAGCCGGTACTGCCCCCACACCGGGACATCCAGCAGCAGCGTGTGCCCGCCCGAGACCAGCAGCGCGGTGAACGGCGGCTCGGCGTCCGCGTCCTCGAGCGACTGCGCGAACAAGTGGCCCTCCAGGTGATGGACGGCGACGAGCGGCAGCCCGCACGCGAGCGCCAGGCCCTTGGCATAACTCACGCCGACCAGCAACGCGCCGACCAGTCCGGGCGCGTACGTCACCCCGATCGCGTCGAGGTCCGCGAGGCCGACGCCGGCGTCGCGCAACGCCTGCTGCACCACGGGGTCCACCGCGGTCAGGTGCGCGCGCGAGGCGAGCTCCGGCACCACTCCCCCGAAAATGCGGTGGACGTCCTGCGAGAGGATCACCAGCGACCGGATGCGTGCGCCGTCCGCGTCGTGTTCCACGACCGATGCAGAGGTCTCGTCGCAGGAGGTCTCGATGCCGAGGACCAGGGTCACGGCGCCCGGCGCCTCACGGGGACGATTCGGCCAGCAACTGCTCCACGAGCGCACGGATCGTGGGCGCATCCCACTCGCGTCCGCCGATCTCCTTGTACCGGATGATGCCGTCCTTCCCGATCAGGAAGGTCTCGGGGATGCCGACGGTCATATAGTTGCGCTGGATCGCGCCAGGCGGGTCGTAGAGCACGTCGAAGCTCAGCGTGTACTCGGCGGCGAACGCGCGGATCGCCTGTTCCATGCCCGGGGCGTCGACCGACACGGCCACGACCTGCAGGCCGCGATCCTTGTACTCCTCGTACAATCGCTGGATCGACGGCATCTCGGTCCGGCAGGGAATGCAGTACGTGGCCCACACGTTCAGCAGGGTGACCTTCCCCTTGTACGCCTCGAGCGTGACCGGGGTGGCGGCCTGCGTGGAATCCGCGACGGTGAACGCCTCGAAGTCCGGCGCGGTCGAGCCCACCGTCACCTGCTGGAACTCGTGCCCCAGGAACTTCGACACGGCCGCGACCGCGCCGGACAGGGCGAACACCACCGTCCCGACGACCATCCACTGCTCCTTCACGGTCACGAGGCGTCCTCCGCGAGGGCGCGCAGGACGCCGATCTCCGCGCGCGGATCCGCCGCGCCAAAGACGGCATTGCCCGCCACGAAAGCATCCGCACCGGCCGCACGCACCCGCGCGATCGTGCTGCGACCGACCCCGCCGTCGACCTCGAGGCGGGCCTGGCTGTGCACGCTCCGCAGCAGTGCCGCCGCCCGCGCCGTCTTGCCCACGGTCTGCTCGATGAACTGCTGACCGCCGAATCCCGGGTTCACCGTCATGATCAGCAGGAGGTCGAGGTCCGCGACGATCTCGTCGACCGACGCCAGGGGCGTGGAGGGATTCAACGCCACACCGGCTCGTACCCCGAGCTCCTTGATCCGGTGCACCTGCCGGTGCAGGTGCGGCGCCGCTTCCACGTGGAACGTCAGGACCGCGGCACCGGCGGCGGCGTAGTCCTCGAAGTACTGCTCGGGCCGCTCGACCATCAGGTGCACGTCCAGCGGCAGCGCGGACACCTTGCGGCAGGCCTCGATGACCTTCAGGCCGAAGGTCAGGTTGGGCACGAAGTGCCCGTCCATCACGTCGATATGCAGCCAGTCCGCGCCTCCGGCCTCGCACATCGCGATCTCGTCGGCGAGGCGTGCGAAGTCGGCACTGAGCAGCGACGGGGCGATCACAATGGACATTGGCGGTGCCCGGTCAGGTGGGAGCAGGGGCCCGCCGCAGCCGGGCGGCGAAGGCGCCGTCGCTGCCGTGGCGCTGGGGGAGCACGCGCAGGAATCCGCGGTCGAGCGCCGAGGCGGGCACCGTGCCCTCCGGCGGCGGCTCGAGCGTGAACTCGGGGTGCGTGGCGAGGAACACCTCGACCGGCTGGTCGTTCTCCTCGGGCTCGAGCGAGCAGGTGCTGTACACGAGCAGACCGCCGGGGCGGACCAGCCGCGCGGCCTGGGCGAGCAGGGCGCGCTGCGCGGTCGCCGTCACCGCGAGGTCCGAGGGCTTGAGGCGCCAGCGCGCGTCGGGGTGGCGCCGAAAGGTCCCCGTCCCGGTGCAGGGGGCGTCGAGCACGACCGCATCGACGGCGCCGAGCGCCGGTTGCAGCGCGTCCATGGCCAGGGGGACCACGGTGCGCGCGTCGAGGCGGGCAACGTTGCTGCTGACCCGTTGCAGGCGCCCGAAGCTGCGGTCCGCGGCAACGACCAGCGCGGCCTGCCGCGCGTACTCCAGCGCCTTGCCGCCCGGGGCGGCGCAGAGGTCGGCCACGATGCTGCCCGGCGTGAGCGCCGCGTACATGGTGACCAGCGTGGCCGCCGGGTCCTGCACGAAGAACAGGCCCTGCGTAAAGGCCGGCAGCTCGGTCAGCGGCATGCCGAGGGTGAGCTTCACCGAGTCCGGGACCAGCGTCTCGGGGTTCACGTAGCCTGTTCCCGGGGGGAGCGCGGCCATCAGTGCGTCGGCGCTCACGCCGTAGGGCCGGGCATAGGTCCCCGGCTCGGTGTTGTTCACCGCGAGCAGGGCGGCCGCCTCCGTCGCGCCAAAGCGCAGCGCCCAGCGCTGCACCAGCCAGCGCGGATGCGAATGTTCGAGCGCGAGCGCGTCGATCGCGTCGGTGGGGGGGACGGGCGCCAGGGCTCCGCGCTCGCGGTCCAGGCGGCGGAGCACCGCGTTGGTGAGCTTGCTCGCGCCCACGCCGTGGCGCCCCTTGGCCAGCTCCACCGTCTGGCCGATGGCGGCGTAGGGCGGCACGGAGCGCATCTGCAGGAGTTGGTACGCCCCCGCGCGCAGCAGGTCGCAGAGGTCGGGGTCCAGCCGGGCGAGGCTGCCCCGCACCCGCTCCGTGAGCAAGGCGTCGAGCCACGCCCGCTTGCGCAGCAGGCCGTAGGTCAACTCCTGCACCCAGCGACGGTCGCGAGCGTCCAGCGCGCGGGTCTCGCGGTCGAAGGCGAGGTCCAGCAGGTCGCCGTCGCGCAGGGCCGAGAGAATCTGCGCCACCGCGACACGGGACGGCGTGACCCCGCCGCGCGGGGCGGAGGACTGCACCATTTCGGAGGGCACCGTCACGACAGCATGCCGGACGTGGGCGAGCTCGGCACGGCCACCTCGCGCCGCGGCATGCGCCCGGCGAGGTACGCCAGGCGCCCCGCCAGCACCGCGTGGCGCATGGCCGTGGCCATGGACACCGGATCGCTCGCCGCGGCGATGCCGGTGTTCATGAGGATCCCGTCCACCCCCTGTTCCATGGTGACGCAGGCGTCGCTGGCGGTGCCCACCCCGGCATCGACGATCACCGGGCAGGCGATCCGCGCCTTGATGGTGCGGATCGCATAGGGGTTGAGCAGGCCCAGACCGGACCCGATCGGCGAGGCCAGCGGCATGACGGCGGCGGCGCCGGCGTCCTCGAGCCGCAGCGCCGTGATGAGGTCGTCGTTGCTGTAGGCCATGACGACGAAGCCTTCGGCGGCCAGCACACGGGTGGCCTCGATCAGGCCGGCGGTGTCGGGCAGCAGGGTGGACTCGTCACCGATGACTTCGAGCTTGACGAACTCATTGAAGCCGGCCGCGCGCCCCAGCCGGGCGTAGCGGATCGCGTCGGCCGCGGTGTAGCAGCCGGCCGTGTTGGCAAGCAGGAAGTACCTGTCCGGCGACAGCGCGTGCAGGATCGAGCCGGCGCTCCGGTCGCTCAGGTCCACACGGCGCACGGCGACCGTCACCACCTCGGCGCCCGACGCATCGATCGCGTCGGTCATGGCCTGCGTGGAACTGTACTTGCCGGTGCCGACCATCAACCGGGAGGCGAAGATCCGGCCGCCGATCACCAGTGGGGTGTCGAGAGGCGTCACCGGTCAGCCTCCTCCCACGAAGTGCACGAGTTCGAGCACGTCACCCGCCGCGAGGGCGGTGGTGGCGAAGGCGTCGCGGTCCCTGAGAATGGTGCGGTTGCGCTCCACCACGACCAGCCGGGGGTCGAGGGCGAGCGAGTCCAGCAAGGTCTGCACGGTGCAACCCGGTGGTACCACACGGGTTTCGCCGTTGACCTGGATTGTCAATTCCGCGCAGGCGGTGGTCACAGCGGTCATCCCTGAAAGATACTCATTCGCAGCCCGTGCGGGGTCACTGGCGAGCCAGATCCCGCGGATGGCCGCGACGCCGTGGGCGCCGGCCTCGCGGGCCTCGGCGGCGTTGCCCGGCGTGATGCCGCCGATCGCGATCATCGGCACCTGGTGGGGCCGCAAGGCACCGAGGAGCCGGGTGCCGCGTCCGGCGACTCCGGGGTGCGACGGCGTGTCGAAGATGTGGCCGACCAGCCACCAGTCGGCATCGGTCGCCTGCCGGGCTTCGGTGTCGGCATGCACGGCGACCCCGAGGGCCAGCCCGGGGGCGACGCGGCGCACATCTGTATTGAGCAGGGACCGCCGCCCGAGCTGCACGCCGCGTGCACCCGCGGCCAGTGCCACGTCGAGCCGATCGTTGAGCACCAGCCAGCCGCCCGTCTCCTGCTGGACCGGGATCAGCGCCTCGGCGATCGCGAGCAGTGCCCGCCCCGCGACGCCGTGGCCCCGGAGGTGAATCGCCCCTGCGGGACCCAGGGCGCGCAGGACGTCGGCCGCCCGTTTCGGAAAGTCCGGGTCACCGAGAACGGCGTGGTCCGTTACGGCATGGATGGTCGGGACGTCTTTCAGAGGCATTGAAGAAGGGGAGCGGGTCGCACCGAGGGTGGTGTGGCAATCGGCCGCGTCCCGGTCTAGGACGATATCCCGTTCCCGTTGTTACTGCCATCCACGATGGAGCACCCCCCAATGTTCGCACGCAACACGACGACTGCGGCTCTCGTCGCCTCCCTCGCCCTCACAGCAGGTCTCGTGGGGTGTCGTGGGGAGGCCACCACCGGGTCCTCGCAGGTGCCGGACGCCACCTTCGCGGCGGGACTGCGCAAGCAGGTCGGCGACGTGCAGACGGGGCCGGTCGCGCTGCCGCTGCCGGAGGCATTGACCGTCCGGGTCGTCGACGCGGGGGGGCAGCCGGTGCAGGGGGCGACCGTGACCTGGGCCGTGATGTCGGGCGGTGGCACGGTGAACCCGCCGACGGCGACGTCGAACGGACAGGGCCTGGTGACCACGACGTGGACCCTGGGCACGACACTTGGGGAGAACTCTGCCCGCGCCTACCTGACGCGCGGTTACGTGCTGGATTCTGCAAGTTTCTCGGCCAGCGCCACCTCGGGCGCGCCGACGCTGCTGGTGATCGACGAGAACAGCGCGCCACCACCGACGGTGATGGTGGCCTCCACGCAGGCGGGGATCGCGTATCGCGTGCAGGATCAGTTCGGGCACGCGGTGGCCGGTGCCTCGGTCGCCTTCTCGGTGCCGGCGGGCAGTGGGTCGGTGTCGCCGACCACCGCTGTCTCGGACGCAAACGGTGTCGTGACGGCGGCGTGGACCCTCGGGGAGATCGTGGGGACGCGGACGATGTCGGCGTCGGTGACGGGCGCGCCGGTCGCGACGATCCAGGTGACGGCCACGCCGGACACCTCGCGGAAGCTGACGGTGGTGTCGGCGGCGGAGCCCACGACCCGGCAGGGGCTGGCGCTCAATGCGCCGATCGTGGTGCGGACGTCGGACCGCTTCGGGAACCTCACCACGGGCGACACCGTGACGTGGAACATTCTGGCTGGCGGTGGCACGATCGACCCGCCGCGGTCGCTGTCGGACAACGTCGGCTTCGCCTCGGCGACCTGGGAGGTGGGAGCGGTCCCCGGCCCGGCGCGCGTCCGTGCCTACGTGGTGCGCGACGCGATCAGGGATTCGGTGGACTTCACGACCGAGATCATTCCGGGCGTGGTGACGGCATTGGCCGTCGACAGCTCGACCGTCCCCGCGCCCACGCTGCCGGTGCGCAGCGTGGTGAATCAGCTGCGCTTCACGGTGCGCGATGCGCTCGGCCTGCCGGTCAGGGACGCGGTGGTCACGTTCACGGTGAGCGGCGACGGAGCGCCGTCGGTGTCGCAGGGGCTCGACACGACGAGCGCGGCGGGTGTGGTCGCGGTGAACTGGACCCTGGGTGAGCGGGTCGGGACGCAGTCGATCACGGCGTCGGTGAACGGGCGCACGGTGACGATCAGCGTGCAGGCGACGCCGGACGAGGTGCGGAAGCTGACCACGCAGACGCAGACGGACGGCATCACCGTGCGGCAGGGTCGCACGCCGTCGTTCTTCTTCGACGTGCGCACGGCCGACCGCTTCGACAACGTGACGCCGGGCGACACGGTGGTCTGGACGATCATCGCGGGCGGCGGGAGCGTCGATCCGCCGCGCGGATTGTCGAACACGTCGGGCATTGCGCAGGCGCTGTATACGGCAGGGCCGACGCCCGGTCCGTGGCGTGTGCGGGCGTACCTGCAGCGGGGCACCGTGCGCGACTCGGTGACGTTCAGCGGCACCATTCTGCCCGGCCTGCCGAGCGCGTTCGTGGTGGACAGCACGACGATCCCCGCAGGGCCGTTGCCGGTGACGACGCGGGTGAATGGCATCCGGTACACCTTGCTCGACGATCTCGACCTGCCGGTGTCCGGGGCGACCATCTCGTTCACGGCGACGGGGCCGACGACGGACAGTGCCAGTGTGCCGGCGCCTGCCGTGACCAACGCCGCGGGTGTGGTGACGGTGTCGTGGCGCCTGGGCACCAGGACGGGGCGGTACGTGCTGCGTGCGACGGTGGGTGATGAAGTGGACTCCATTGTCGTGCATGCGACGCCGGATGCGTCGCGCGAGCTGCTGCGCGACACGGCGTTCTCCGACACGCTGGCGACCGTGGTGGCCGGCACCGAGACCGACACGATCCGTGTGGTGGTCCAGGACAAGTACACGAACCGCGTGAGCGGCGTGGCGGTGGCATTCGTCGAGCCGAACCCGACGGGTGGCGTGGTGATCCCGGTGAACGTCACGACGGACACGGCGGGCATTGCGCGGGTGCGATTCCGGACGGGGATCCGGCTGGGGAACACCACGTTGCGCGCCACGTCACCGGCGGCGCCGGGGCAGCAGGTGGACTTCCATCCGCAGAGCACGATGACGTTCCGCGATATCTACGCGGGGAACTACTTTGCGTGCGGTGTTGGTGTGGATGACCGGGCGTACTGCTGGGGCTTTGGGTCGGACGGGCAGTTGGGGAACTCGAAGGACTCGACGCAGGCGGCGCCGATGTGGCCGGTGAGGAGCAGCGCGGAGCTGGATGTGCCGGTCCCCACGTTCCGCGAGATCACGGGTGGTGATTCGCATACGTGCGGGTTGAGCATTGCGCGGCGTGTTCTGTGCTGGGGGAGTGCACCGGATGGGCGTGATTTCTTCTCCTCTGGAGGTAGCCACTCGGCCGTTGCACGGGATGTGCCGTCAATGGCTTCCCTGCCGCAGTTCGCCTCGACGCGCATCGTGTCCGCCAGCGAGTCATTCTCGTGCGCGATCACCCTCGGCGGCATCCCGTACTGCTACGGCAATGCCGAGCGGGGACAGCTCGGCGGTGGTCCGGGAGTGGTCGACACGGTGACGGGTAGTGCACCGGGCCTGTGGTCGCATATCGCGACTGGTCAGCGCCATGCATGCGCGGTGCCGCGATCGACCGATCCCAGAGCGAACCGCGTCTGGTGCTGGGGCGCGAACGACAACGGACAGTTGGGACTGGGAGACTTCGCTGACCGCCACTTCATGGTCGGCCCCGTCGGCGGCGGCGCCGGGATCGCCTTCGACTCCACCTCGCTCGTGGCCGGCGGTCTGCACACCTGCGCCCTCGAAGTCGGCGTGGCGACCGTTGACCGCAAGGCGTGGTGCTGGGGCAGCAACGGATTCGGACAGCTCGGCACGGGGAGTGGTGTCGGCAGTAATCTTGCGACGCCGCAGGCCGTCAGCATCGCCAGCGTCCCCGGCTTCACCCGTCTCTATGCCGGCGAGTTCCACACCTGCGGCCTCACCAGCACCGGCGATGCCTGGTGCTGGGGCCGCAACACCTCGGGCCAGCTCGGTGACGGCACGTTGGCATCGGCGGCTGCGCCGGTCGCGGTGAACAATCCGGGCGGTCCGCTGAAGTTCCGCAACCTGGCGCTCGGCGAGCTCTTCACCTGTGGCGTCGCGACAACCACCGGGGCGGGTCCCTCGCAGGTGGGAACCCCTGGCACGGCCGGGACTGTCTATTGCTGGGGGGACAATGAGTACGGCCAGTTGGGTCGTTCGATCTTCTCACCGACGGGCATGCCGCATCTCACCCCCGGCAAGGTCGCCAACCAGACCAACATCACCCCCTAGCACCAACGACCCTCCGCAGGGGTCCACGACCGGTGGTCACGCGACGATGCGCGTGGCCACCGGTCGTGTCGTTCCCGCCGCATCCCGGGTAACTTCCACGCTGTGATCTCCACCCCCATCGCGATCGTCGGCCTTGGCGCCGTCGGGACCGCGCTGGCACACGCCTGTGCCAGCGCCGGGGTCCCCGTTGCCGCCGTCGCGAGCCGCTCACCCGCCAAGGCGGAGGACCTCGCGGCCGCCGTCGGCGCGCGTGCGGTGTCGCTGGCCGAGGTCGGCCGCGCGGCTCCGCTGATCGCGCTCACCGTGGCGGACCGCGCAATCGAGGACGCGGCTGCGCTGCTGACCGACGTCGACGGCCGCACGGTGTTCCACGCGAGCGGGTC
The DNA here is from genome assembly GCA_964430045.1 of uncultured Gemmatimonadaceae bacterium. GTDB lineage: Bacteria > Gemmatimonadota > Gemmatimonadetes > Gemmatimonadales > Gemmatimonadaceae > DASRAP01. Next base: position 21,014 of record CAYSFN010000026.1, read on the forward strand.
GCGCCCGTCGTCGTGCCTGTCGCCGCTCGCGGCGCGCGGCGCACGCATCGCCTCGTGGCACCCGCTTGCCGCCATCGCGGCCCGGCGCGGCGACGGCATTCGCGAGGCGTATGCGGCGATGTTCCGCGGGGCCGCGGTCGCCGTCGAAGGCGACGCGGCGGCGCTCCCGGCGCTGCGGGAGCTGGCGGGCGCCCTGGGGGCGCGGCCCTTCGACATCGCGGCGGACCAGAAGCCGGCCTACCACCTGGGCGCGGCCATGCTCGCCGGGTTCTCGGTCGCGCTCGCGGAGATCGCCGACGCACAGTGGCGCAGCGTCGGCCTGCCCCGCGACGTCGCGCACGACGGCCTCGCGCATCTCCTGGGCACCGTCGCGGCGAACCTGGCGGCCGCACCCGCACCGTCCGCGGCCCTCACGGGGCCCGTGGTCCGCGGCGACGTCGACGCGCTCGCGCGTCAGGCCGCACGCGCACGGGCCCTCCCGCCACCGGCGGCGGCGCTGTACCACGCGCACATCACGCACCTCATTGCGCTGGCCGTCGGGGCCGCCCGCATCACCCCCGAGACGGCGCAGCAGTTGGCGCAGGTCATCGCAGACTCCTCTGACGCTCACTGACATGCCGCGGCTCACCATTCCCGACCTCGTCGCCCGGAAGGCCAAGGGCGAGAAACTCGTCGCGATCACGGCGTACGACGCGCCGTTCGCCCGTCTCGCGGACGAGGCGGGGGCCGACATTCTCCTGGTCGGCGACTCGCTCGCGATGACCGTCCTCGGCCACCCGTCCACCATCCCCGTCACGATGGACGAGATGCTCCACCACGCGCGCGCCGTGGTGCGAGGGAGCGAGCGGGCGCACGTCGTCTTCGACATGCCCTTCATGAGCTACCAGGCCAGTGCGAACGAGGCGATGCGCAACGCCGGGCGCGCGCTCAAGGAGAGCGGCGCCCAGTCGGTGAAGTTCGAGGGCGGCGAGCACTACGCGCCCCTCGTGCGCCGCATGGTCGACGCAGGCATCGGCGTGATGGGCCACGTGGGGCTCGGCCCGCAGTCGTCGCTGGCCCTCGGCGGCTACCCGGCGATGGGCACGGACCCGTCGTCCGCCGACCAGGTGATCGCCGACGCCGAAGCGCTCGCCGACGCCGGCGCCTACGCGCTGGTGCTGGAGCGCGTGCCCAGCGAACTCGCGGCCGTGATCTCGCGCCGCGTGCGCATTCCCACGATCGGGATCGCCGCCGGTGCCGGTTGCGACGGCCAAGTCCAGGTGCTGCACGACCTGCTCGGCCTCGACGAGCGCTTTCGCCCGCGGCACGCGGGGCTCTACGCCTCGCTCGCGGCGACCATCCGCGACGCGATCGCCGCCTACGCCGCCGACGTCCGCAGCGGGACCTTCCCCGCGGAGCAGCATGGCGTGCGCACCAGCGACATCCTGCGCGCGCACCTGAAGGGGCGGTGATGTCGCGCCCGCTCGTCGTGACCGACGCCGGCGCCCTGCGCGCCGCGCTGCACGGGCGCCGTGCGCTCGGCACGGTGGGGTTCGTGCCCACCATGGGCTACCTGCACGACGGGCACGAAGCCCTGATGCGACAGGCGCGTGCCGCGCACGCGACCGTCGTGGTCAGCATCTTCGTGAATCCCACGCAGTTCGGACCCACCGAGGATTTCGCGACCTATCCGCGCGACTTCGACGCGGACCTCGCCCGGTGCGGTCGCGCGGAGGTCGACGTCGTCTTCGCGCCGACGCCGGAGGTGATGTACCCCGCCGGGGCAGCGACCAGCGTGCGCGTCGGCGGGGTGTCGGAACCGCTCGAAGGGGAGCGCCGTCCGGGCCACTTTCAAGGCGTCGCGACGGTGGTGACCGCGCTGTTCAACCTGGTGCAGCCCGACGCCGCGTACTTCGGGGAAAAGGACTGGCAGCAGCTCGCGGTGATCCGTCAGATGGTGCACGACCTCCACGCGCCGGTCACGATCGTCGGCGTGCCCACGGTGCGTGAGGCCGACGGCGTGGCGCAGAGCAGCCGCAACGTCCGCCTCTCGCCCGACGCGCGCCTCGCGGCGCGTGCGATTCCCCGCGCGATCGCCCGGGTGCGGCAGGCCTGCGCGGCGGGCGAACGGCACACCGCCGTGCTCGAGCAGCTGCTCGCCGAGACGCTCGGCGACGAGCCGCTGATCCGCATCGATTACGCGGTCGTGCGGGACGGGGCGACGCTGCAGCCGGCCGCGACCGTCGACGCGACGTCGCGCATCCTGATCGCGGTGCGCACGGGAGCGGTCCGCCTCATCGACAACGCGCCGGTCGTCTGATCAGACGACCACCACCGGCGTCCACCCACGCAGGGCGTTGATCACCCAGCAGGTGGTGGCACGCGCCAGGTCGTCGCGGGTCAGCACCTGCTCGCGCAGCTCCCCGGCGGCGACGAGTTCGCTGCGGAGCACGCCGTCCAGCAACCCGCAGTGCCGCGCCGGGGTGACGTGCACTCCGTCGAGCAGAAGCACGAGGTTGCCGATGGTTGTCTCGGTGAGCTGACCGCGGGCATTCCACAGGATCACGTCCCACAGGCCGGGGTGCGCGGCGCGATGCGCGTCGTACACCGCGCGGTGCGTGGTCTTGTGGCAGAGCCACGGGTCGCGCGCGTCGACCGGTGTTGCCGCGAGGCACACGGGCAGGGCGTGTGCGGAGCGTGCGGGGGCGGGCTCGACTTCCACGCGCGCGGTCCCATTGGCCGCGACGGTCAGCCGCACGCGCGAGGGCTCCACGCACGCGGGCGCTGCGGCATCCAGGGCCGAGGCCGCCGCCGCGCGCGCCGCTGCGGCGTCCCAGCCGAAGTACGCCGCCGATGCCGTCAGACGATCCAAGTGTGCTTCACGGCGCAGGGCCACCCCCGCCTCGGCGCGCAGCGTTTCGAGCAGGGCGAACGAGGGACGCGTCATGGAGAGCACGTCGGCCTTGGCCACGACTTCGTCGTACTCCTGGTCCGGCGCCGAGTCCCACGTGATGCCGCTGCCCACGCCGTACACGGAGCGTCGGGTGTGGTGCTCCCGCTGCACGGTGCGGATCGCGACGCTGAAGGTCGCCTCGCCCGGGCCGACGTGGCCGATGGCGCCGCAGTACACCCCGCGCGGCTCCGCCTCCGCCCGGGCGATATGGGCCATTGCCGCGAGCTTGGGCGCGCCGGTGATCGAGCCGCAGGGAAACAGGGCCGCGAAGAGCTCGCGCGTGCCGGTGCCGCCACGCGCCGTGGCCTCGATCGTGCTGGTCATCTGCAGGACCGTCGGACGCGTTTCGACGTCGAACAGCGAGCTCACGCGCACCGACCCCGGGATTGCGATATGTCCCAGATCGTTACGCACCAGGTCCACGATCATGACGTTTTCCGCGCGCTCCTTGTCGGAGGCGCGCAGTGCCGCGACCGCGGCCGCGTCCTCCCCGGCGTCACGGCCGCGCCGCGCGGTGCCTTTCATGGGGCGCGTCACCAGCCGGTCGCCCCGCCGCTCGACGAACAGCTCGGGCGAGGCGGAGATGATTTCGTGGGTGCCGGTGTGCAGGTGCGCGCCGTAGCCCGCGCCCTGCGCGGCGATCATCCGTGCATACATCGAGTGGGAGTCCCCGACGTCGTGCACGTCGAGCTGGACCGTGTGATTGACCTGGTACAGGTCCCCGCGCGCGATGGCGTGCCGGATGTCGGTGATCGCGGCGTCATAGGCTGCGCGCGTGCTGCGGGGGGTCCAGTGCACCGCGCCCCGGGGCGGGTCGCCGACCAGGGCAGGCGGGGTGTCGAGCGCGTCCGCGACCGCGAACCAGGCGAGCGGGCCAGCGTACCCCGGGGCCACGATGCATGTGTCGAACGCAGGGGCCGCGTCGTAGGCCACGAAGCCGATCGCGTGCCGGCCCTGCGCCACGTGCCGGTCGATCGCCTCCAGCACGGCGCCCACCTCGTCGACGCGCCACGCGGTGAGCAGCTCCCGCGGTGCGGTGATGGCCACCCGGCCACTGGGGCGGCCGGGCGACGGCGGAAAGTCGAGGCGGGCGAAGGGCGGCGCGGTCACGTCAGGCTGTAAGTTACAGCCGTGCCCTCCCCGACTTCGCGCCGGGCGACCCTCGTTGCCGGCATCCTCAATGTCACCCCGGACTCGTTCTCCGACGGCGGGCGCTTCGCGGCGGTCGACGCAGCGGTCGCGCGCGTGCACGCGCTGGTCGCGGAGGGGGCGGACTGGATCGACCTGGGCGGCGAGTCCACGCGCCCGGGCCATGCCCCGGTGTGCCTCGACGAGGAACTGCGCCGCGTCGAGCCGGTGCTCGCGGCGCTGGGCGCCCCGCCGGTGCCGGTGTCGATCGACACGACCAAGGCCGCCGTGGCCCGGCGTGCCCTCGCGCTCGGTGCGAGCATCGTCAATGACCAGTGTGGCCTGCAGGGCGACGCAGCGATGGCCGAGGTGGTCGCCAGCGCGGGGGCGCAGGTGATCGTGATGCACAACCGGCTTGACCCGGCGGACGGCGACGTCGTGGACGACGTGCTCGCCTTTCTCGAGCGGTCGCTCGCCATTGCGGAGCGTGCCGGTATTGCCCGGGAGCGCGTGATCGTGGACCCGGGCTTCGGCTTCGGCAAGACCATGGCGCAGAACCTCGAGCTGCTGCGACGGCTCGGTGAGCTGCGCGCCCTGGGGCAGCGGGTGCTCATCGGGACGTCGCGCAAACGGATGATCGGGCACGTGCTCACGGACACGACGCCGGAGGACCGGCTGGAGGGGACGGCAGCGACCGTGGCCCTGGGCATCGCGTTCGGCGCCGACATCGTCCGCGTACACGACGTGCGCGCCATGGTGCGGGTGGCGCGGATGACGGACGCCGTGCTCGCGGCGGGGCGCGCGTGAGCGACCGCATTGTGCTGCGTGGACTGCGTTTCACCGGGTACCACGGGGTGTTCGCCGAGGAGCGTGCCCGCGGGCAGCCGTTCGTCGTCGACGTCGACCTGCACGTGGCGCTGGCGGCGGCGGGCACGCACGACGACCTGGCGCGGACCATCGACTACGGCGCGGTGGCGTCGCAGGTCCGTGCGCTGGTGGAGGGGGAGCCCGTGCAGTTGATCGAGACCCTGGCCGAGCGCATTGCGGCCCGCCTGCTCGCGACCACGCCGGCCGGGCGCGTGCGTGTGCGCGTCGCCAAGCCCGAGGCGCCGCTCCCCGTGGCCTTCGAGTCGGTCGCGGTCGAGATCACACGGACGCGGTCGTCGTGAGCGTGCTTGCGTACCTGGGGTTGGGCAGCAACCTCGGCGACCGGCTCGCCGCGTTGCAGCAGGTCGTCCGGGCGCTGCACGCGGTCGGCGACCGTGTTGGTCGTGCGGGGGGTCCTGCGCTGCGTGTGCTGCGCAGCTCGTCCGTGTACGAGACCGTGGCGATCGGTGCCGCGGGGCAGGCCATGCCCGACGACCCGCCGTTTCTCAACGCGGTGATCGAAGTCGAGGTCGCCGTCGCGGCCGATGTCCTGTGGTGGCTGACGGCGGGGATCGAAGCGGCGCTGGGCCGGACGAGCGGTCCGCGGAACGCCCCGCGCCCCGTGGACATCGACCTGCTGTTGTTCGGGAACGAGGTCATCGCGCGCCCCGAGTTGACGGTGCCGCACCCGCGGATGTTCGAGCGGGGGTTCGTGATGGTGCCGCTGACCGAGCTCCTGCCGGGTCGGTGGGCGTCGTGGGACGACTCCGGCGTGCGACGCGTCGGGGGCTCGTTGTTGTAGCGGCGTTCGCGCCGGACTCCGCAGCGAACGCTGCGACGGACTAGAACCGGTAGAACGCTCCGACGCGGAACGACGACCGGTCGACGTTCCGCGCCTGCACGCGGCGCAGGTCGACCACCCCGCCGGTGCGACCATCGGGCGTGAAGTCGATCATCGAGCCGAGCGAGAGGTTGTAGCCCACGGCCAGCCCATCGTAGATGTCGGCGATGTCGGGATCGGTCGCGTCGTTGTTGCGGACGTGCAGGCCGAGGCCGACTCCCACGAACGGCGTGACCGCACGGACAGCGAACGGCTTCCACCGCAGGTCACCATGGAGGGTGAGATCGCTGAACGATCCATCGGCGTTCTGCCGCGTCGAGGTGCTCGACAGGTAGTCCACGCCGACGATCACCCGCAGCCGCTCGGCGCGGTACGACCCCACGTCCGCGAAGGCGCCGACCTCGAGCGCGCTCTTGGCCTTGTCGATCGACGCGAACCCCACGTGCGCGCCGACGGCCGGGCGCAGGCGTCGGAGCTCGGGGTCCTGCGCGCTCACGAGCGCGGGAAGGAGGCAGCAGGCGGCCAGCAGGGCGCGGATGGTGCGCGTCGGAGTCGTGTCGGTGTATGGCATCTCAATGCATACCCGCCGCCGCGCCGCGCGGTTCCTTGTCCGCAGACCCTCTGCTGCGGCCCCACCCACGTCAGTCCGCAGCGCCGCTCCAGACGTCGGGCGTCCGCCACAGGGCCGACAGCGTCAGTTGCCGCACGTTGATCATCTCCTTGGGGAGCCGGTCGAAGAGCTTGATGAACAGCTCCTCGTGCAACTGCATCTCCGTCTGCCAGTCCCGCACGCTGAGCGACATCACCTGGTCGAACTTCTCGCGCGGGAAGTCCAGCCCCCGCCAGTCGAGCTGGTCGTAGGTGGGGACCCAGCCCACCGGCGTCTCGACGCTGGAGGTCTCGCCGTGGGCGCGCTGGACGATCCACTGCAGCACGCGCATGTTGTCGCCGAAGCCGGGCCACACGAACTTGCCGT
>CAYSFN010000027.1:0-4600 GCA_964430045.1 uncultured Gemmatimonadaceae bacterium
CGGGAACGTGTCCGCCGACGATGCCGTGCCCGCCGAGGAAGCCGAGTTCGCGGTCGAAGAGATGCATCGAGCCGCCCTTGCCCTTGGCGCATCCATCGACGCGGCCGAAGAGCTCGGCCATGATGGAGCGCGCCGACATCCCGCGCACGAGCGCCTGCCCGTGATCGCGATAGGTGGTGATGACGTAGTCATCGGGGCGGAGCAGGGAGATCGATCCCGTCGAGATCGCCTCCTGACCGATGTACAGGTGGCAGAAGCCGCCGATCTTGCCGAGCGCGTACGCTTCGGCGGTCTTCTCCTCGAAGCGGCGCTGGAGGAGCATGGAGTGCAGCAGCTCCTTGTTGAGGGCGGCGTCTCCGGCGGGGGCGGCGGATTTCTCGCGCGCCCTGGCTTTGCCGGAGGCGCGCGCAGCATCAGTGCGGGCCATCAGTCGTGTGGTGGGGGAAGGGTCAACCGACGTTCGCCGCCTGGACCTGCTCCCAGGCGTGGTAACTGGAACGGACCAGCGGGCCGGACTCGACGTGCCTGAAGCCCATCGCCATGCCGGCCTCGTAGAACATCCGGAACTCGTCCGGCGTGACGTACCGGTCGAGCGCAATGTGGTCGTCGGAGGGGCGCAGGTACTGGCCGAGGGTCAGGATGTCGACGTCGACCGTGCGCAGCTCCTTCATCGTTTCGAGGACTTCCTCGTTGGTCTCGCCCATCCCGAGGATGATGCCCGTCTTGGTCGGGATGTCGGGGGCGAGACGCTTGGCGAGCCGGAAGATGTTGAGGACCCGCTCGTACCGGCCGCCGGGGCGCGCCTTTTTGTAAAGGCGCGGGACGGTCTCGGTGTTGTGGTTGTAGATCTCGGGCCGCGCCTCGAGGACGGTGCGGATGGAGTCTTCGTTCCCCTGAAAGTCGGGGACGAGCACTTCGACGGAGCACCCGGGACAGGCGTCGTGCACCTGCCGGATGGTTTCGGCAAAGGCCCAGGCGCCGAAGTCGGGGAGGTCGTCGCGGTCGACCGACGTGATGACGAGGTGCTGGAGCGACATCGTCTTCGCCGCGGCCGCGACCCGCGAGGGCTCGGCCGGGTCGTACTTGGGCGGGCGTCCGTGGGCGACGGCGCAGTAGGCGCAGTTCCGCGTACAGACGTCGCCAAGGATCATGAAGGTGGCGGTCCCATGCTCCCAGCACTCTCCCACGTTGGGACAGTGGGCCTCCTCACAGACGGTGTGGAGGTCGAGCTCCCGCATCAGGTTCTTGATGCGGATGTAGTTCTCCCCGCCGGGCGCCTTGACCTTGAGCCAGGACGGCTTGCGCTCGGGCAGTGGCTCGCGGCGGTGCCGCCCCAGAATTTGGTAGAGATGCATTGGCGCGGGAGTTGGGTATTGCGTGAAGTGTAGTGCTGGCGAGAGGCGTACGATAGGTGCCTAACCATCAAATGGCATTTTGATGGTTAGGCCGATGGGTGCGGGGTGAAACGCTCGACGGAGAAGGGGGCGATGTCGGCGCGCGCGGCACCGAGGACGAGGTCCACGATGACCTCGGCGCTGAGCGCGGCGTGCAGGAACCCGTTGCGTGAGTGACCACAGGCGTAGAGCAGGGCCGGCAGCGCGGGGTCCGGGCCGAGGATGGGGAGGCGATCCGGCGTCATGGGGCGCAAGCCGGTCCAGTGGTCTGTGGCCGTGGCGACCCCGAGCGCCGGGATCAGCGTGGCGGCGGCGGCCAGCAGGTTCGCGATGTCGTGCGCGCCGGTGCGGGCGTCGAAGCCCACGTCGTCCGACGTCGCCCCGACCACCGTCCCCCCGCCGCGCGGGAGCACGTAGCTGTGCCCGTCTGCCGCGTAGACCGGGGCGCGCACCAGCGGCGCGGCGACCGCGACGAGCGACCCGCGGAGTGGCGCGACGGGCAGCGCGCGCGGGAGTCCTGCGATCGTCGGGCTCCACGCGCCGGCGGCGAGCACGCCGTGGTCGGCCTCGTGCCGGGCACCGGTCGCGTCGGTCAGCAGCAGCCGCGCCCCCCTGGCCTCCACGCGCCGGACCGGCGCCGGCACCACGGTGATGGCGTGGTGCCGCTGCACCACGCGGCGCAGCGACGCGAGCACCGAGGGGACGTCGGCGAGGCCGTCATGGACGAAGTGGGCGGCACCTGCCAGGCGTGCCGTCAGTTCCGGCTCCAGCCGCCGGGCGTCGTGCGGCGACAGCCACCGGTCGAGCCCGCGGAGGGAGTGCTGGATGCGGAGGGCGTCCTGTTCGGTCAGCGCGACCTGCAGGATGCCCTGCTGGCGCAGGTCGAACCCGGGGTCTCCGAGCGACCGCACAACCTGGAGCAGCCGCGGCCATGCGTCGCGGGCAGCGTCGGAGAACGCCTGACCGGGCCTCTCCGTCCGCTCCACGGAAGGCGCCAGCATGCCGGCGGAGGCGGGGGAGGCGGCTCCCGGCAGGCTGGCGGCGAACAGCGTGACGTCGCACCGGCGCGCGGCGGCAACGACCGCCACCGCGAGCCCGATCACCCCGTCGCCGATCACGTGGAGTCGTGAAACCGTCCTCATGGCTGCCGCGTAGAGTGCTCACGCACCTGACCCTCGAGGCCATCCATGCTCAAGACCATCTTCGTCGTCGGCGTCTTCACCTTGCTGGGGCTCTTTGCGCTCAAGCTGGTGTTCGGCGTGCTTGGCGTCGCGTTCAGCCTGTTCGGCGGACTCCTGTACCTGGCGCTCAAGATCGCACTGATCGGCGGCGTCGTGTATCTCGTCATCCGCGTCGTGTCGCCGGCGACCGCGGCGAAGTTGCGGTCCACCTGGGGCGACTGAGGACGCCGGCCCCGCTCAGGGGCGCGTTCCAGGCTGGTAGGACTTCAGGTACAGATTGATGGACCCGAAGGGCAGCTTGGACTTGAGCTGCAGCACGGCGCGCGTGGAGTCGTCCGCGATCCACACTTCGGCACGCCCGCCCTCGCTGAAAATGCCCCGCGTCTTGATGATGGGCTGGATCACGATCGCGTTGAACTTGCCCGCGGGGACCTCGATCCGTTCCTTGCGCAGGACCCGGATGCGCACCGGATTGCTGCCCGGCTTGAAGTAGCGGTCGAAGGAATATTCCTGGCCGACCTCGAGCGGGAGGGTGCGGACGAAGTACAGGAACGACGCGTCGTCCAGCGGCTGGGTGACCGAGGCCGCCGGCGCCTTGCCGTCCTCGATGAACTCCGCCCGGTCGGGGAAGATCTCGTAGTGCCGCTCCCGCGTTCGGCGCCCCTCCTCCTGATCCTGCACATAGCGCAACGAGACGAACCCTGCCGTGTCGACCCAGCTCTCAAGGACGTCGTTGACGCGGTAGAACGGCACCCCGCCGGTGATGCGGAAGGCGAAGTTCCACGCGTCGCGGCCCCGCACGCGGTCGATGCCCTTCACCTCCATCGTCCCGCTCCCTGCACTCATGATGCCGAACTTCACGTCGTACACGGCCTTCTCGCCGACGGCGAACGGCACGGGGGATGCGGGGGGCGCGGTGATGGGCGTGGGGGGCACGGCGGATTGCGGCGCGGCGACGGCCACGACCGCGACAGCCACCGTGAGCAGGCTCGCGGCGAGCGGCATCACGCGGAGGCCTCAGCCGCCGCCGGCGGCGCGGTCGCCGGCGCGGGGGCGGCGGTGGCGGCGGCGGGGCGCAGGGTGCGGCGCGCGTGCCAGAGCTGCCATGCGTCGTGCCAGGGGCGACGGCGCGTGGCACGTGGCCGCAGGTCGTAGCGCGTGGTCAGGGTGACGGACTCCGCGCGCCGGACCACCGGGACCAGCGCATGCGTCAGCCGGAGATTGGCCTCCAGCACCGTCCCGGAGACCACGGGGCCCCCTGCGGACCGCTTGATGAGGTCACGGACGGCCGCCAGGCGGATGAGCCGGAACGTGGTGCAGGGGTCGGTGGTCCCCGGCGTGACGCGCCCGGGCCGCACGAACCATCCCATCAACCGCCGCAGGCGCTGGACTTCGCGGGGCGCGGGCTCCGTGCCGTCCCGCTCGCCGAGGACGTGATCCGCCCCGCCTTCGAAGCGACGCACCAGCTCCGGAATATGCTCCGGCTGATCGGTGAAGTCCCCCTGCATCACGATGACGGCGTCCCGGCGCGGGTAACGCGTCCGCTTCGCCGCCTCGCGCAGCAGGGCGTCGAGCGCGGCCGCGTAGCCGACCGGCGTCGGGCCGCCGAGCACGGTCAGGGGCAGGGTCCTGGTGTACGGCGCGAGGACCTCGGCGGTCGCGTCGGTGCTCCCGTCGTTGTAGACGAGGACCTCGTACTCGCGCGGGTACTCCTGGAAGACCGTCCGCAGTCGCCACAGCAGGACCCCGACCGTCGGGGCCTCGTCTCTGGCTGGGATCGCGATATAGAGCACAGCACCTCGCGGGAAAACCGAAATGTAGACGGCGGCGAGGAGCTCTCGCTACTGTGCCGTACCCCGCCACGCGCGGACGGTTCGCCGCGCGTCGTCGTACACGGCGTCCACGCCGGCGACGAGCCGGGCCACGTTGAACAGCGCGGCCCGGTCGGGGCCGGCCTGGGCGAGCCGGTGACGCAACCCCGTGTCGGCGATGAGGCGCGAGAGGGCCCCGGCCAGCGCGACGGGG
>CAYSFN010000027.1:4610-26671 GCA_964430045.1 uncultured Gemmatimonadaceae bacterium
CCCGCCGGGCGACCCCGTCGCGCTGGCGGGACGACCAGGCCCTGCACGCCGTCGTCGATGAGTTCCCCAAGGCTGCCGGTGCGGCCGATGATCACGGGCACGCGCAGGGCGAGGGCCTCGACCATGGGGGTGCCCAGCCCGTCCCCGGCGACGGGTTGGACCAGGACATCGAGCCCCGCGATCGCCGCCGGCATGTCGTGCACGTGGCCGACGTGGAACAGCGGGACGTCGTGGACTCGTTCGTGCGCCACGGTGGTCCCACCGAACGTGATCAGGCGCAGGCGCTGCCGCCGTTCGCCGGGCAGGCGGTCGATGGCATTGGCGAGCGTGTCGAGCGCGGCGTCGCTTCCCGCGCGGATCACACCCGCGATGACGTCGGTGGGGCCCCAGCCGGTTTCGGCGCGCCAGTCGCGGGCCACCGGCACCACCGGCGTACGGACCCCGGGGTACACGCGGCGGATCCGCTCCGAGGGCACGCCCGCTGCGTGGAGGGCGGCCGCGACCGCGTCGGAGATGGCGATCACGCGCGTCGCACCCTTCACGTACTGGCGGATACGCCCCGGCGGCGCCGTCGAGCGGCGCGTGACGATGAGCGGGATCTGCGGGTGCAGGAGCCGCGCCACGCAGGCGATTGCCAGGGACCGGGCGTCGTGCACGTGGATCAGGTCGGGACGCCAGTGCCGGATGAGGTGATGCACGCGGCGCACGGCCAGGAGGTCCAGGTGACTGCGCATGCGCACCGCAGCGACGGCGATGCCGTGGTCGCGACAGCGGGCGAGCAGGGCGCCGTGCGGTGGCGTGGCCACCAGCGGTTCGAGCCCGGCCGCCCGCTGTCCTTCGGCCAGCAGCAGGAGCTGCCGCTGGCCGCCGCGCCATTCGCGTCCGGAGTCGATGTGCAGGATGCGCTTGGGCATCGTGTGGGGAAACCTGCCGCGCCTCCCCGTTCTGCGCCAGTTTGGTCACACCGGTGCACCGGCCGGTGCTGGCGCGTGGCGGGCCCGACCTGGATTATTATGGTGCGATGGGCCAGCGGGGATACGCGTCGGCCGAGTGACTCACTGCTCTTCCCCACCCATCACACACCCCGAGCGACTGATGCGACAGGTACGGGACGCGGCGCACTGGCGGCCGACCGGATGAGCCTTTTCGACGGACTGCGTGCGGCGATCGACGACCTGGTCGGCGGCCGCACGGCGCCGACGGACCGGGCGGCCGGTGTGCGCGCGATGAAGGCCGGCCTGGTGCAGGCCAGGATGGCGATTTCCGACCTGCACGACGGCGTCGCCGCGACGCGCGGCCGGCTCGAGCGCGAGCAGGCGGAGCTGACGACGGTCGAGCGGCGCCTGGCGCTCGCGGAGCAGGTGCGCGACGCCGAGACCGTCGCCGTTGCGACGCGCTTCGCGCAGCAGCATCGCGACCGCGTGGCGGTGCTCGAGGCCAAGCTCGCGGCGCAGGTCGCCGAGGTCGCACTCGGCGAGCGCGAGCTGGCCGAGATGACGGCGCAGTTGAAGGCGGCGGCGGCGGGGGTGGGCGACGGTCCGGCTCCGCGGATGCCGAGCGATGCAGCACTCGGCCTCGAGGGGGATGCGCCGCTGCATCGCGAACTGGACGCACTGGACCGGGCGTCGGCGCGCACCCGTGCGCAGGCCGACGCCGAGGCGCGGCTTGCCGAACTCAAACGGAAGATGGGGCGCTGAGGGCGGCGGTCCGCGCCGCGTCGTAGAGCGCGCGCGTCACCGCGTGGCCGGGGGCGCTGAGGAGTTGCGCCGTCGGCGCGTCCTCCACGATCGCGCCATGGTGCATGACGATGACGCGATCCGCCACCATGGTGGCGAACGCCAGGTCGTGGAGCACGGTCAGCGTCGCGACGCCCGTCGCCGCATGCACCCGCGCCAGCAGCGCCGCCACGGCCGCGGCCGTGACCGGGTCGAGGCCGGTCAGCGGCTCGTCGAGCAGCAGCAGCCGCGGTTCGACCGCGAGCGCGCGCGCGAGGGCGACGCGTTGCCGCTGCCCCGTGGACAGTGCGTGCGGGTGGCGGTCGGCGATCGACGGCGGCAGCTCCACCGACGCGAGGAGCTGCTCGACGCGCTGGCGATCGGTCGGCAGCGCGTGGGCGGCCCGGGCTTCGCTGATGCAGCGGGTGACGGTCAGGCGCGGGTCGAGTGACCGTCCGGCGTCCTGCATCAACCACTGGAGGTGCCGTCGCCAATGGCGGCCCCGCTGCGCCGCGAGCGGAGTGTCGTCGATCCAGATGCCGCCCTGCGCGGGCCGCTCCAGCCCGACGAGGCTGCGGAGCAGCGTGCTCTTCCCGCTGCCGGACCGTCCGACGATGGCGAGGCGTTCGCCGGCGTGGATGGTGAGCGTTGCGTCGTGGACGGCGTGCTGGCCGCCATGGGTCACGGTCAGCCCCTCGGTGCGGAGCAGGGGCGCCCCCATTGGGGCCGCCGTTGCGGGCGTGGCCGACTGGTCGAGCGTGGGCCACGCCGCCAGCAGCGCGCGTGTCGCGGGGTGCCGGGCGCTGTGGCGCAGCAGCGTCGGCGCGGTGGACTCGACGCGGGACCCTGCTTCGAGAACGATGATCTCGTCGGCCAGCGCCACGGCGACGTCGAGGTCGTGCGTGATGAGCAGCATGGCCGTGCCGGTCCGCTGCCGCACTGCGCGCAGGGTGTCGATCAGTTCGCGGCGGCCGATCGCGTCGAGCGCGGTGGTCAGCTCGTCCACGATGAGCAGGCGCGGACCACGGCGCAATGCAAGCGCGAGGCCGACGCGCTGCGCCTCACCGCCGGACAGTTGATGCGGGTAGCGGTCGAGGAAGCGGGCCGGGGCGTCCAGGCCCACCATGGCGAGGGCGTCCTCCAGCGCCGGCGCCGGGCCCGGTGCCATGCCGTCGATCAGCGCCGCCTGCGCGCGGACGCTGCGCACCGGGTCCAGTGCGCCGCCGATGCCCGCCGGGACCACGCCGAACATGCGGCGACGCCACGCGGGGCGTTCGCGCGGCGGGATCGCCGCGAGGGCCTGCCCGTCGATGCAGATGCTGCTGGACGCATCGCACGTCACCGCGGGGGGGAGCAGGTCGAGGATGGCGCGGGCCGTCAGGGTCTTGCCACTGCCCGAGGTGCCGATCAGCGCGACGGTGCCCTGTGCGGGCAGCGTGAGGTCGAGCTCGCGCACCAGCGTCCGCTCGGGCGCCTGCCGGACGCGGATGGTCAGCCCGCGGACGTCGATGATCGGGGGGGTCATTGCAGTGCCTGGCGCGGGTCGAGCAGCTCCTGGGCCGCGTCCGACAGTGCGACGAAGGCGGCGCTCGCGAGCAGCAGCGGCACGCCGGCGGCGGCGAGCATCCACCAGTGGAACGTCACGCCGGTCACGGCACTGGCGAGCATCGTGCCCCAGGTGGCCTGCGGCACGGCAACGCCGAGGCCGATGGCGGCGAGTCCCGCCTCGAGCATCAGCGCGTGGGCGGCTGCCAGCGCGGCCGCGATCGCCGCGTGTCGCAGGGCGATGGGGAGCAGATGCACCCGCAGGATGCGCAGGTCGCTGGCCCCGATGACGCGTGCGGCCACGACCCAGGCCGCCTCGCGCGCGGCGCGCACGTCGGCGCGCACCAGCCGGCTGGTGCGCATCCAGTCGGTGATGCCCAGGACGACGCCGACGACCAGCGCGGAGCGGTCGTCCCAGAAGCCGAGGATGATGATCAGCAGCAGCACACGGGGGATCGCCATGCAGGTATCGACGATCGCCATCAGCACTGTGTCGACGACCCCGCCGCGCCAGCCTGCGACGATCCCCCAGCCCGTCCCGACGACGAACGCGACGCCACTGGCGAGCAGCGCGACGCTGAGCGACACGCGTGTGCCGGCCATGAGCCGTGCGAGCACGTCGCGCCCGAGTGCGTCCGTGCCGAACCAGTGCGCGGCAGACGGTGCGCGCCACGCGAGGCCGACGGGGTCGGGCATGGCGTTGGGGTCGACCGGGTACAGCAGGGGTGCGCAGAGTCCGGCGAGGCCGAGGCCCACGAGCGTCGCCAGTCCGAACCGCAGACGACGGTCGCGCCGCCACGCGGCGGCGAGGCCGGTCTCAGTGCCGGGTCGCATCGCGGAGCCGCGGGTCGAGGGCGCGCTGCAGGAGGTCCGCGAGCGTCGAGCCGACGACGACGAGCGCGGCGATGAGCGCGACGCAGGCCGCGACGAGCGGGGCGTCGCGGCGCGCGACCCCCGTCGCGATGAGTGTCCCCATGCCCGGCCACGCGAAAATGCGTTCGACGATGACCGCTCCACCGACCAGGGCCGGGAAGGCCAGGCCGAAGAGTGTGATCACGGGTGTGGATGCGTGGCGCAGCAGGACACGCCACCACAGCGTTCGCTCGGGCAGGCCGCGCGCGCGCCAGAGCATCACGAAGTCCTCCGGCTCGACGGCGAGCAGCGCCGCGCGCTGGTGCCGCGCCACCACCGACGCGCCGGCGATGGTGAGCGTCGCCGCCGGCAGGACGAGGTGCTTGAGGACGTCCGCGAGCCGCCAGCCCCAGCCCCAGGTCGCGGCGTCCACGTGATGCGCACCGCTGGCGGGCACCAACTGCCAGGAGACCGCGACGACGCCCATCAGCAGGAACGCGACGCCTGCTTCGGGGGCGGCAACACCGGCGACCATCACGCGGTTGAGCAGCCGGTCGAGCAGGCTGCCCGCCCGGCGGGCCTGGAGCAGCGCGATGCCGACGCCAAGGACGATCGAGCAGAGGATCGCGGTCCCCATGAGCAGCGCCGTGTACGGCAGGGCGTCGGCGATGGCGCGCGAGATCGGGACACCGAACGCCACGGACGGCCCCAGTTGGCCCCGGGCGATGCTCGTGATCCACGCGAGGTAGCGCACCGGGGCCGGGCGGTCGAGCGCCCACTGCGCGCGCCACTGCGCGCGGGTGGCTTCGTCGACGGTCGTGGCGTCGAGGATGGCCGCCATGGGATCGCCGGGCGCCGCGAGCATCAGGGCGAAGGTGGCGCTCGCGGCGAGCGCGGTGACGATGACCGCTCGGGCCAGCCGCCGGAGCAGGAAGGCTCGCACGTCCTCAGCGCGCCGGTGCACGCGCGGTGACCCGCCACGCCGCGAGGTCGAACCACCACGCGTCGCCCCGGACGGGCGGCACGGTCACGTGCTGCCGCATGGCAAGGACCGTTGCGGCTTCGTAGATGAACACCGCGGGCGCGTCCGCCAGCAGCGTGCCGTACGCGATCGCGAAGT
Organism: uncultured Gemmatimonadaceae bacterium; assembly: GCA_964430045.1. GTDB lineage: Bacteria > Gemmatimonadota > Gemmatimonadetes > Gemmatimonadales > Gemmatimonadaceae > DASRAP01. The sequence continues at coordinate 9,843 of CAYSFN010000027.1, forward strand.
GCCGCCGGGCCGCAGCGGCGTCGCGCGTGGCGAAGGCGGAATCCACCTGTGCGTCGAACACGGGGTTCCGGTAGCGTCCGACGTTGCGTCCACCCGGTGCCGTCCCCGCGCTTCCCCAGGACTGGCGCACCCCGGACGGCGTGACACCGGTGCGGATGGTGCCGAACGCCAGCTCGAAGCGGCGGCGCGGCATCCGCTCTCCCATCATCGCGGGTTCGATGGGCTCGACACGCAAGGCGATGCCGTGGACGCGCCACTGGGCTTGCAGGGCCTCGGCCATCTGCACGCGCGCGACCGCCGTGGTGGGGACGATGATCGACAGCGCCAGCGGGCGGCCGCTGCGCTCGCGCATGCCGTCCCGCCCTCGCCGCCACCCCAGACTGTCCAGGATCGCGGCGGCCCGCGCGGAGTCGCCGCGCCCGTCGCCTGGTGGCGCGATCGCGCCGAACTGGCGCGACACGAAGGGGCCGTGCGCGACGGTGGCCAGGCCGTCGTAGAGGGCGCGCGTCAACTGCGCGCGGTCGGTCGCGTGCGTCAACGCGCGGCGCAGGGCGACGTCGCCGAGGATGGGGTGCGGGCGGTCGGTGTCGCCGTCGAAGAGGTTGACCTGCAGGTAGCCGTACTCGAAGGCGTCGCTGGCGTGCAGTTGGATCGCGGAGTCGGTCGCGAGGGCGCGTGCCGCCTCTGCGGTGACCTGCTCGATCACGTCCACTTCGCCGGTGCGGAGCTGCTGCACGCGGCTGGTGGCGTCGGGGGTGACGCGGAAGACCAGGCGGTCGAGCAGCGGACGGCCACGGGGATGGGTGGAGTCCGCCACGAGCGTGACCTGCTGCAACGGGCGGCGCTCGGCGAGCCGGAACCTGCCGCTGCCGATCACCGGTGCGTCGAGGGAGGCGACCCCGAGCGTGGCGCGCGGGACGCTGTCCCAGCGGTGCGCCGGGAAGGGCACGAGGCTCATCACGAGATCGTGGAACGCGAAGGGCGAGCGGTCGCGGAACCAGGCCTGCACGGTCAGCGAATCGCGCGCGACGAGCGAGTCGACACCGGCCAGTTCGCCGCGCGCCGGCGACGAGACCACCGGGTCGCGCATCACCTCGAACGAGGCCACGACGTCGCGGGCCCGCACGGGGACGCCGTCGTGCCAGCGCGCGGCCGGGTCGAGGGAGAAGGTGACCGCGCTCGAATCCGCATTCCACTGCCACGCAAGTGCGAGTTCCGGCGTGAACTCCGCCGCAGCGGTCGGGTCGAGCGACGGGCCGAGCCGCGCGAGGCGGTCGAACAGCAGGTCCACGAGCTGCCGCTCGTTGACGTGGCTGGTGAGCGCGGGGTGCAGGCGCTCGGGGGCGGCGGCGCTGGCGATCACGACCGTGCCACCGCTGCCGGGCAAGGCGCTGCGTTCGCCGCACCCGGCAACGGCGGTCGCGGTCGCGAGCGCGAGCAGGAAGCGCTGGGGGACTGTCACGTGTGTGAAAGCATCGGGTGAGGGCGTGGGCGGCGCAAGCGCGTCAGCGCGACCAGACCCACGCGGGGTCTGCATAGCGGTCGCGGAATCGCGCAACGGCACCGGGCGTCAGCAGCTCGTTGCTGTCGACCCAGGCCACGGGGCTGCGCTGGTACCGCGACCACGTGCTGGCCAGGGCCTGCGCGAAGTCGGCGGCGGAGGGTGGGGCGGGCAGGTCGCCGAGGGTCGCTGCTGCGCGCGCGGGGGGCGCGCTGCCGCGGGTGGTGGTGGCGAGCATGCCCTGATGGTCCTCGCGGAGAATGGAGCCGTGCTGCAGCCACGCGTGGGCGTCGCGCCACTGGGCGGACCCGGCCAGCTTGCGCCCGCCGAGCAGGAGTTCGCCGGGGGCACTGGCGGCGAAGCAGGTCGCGTTGCGGAGCGGGGTGGTGGTGCCGGCGGGCGCGAGGTCGGCCGGCACCCCCAGGGCGCGGAGGGCGTCGCGGAGGACGGCGTTGATGGTCTCGACGGTCTGGCGCAGCGAGGCGGCGGCGTCGATCGGCCCGGCGATGGCGTAGGTGATCTCGGCGGTGTGGACCAGCGCCCGGCCACCGGTGAGGCGCCGGGTCGGGGTCAGGCCGAGGGCGCGCAGCGCCTCGGGGTCGTAGCGGTCCCGCGCCCGTTCGTGCCGCCCGAAGGAGACCGTCGGCGTGGCCCATCCATAGACGCGCATGGCCACGGCCCCGGTGGCCGATGCGCGGGCGTGCAGGGCCTCGTCCCGGCCAAAATTGGTCGGGGCGTCGGCCGCCGGGTCGAGGGCGATGACTGCGGTCGGGACGCTCACGCCACGCAACCTAAACCCCGAACAGGGCCGGGCGGGCACCAGCCGGGCAGGGTGTCTATTTTCCGGTATGACCGTTTCTCACGTGATCTCCAACGCCGTCGACCCGGACACGTTCATCCCGCGCCATATCGGCCCGCAGGATGACGACGTCGCCGCGATGCTCGAGGCGGTTGGCTTCGATTCGCTCGACGCGCTCGTCGACGCGACCGTCCCGGCCGACATCCGGCTTCCCGCGCCCCTGTCCGTGGGTGCTCCCCAGACCGAGCACGAAGCCCTCGCCCGGCTCAAGGCGATGTTCGCGGCGAACCAGGTGCACCGCTCGTACATCGGGATGGGCTACTCCGGGACGCACACGCCGCCGGTGATCCAGCGCAACGTGCTGGAGAATCCCGCCTGGTACACCGCGTACACGCCGTACCAGGCCGAGATCGCGCAGGGACGGCTCGAAGCGCTGCTGAACTTCCAGACGGTGGTCATCGAACTCACCGGCCTGCCCATCGCGAACGCGTCGCTGCTCGACGAAGCGACCGCGGCGGCCGAAGCGATGGCCCTGTGTCACGCGGTGACGGGCGATCGCCGGGTCTTCCTCGTGTCGGAGGACTGCCACCCGCAGACCATCGACGTGGTGCGCACGCGTGCGGCGCTGCGCGGGCTCGACGTCGTGGTCGGCGACCATCGCCGGTTCACGGTCGGCTCCGACGTGTTCGGCGTGCTCGTGCAGTACCCGGCGAGCGACGGTGCGCTGCACGATTACCGTGCGCTCGCCGAACAGACGCACGCGGCCGGCGCGCTGCTGGTCGCCGCGACCGACCTGCTGGCGCTCACGCTCTGTGTGCCGCCGGGCGAGTGGGGCGCCGACATTGCCGTGGGGTCGGCGCAGCGCTTCGGGGTGCCGATGGGGTACGGCGGGCCGCACGCGGGCTTCCTGTCCACCAGGGACGAGTACAAGCGCTTCATCCCGGGCCGCATCATCGGCGTGTCGCGGGACTCCGCGGGGGCGCCCGCCCTGCGGATGGCGCTGCAGACGCGCGAGCAGCACATTCGCCGCGAGCGCGCGACGTCGAACGTCTGCACTGCGCAGGTGCTGCTGGCCGTGATGGCGTCGATGTACGCCGTGTGGCACGGCCCCGAGGGGCTCAGGCGGATTGCGCGACGCGTCCACCACCGCACGCGGCAGTTGGCCGCCGGGCTCCATGCGCTGGGGTTCCGGACCACGCATGCCGCGTACTTCGACACGCTGCGCGTGGAGCTGGGCGGGCGGCCGCTGGGGCCGATCCTCGCGGCGGCCGCGGTGCAGCGGGTGAACCTGCGAGTCATCGACGACGGGACGCTTGGCGTGTCGCTGGATGAGACGACGCGTGCCGACGACGTCGCGGACCTGCTGACGATCTTCAACGCCGGGGCCGCCGCCGACGTGCCGACGAGCGTGGCCGGCGAGGTGGAGCCCGCCTTCCGGCGGGTCACGCCGTTCCTCCTGCACCCGGTGTTCTCGCGGTATCACGCCGAGCAGGAGATGGTGCGCTACATCAAGCGCCTGGAGCGCAAGGACTTGTCGCTCGTGCACTCGATGATCGCGCTGGGCTCGTGCACGATGAAGCTGAACGCCACGGCGGAGATGTACCCGGTCACCTGGCCCGAAGTCGGTGGCCTGCACCCCTTCGCGCCGCGCGAGCAGGCGGCCGGCTACACGGCGATGTTCGCGGAACTCGAGCGCTGGCTGGCGGACGTCACGGGCTTCCACGCGGTGTCGCTGCAACCCAATGCGGGCTCGCAGGGCGAGTACGCGGGGTTGCTGGTGATCCGGGCCTACCACGCGGCGCGCGGCGCGTCGCAGCGCGACATCTGCCTGATCCCGCAGTCCGCCCACGGGACCAATCCCGCGTCGGCGGTGATGGCCGGGATGCGGGTGGTGGCCGTCAAGACGGACCGCGACGGCAATATCGACGTCACCGACCTGATCGCCAAGGCGGACGAGCACGCGGAGCGGCTGGGTGCCCTGATGGTGACGTATCCGTCCACGCATGGCGTGTTCGAGGCGTCGATCCGCGAGGTCTGCCGCATCATCCACGCCCGCGGCGGTCAGGTCTACATGGATGGCGCGAACATGAACGCGCAGGTCGGCCTCACCAGCCCCGGCTTCATCGGCGCAGACGTCTGCCACTTGAATCTCCACAAGACCTTCTGCATCCCGCACGGCGGCGGGGGGCCGGGGATGGGCCCGATCGGCGTCGCCGAGCATCTCGCGCCGTTCCTCCCGTCGCACCCGGTGGTCCCCACGGGCGGCGAGACCCCGACGGGCGCGGTGAGCGCGGCGCCGTTCGGCAGCGCGAGCATCCTCGTGATTTCGTGGATGTACTGTGCGATGATGGGCAGCGCAGGCCTCACGCGCGCGACGCAGGTCGCCATTCTCAGCGCCAACTACGTGGCCAGGCGGCTCGACGGCCACTACCCGGTGCTCTACCGCGGGAGCGGCGGCATGGTCGCGCACGAGGCGATCATCGACCTGCGCCCGCTGAAGGCCAGCGCCGGGGTCGAGGTGGAGGACGTCGCCAAGCGGCTGATGGACTACGGCTTCCACGCGCCCACGGTGAGCTTCCCCGTCGCGGGTACGATGATGATCGAGCCGACGGAGTCGGAGTCCCTCGCCGAGCTGGACCGCTTCTGCGACGCGATGATCGCCATCCGCGACGAGATTCGCGCGGTGGAGGCGGGCGTGTGGAGCCGGACGGACAACCCCCTGAAGCACGCGCCGCACACGGAGGCCGTGGTGACGGCCGACGAGTGGTCCCGCCCCTACGGTCGTCAGGTCGCGGCCTTCCCGGCGCCGTGGGTGCGCGAGGCCAAGTTCTGGCCCGCGGTGGGGCGCATCGACAGCGCCTACGGCGACCGCAACCTGGTCTGTGCCTGTGTGCCAATGGAGGCGTACGCGAGCGACTGACGCGTACGCCCGGGCGGTTCGCTACTGGCCGATGTGCGCGGCGTAGGCCGCCGCGTCCATCAGGCCCGCGGCGTAGTCCGCGCCGACGCGGACCTTGAGCATCCAGCCGGTGCCGTAGGGGTCGCTGTTCACGAGCCCCGGTTCGGCGTCGATGGCGGGGTTCACCGCGATCACCTCGCCGGCGACGGGGGCGTAGAGGTCCGAGACCGCCTTCACCGCCTCGACGGTCCCGAACACGTCGTGCGCGCCGAACGTCGCGCCCGGCCTGGGCAGGTCGAGGAAGACGATGTCGCCCAGCTCGCCCTGGGCGTAGTCGGTGATGCCGATGAGGACGACGGCGGGGTCGTCGGTGGCCTGCACGTACTCGTGCTCGGCCGTGTAGAGCAGATGGGAGGGGATGTTCGCCACGCGGGGCTCCGTCGAGGTGAGGGTTGCTGCGCGTGAAGTCTAGTCAGGCGACCGTGAGGGAGCCAGCGTCGTCCACAGCGCCCGCACCGCCTCGGTGAGCTCCGCCGTGCTGCCGTCGTTGTCGATGACGTGATGCGCCCGCGCCCGCTTCTCGCTGGCGGGCATCTGGGCGGCGATCGCGGCCTCGGCGTCCTCGCGCGAGAGTCCGCGGTCGCGCATCAGGCGTGCGCACCGCACCGGCTCCGGTGCGTCGACGAGCACGACGCGGTCCACCGACGGCTCGAGACCGGTTTCGAACAGCAGGGGGACCTCGTACACGATCAGTGCGGCGCCGGCGTGCCGTGCCGCCGCGAAGGCCGCGTCGCGCAGTACGCCGATCGCGGGGTGCGTGATGGCCTCGAGGGCGGCGCGTTCGAGCGGCGCGCGGAAGACGATGCGGCGCAGGGCCGCGCGATCCAGGCTCCCGTCCGCCGCGAGGGCCGTCGGCCAGCGCGCCGCGATCGCCGCGAGGGCCGGGGTGCCGGGCGCCACGACGTCGCGCGCGAGCTGGTCGGCGTCCACGCGATGCGCGCCGAGCGCTTCGAGCATCCGGGAGACGGTGCTCTTGCCGCTGGCGATGTTCCCGGTCACCGCGACGACGGGTACGTCGCGGCTCACGGTCCTTCCAGGCCGCACCGCTGGATGAACCGCGCGATCACCACCTCGGGGCCGCCGGCCGCGCGAATTTCGTTGGGCCGCAGTCCCAGATAGCGCTGGCAGGTGTTGCGGAATGCGCTGCCGGAGGGGAACGCCAGGGCACGGGCGACCGAGTCCGCCGCCCGGTGATGGTCCATCAGCAGTTGCGCGGCGACGATCAGCCGTCCCCAGGTGATCAGCTTCGACGGCGAGGGCAGGCCCGCCGCCGCCAGCGCGTCCGACAGCGAGCGCCGCGAGATGAGCAGGATTTCCGCCAGGCGCTGCGTCTTGAGACCCTCGTGCGCCCGTGTCACCACGATCAGCACCGCGTCACGCACCAGCACGCGCTGGCCGAGGAGGAACTGCCTGAGCGAGGTGGCGACCCCGCGGGCCTGCGCCCGCTCGATCACCTGCGCGATGAGCCGGGGGCGGTCGTCCACGTCCAACTGCAGCAGGCCGACGACGCCGGCGCGGCCGAGGTCGAAGAGGTCACGCGAGCGTTCCCCGTCGACCGCCACGTAGGCGATGAGCGGCAGCGTGCTGAACGCGCCACGCAGCCCGCGGACCGACTCGAAGTTCGCCGTGCCGTCGGCATAGAGATCGACGACCGCCAGCGAGACGGCCGCAGTCCCGCAGACGGCCTCGAGTTCGGCCCACGTGGTACAGGCGCGGATCTCGTGCGCGTCCCCGACGGCCGTGGAGAGCCGCGACAACGCCCGCGGGGTCGGTAGCAGGGCGGCGATCAATCCCATACAGAGTCAGACTCCACCGTGATCGACACGGGATGGGGGGAACGCGAGGTGCGGGAATACGATCAGGCTGTATTCCCGCACGAATCGTGCCGAGTTCCTAGTACCGGCCGCGATCGGTACGGGGCGGGCGCCCACCGGTCGGACGCGGCCCACCCTTGCCGAAGCGACCACCGGGGCCTCCTGCTCCACCGCCGGCCGGACGGTCACCCCGGTCGAAGCGGCCTGCGCCGCCAGCCGGGCGGTCACCGCGCTCGAAGCGCCCGGCACCACCGGCCGGGCGGTCACCCCGGTCGAAGCGTCCTGCGCCACCGGCCGGGCGGTCACCGCGCTCGAAGCGTCCTGCACCACCGGCCGGGCGGTCACCGCGGTCGAAGCGTCCTGCACCACCAGCCGGGCGGTCATCACGCTCGAAGCGTCCTGCACCACCCGCCGGTCGGTCACCGCGGTCGAAGCGTCCCGCACCGCCAGCCGGTCGGTCGCCCCGGTCGAAGCGTCCTGCGCCACCCGTCGGTCGGTCACCCCGGTCGAAGCGCCCCGCGCCACCGGCCGGGCGATCACCCCGGTCGAAGCGGCCACCTGGCGCGCCCGGTCCGTCGTTACGCCGTGGGCGCTCGCCCCCGTCGAAGCGCGGCGGACGATCGCCGCGGTCCCGCGGCGCGCCGAAGCCGCTCGTCCGCTCGGAGCGCGCCGGATGCTCGTTGGACGCCGCGCGTGCACTGGGCGCTGCGGCCGTGCCACCCTCAGCGCGTGCGGCCGGGATGTACACCCGCGTCGCGGCACGCTCCGCCTCCGTCGCCAGCACCAGGGCGGCCGCCGCGATCTCGCTCGCGTCGTACTCGTCGAAGAGCGGCGCCAGCGTCCGCAGCTCACGCTCGAGCGTGCCACTGACCAGGAGGCCGCGCAGCTTGGCCCGCGTCACGGCGTCGCGCGACTCGGCCTGTGCCAGCGGACCGTCCAGGTTCCACGGCTTGACCGGCGCATTGCCCGCGAGTGCGCGCAGACTGGGGAGCTCTCCCGGCGCGCAGAGGACCACCAGGTGCGTGGGCTGTGCGGCAATGGCATCCGCCAGCGCCTTCGCGCTGGGCAGGCTCGGGAACAGCACCATCCCGACGCTGGCGGGCGTGCTCTCACGACTCACCGCAACGATGGCGGCGTCGTGGTAGCCGAGCGCCGCGAGCGCGGCCGTGGCCGCCGCGGCCTCCGTGTCGTCGCCGACGAGGACGACGGCCGACGGCGGGTCGAGCTCGTCGAGCAATCGCCGCAGGGTGACCCACCGCGCCGCACGACCCGTGGTCAGCGCGCGGACGATCACGACGAACTCCGAGCCGGCGTCATCCAGTACGTCCTCGCGCACGCGACGGGCCTTGTGGAAGTGCCGGTCGATCAGCGCCTCGACCGCCGGGCTCTCGCCCGGCGTCAGCAGCAGGCGCCGCGCGCCCTTGGGGAGTTCCGCCAGCACGGCGTCGATCGCCTCGATGGAGGCCGTGTCCGCGTCGAGCGGCATCTGGACGACGACGAGGGAGACTTCACCGAGGGCGAGCGCGGCGCGCCCGAGCAGCGCGGCCGCCGCGGTCGCGGGCATCGCGACGCCCGGGGGGACGCGCACGCCCAGCAGGCGGGCGCCGCGGGCCGCGCTGGTGATCGCCGCGAAGCGCGATCCCTGCGCCGGATCCCGTCCGATGCATTCGGCGACGCTGACGGCGGTGTCGGCGTCCACGGTGAGCACGAGCGTCCGCAGGGCGGTCGCATCGGCTGCGGCACCCACGAGTGAGGGGAGAGCGAGTCGCGCGAGGCGCGACGGGTCGGCGGGTGCGAGATGCACGAGGTGCGCGGCGCGACTGGGCGCGGCGACACCGGAGAGTGATTCCACGGGAAACGACGAGTTGTGAAAAAGCGTGGCGACGGCGGAGTTTTGCCAGTAACCTTCGGTATCTCTGAATCTAACGCATCGACCCCTGCCGTGGGGCCGATCCCCGCTCGCCCCAGCCTGTGACCTTCGTTCCGTCCGCCAATATCGCGCAGCTCAAGCCCTCGGCGACCATCGCCGTCGCTGCCCAAGCCCGTGCGCTCAAGGCCGCCGGTCGCCACGTGATCGACCTTGGCGCCGGGGAGCCCGACGCCGCCACGCCGCAGTTCATCCGCGACGCCGCGTCCCGCGCGATGCACGCCGGCGCGACCAAGTACACGGCCACCGAGGGCATCCTGCCCCTGCGCGAGGCGATCTGCCGGTTGGCCAACGCCGAACGGGCGTCGCACCTGCCGCCGATCGAGCCGGGCGAGGTCGTGGTCTCGAACGGGTCGAAGCAGTCGCTCTTCAACACCTGCATGGCGCTGTTCGGCCCGGGCGACGAAGTGCTGGTGCCGACCCCGAGCTGGACCAGCTACTTCGAAATGGTCGGGCTTGCCCGGGCGACGGTGGTTGCCGTGCCCTGCGACCCGGCGCAGTCCTTCAAGGTGACGCCGGACGACCTGGTGCGGCACGCCACCGGGCGTACGCGCGGCGTGATGCTGAACTCGCCCACCAATCCGACGGGGGCGGTATACACGGCCGAGGAACTGCGGGCGCTGTTCGCGGTGGCGGCGGAGCGGGGGTGGTGGATGCTGACGGACGAGATCTACCGGCGGATCGTGTACGGGGCCGCGGCGACCGGGGGCTTGCAGGTCGCCCCCGAGCGGGAGCGCGTCGTCGTCATCGACGGCGTGGCCAAGGCCTACGCGATGACGGGGTGGCGCATCGGCTGGACGATTTCGCCCGCGCCGCTGGCGAAGGCCATGGGCGCCTTCCAGTCGCACACCACGTCGAATGCCTGTTCGGTCTCGCAGCACGCGGCGGTCGCCGCGCTCACGGAGACGGCGGCGGCGGACGTGGAGATCGCGGCGATGGTCACGCAGTTCCGGGCGCGTCGCGACGCGGCGATGGCCATTCTCGCGACGGAGCCGTCCCTGACCGTGATCGAGCCCGCCGGCGCGTTCTACCTGTTCGTGCGGGCCCCCGGTGCGGACCGCGATGCGGCGATGGGCGCCCGCTTCACGGAGCGATTGCTCAGCGCCCACGGGGTGGCGGTCGTCCCCGGCGAGGCCTTCGGCACGCCGGGGTGGGTCCGGATGTCGTATGCGGCGGCGCTCGACGACGTGACCGCGGGCGCCACCGCGATGCTCGCGGTCGCACGGGAGGGCCTGGCGTGATCACGACCATCGTGTTGATCAAGGCCGAGCCGACGCAGATCGCGGCCTGTGCGCGGCATCTCGCGGGAATCGCCGGCGTGTCGGAGGTGTACTCGGTGTCCGGGGAGTGGGACCTGGTCGCGATCGTCCGCGTGGCGGAGTACGAGGGGATCGCCCACGTCGTGACGGAGGAGTTTCCGCGGGTCCCGGGGATCCGCGCGACGCAGACGATGACCGCGTTCCGCGCCTATTCGCGCAAGGACCTGGAGCAGGCCTGGGACATTGGCGTCGAGTAGGCGGTGACCCTCAGTGGCGCTGCAGGCACCAGTCGCTGCGGCCACGGAACACCTCGCGCCACCCGTTCTGGCGCCACGCGAGCACCACGGGGGTCACCTGACCGGCGTACTGCCACGACTCCAGCACCAGCTCGGCGACCCCGTCGCCGCCCAGGTCGATCGCGTCGACGACGCGACGGAACTCCGCTCCGGCGGCGTCGCCATTGCGCGCAAAGCGGTAGGTCGGCTGGTAGCCGCTGCCGGTGTCGTCGGCGATCGCGAGGACCATGGCCGTCTGCCCGCGCCCGCGCCCTTCGTCGCCACCCGTCGGGTCGAGGAACGAGGCGATGATGCTCGGTCGGCCCGTCACCCGCGTGTCCACGGAGGCCGCGCTGAACTCGAGCCGTTGCAGCGACTCGTCGTCCAGCTCGACCTCGCGCCCGACGGTCACGCCCGCCTGGTAGGCCAGCACGCGCACCACGGAGTCGGCAAGCTGCAGGGCGGGCTCCGGGATGGCGATGATCCCGGGGGTCGTCGCGAGCAGCTCCACGGCGAAGGCCCCTGCGCCGGGATCCTCCAGCGACACGGTCGCAGCGGGCAGCGCCAGGCGGCATCCCGGGAGGGTGTACGTCGGGGTCCCCTCGGACCACATGCCACGCGTCACCGTCACGTGACCGGTGACCCGCCCGCCGCGCAGCACGGGGTAGGTGGTGCCGGGCGCGAAATACTGCGCGTCGAACTGCGCCCACCCCGCGCTGTCGAGCTCGATGCCGGCGAGGGTGCCGTTGTCGACCGAGGCGATGGGAACGAGGCGCGGGGCGGCGCGCTCGCCCGAGACCTGGAACAGGATCTGCGCATCGGCTGGCAGGCCAGCCCCGCGCGTTGCGGCGGCGGGCGCCGACTCCGGTGCCTTGTCGCACCCGGCGGCGGCGACTACGATGCCGAGCATGATGGCGGAGATGCGCATAGGTCAAGAATCTCGCGACGGTGAGCCCTCGGCGGCAACTCGGCGGGCGATCCGCCGGGTGCCGGGGAGCTGACCATGCGCATCGTGCACTTCGCGGACGTGCACCTCGGCGTGCGCCAGTATCAGCGGCAGACGCCGACGGGGATGAACCTGCGCGAGGCCGACGTCGCCCAGGCCCTGACGCGGGCGATCGACCTGTGCATCGCCCGCGCGCCCGACGTCGTGCTGGTGGCCGGCGACGTCTTCCACCACGTCCGCCCCACGAACCCGGCGATCCTGCACGCGTTCGCGCAGTTCGCCCGGCTGCGGCACGCGCTCCCGGCGACGGACGTCGTGATGATCGCCGGGAACCACGACACGCCGCGTTCCAGCGAGACGGTGTGCATTTTGCGCCTGTTCTCGCAGCTCGGGGTCCACGTGGTCGAGGGGCGCGCGCAGCGCCTGCGCCTGCGCGACGGGGCGCTGGGCGTGCTCGCCGTGCCGGACGTCCCGGCGCTGCCCGCGGCGTTCGACGTCGATCCGGGCACCCGGTACAACGTGCTGCTGATGCACGCGGACGCCGAGGCCGTCCTGGCGGATCGGCTGCGGGGCGAGCGTGCCGCCCCGGTGGTCCCGCCGGCGACGCTCGAGGATGTGCGCTGGGACTATGTCGCCCTGGGGCACTACCACGTGCATCGACCGGTGGGGCCGCGCGCCTGGTACGCGGGCGCGCTCGACTACACGTCGACGGATCCGTGGAGCGAGCTGCGGGCCGAGCGTGTGGCCGGGCTGCCGGGGAAGGGGATCGTCGAGGTCGATCTCGCGACGCACCGGGTCGTCTTCCACGCGCTGCCGCCCGGGCGCGTGTTCCTCGACCTTGCGCCGATCGATGCGCAGGGCGTCGGCGCGGAGGCGCTCGATGCGATGCTCCGGGACGCCGTGGATGCGGTGGAGGGCGGGATCGACGACAAGGTCGTCCGGCTCGTGGTGCGGAACGTTCCGCGGCCGGTGGCCCGCGACCTTGGGCAGCAGCAACTGCGGGACTGGCGCCGTCGCGCCGTGCATTTCCACCTGGATCTGCGCCGCCCGGAGCAGGCGCGGACGGGCGGCTCCGGCGCGCCGGGGCATCGTCCCACGCTGGTCGACGCGGTGCGGGCGCGACTCGTCGAGCATCCGCTCGACGGCGAGCTCGCCCGTGAGCGATTCGTCACGCTGGGCCTGGGATTCCTCGACGCGGCATCGGCGCAGAGCACGGCGACGCCGTTGGTGGAGGACGCGTGAAACTGCACGCCCTGCGCCTGCAGAACTTTCGCCAGCACGCGGCGACGGACATCGTGTTCGGCACAGGCATCACCGGGATCATCGGTCCCAACGGGGCGGGCAAGACCACCATCCTCGAAGCCATCGCCTGGGCGCTGTACGGGATGGACGCGGCGCGCGGGAAGCGCGACTCGATCCGGTTCGGACGCGCCGGGCCGCGCGCCAGCGTGCGCGTCGAACTCGAGTTCGACCTGGCGGGGCATCGGTACCGCATCGTCCGGGGCCTCACCAGCGCGGAGCTGTACCTGGACGGGGGCAGCGCGCCCGTCGCGAACTCCATCAGCGCGGTGAACGACGTGATCGCGCGCCGGCTCGGGATGTCGCGCGCGGAGTTCTTCAACACCTACTTCACCGGACAGAAGGAACTGGCGGTGATGGCCAGCCTCGGACCCACCGAACGGGCGCACTTCCTCTCGCGGGTGCTCGGCTATGAGCGACTGCGGGCGGCGCAGGAGCTGGCCCGGGGCCGCCGCCGCGAACTGACGGCCGAGCTGCAGGGGGTGGAGCAGGTCATCCCGGACGCGGCGGAGTCCGAGCGGACCCTGACCGAGGCCATCGCCGAGTCGACGCGCGCGAGTGCCGCGGACGAGGCGGCGACGACGCATCAGCTCGCCACGACGGCCGCGCTCGCCGACGCGGTCGTCCGCTGGGAGACCGCGCAGGTGGAGCAGGCGGCGTTCGAGGCGCAGCAGCAGCAGCTTCGTGCGCGCGAGGCGGAACTCCTGGAGCGCGAGCGCGACGAGCGTCGCGCGGTCGCCGCGCTCGCGGAGGCGACCGCCGCCGCCACTGAGAGCGAGGCGCTTCGGGTTGCGCTCGCGCCGCTGGCCGCCCTCCTCGCGGAGCGGGACATGCTCGACCGTCTCGCGGTCGCCGACGGTCGTCGCACGGCGCTCGCCTCCGTCGTGGTCGACGCGGAGCAGGAGCTCGCGCGGCGCGAGGAGCGCCGGGCCCAGCTCGCGACGGCGCCGCACCTGGAGGAGTCGCACGTCGCGCAACTCGAGGCCGCGCGCACGGCGCTCCTCGCCACGGAGCAGCAGCTCGAACGGCAGCAGACCGACTGGGTGCGCGACCGGCAGGAGGCGGAGACGCGCCGTGACGCGCTGCGTGCACAGTACGCGGAGCTCAAGGAGCAGCGCGAGCGACTGGTCGAGGCGGGGGAGGCGGGACTCTGCCCCACCTGTCAACGACCGATCGGTGCCAACTATCGCACCCTGCTCGACACTCTCGATCAGCAGCTCGAGACGGTGAAGGTCGATGGCGGTTATTGGAGCGCGCGCCTCGGCCAGCTCGCCGAGCGTCCGTCCGCCTTGGTGCAACTGGACGCGCAGCGTCAGGCGCAGCAGCAGAGCGTCGGCGGCCTGGAGCGGAAGCTGGATCGCATCCGGCAGGCCAGCGTCGAGCTGGCGGAGCTCGGCAAGGAGGTCGATCGGATCAGTGTGCGGCTCACGTCGGCGCGCGCCGAGCTGGCGGCGGTGCCGACGGGCTACGACGCCGTGCGGCACGCCGCCGTCCGCCAGGAGGCGGAGCACCTGCAGCCCATGGAGCGCGCGATGGCCCGGCTCAGTACCGTCGTCGAGCAACTCCCCGCACGGCAGGCCGAGCTCGAGCGCGTCACGGCGACCATCGCGGCCTTGCGTGCGGAGGTCGCGGCGACGCGGGCGGCCGGTGCGGGGGCCGCGGCGCAGGTCGAGCAATGGCGTGCGCTGGAACACGCCGTGGCGGTGGCGCGCGCGGCGGATCAGGCGGCGGCGGTGGCTGCGGCACGGGCCAGCGCGGCACGCACGGCCGCCACTGTCGCGCTCCAACGGGCCCGGGCGGCGGTGGCCGAGCGCGACCGGCTGGTCGCACGGCGACGGACGCTGACGCTGGAGCGGCGGCTGCACGAGGAACTGGACCGCGCGTACGCCGACCTGCGCACGGACCTGAATGCCGCGGTGCGACCCGAGTTGTCGGACCTCGCCAGCCGGTTCCTTGGCATCCTCACCGATGGCCGCTACGACGAGTTCGAACTGGACGGCCAGTACCAGCTCGTCGTCGTCGAAGACGGGCTGCCCAAGCCGGTGATCTCGGGCGGCGAGGAGGACCTCGCGAACCTCGTGCTGCGACTGGCGATCTCGCAGATGATCGCCGAGCGCGCAGGGCAGGCGTTCTCGCTGCTCGTCCTCGACGAGATCTTCGGGTCGCTGGACGACCTGCGGCGGCAGAACGTCATCGGGCTCCTGCGTCGGCTCGGCGATCGGTTCGAGCAGGTGATCCTGATCACGCACATCGAGTCGGTGCGCGATGGGTGTGACCGCGTGCTGACGGTGCGCTACGATCCGCGGAGCGGCGCCGCGCAGGTTTCCACCGGCGCGGACGCCGCCGACCGGCCGGTCGCACTGGAGGCGTCGCGGTGACCCTGCCCGTGACCGGTCCGTTCCCGATCAGCGACGACGACATCCCGGCGCTGAACGCGGTGTTCAGCGAGTCGTTCACCGAGCGGTACCGGCGCGACGGCATGGTGGGCGTCCGCGTCCCCACCCTGAACCCCGCGATCTGGCGGTTCGCGCTGGACGATGCGGACGGTGGTGCGATGCTCTGGCGCGACGCCGAGGGGCAGATCGCGGCGTTCAACGTGGCGCACCAGTCGGGGATCGAGGGCTGGATGGGGCCATTGGCCGTCCGCCCCGACTTGCAGGCCCTGGGGATCGGCCGCGCGATCGTGCAGGCGGGCGTGCGATGGCTGCAGGGGCGCGGGGCCCGTGTGATCGGTCTCGAGACGATGCCGCGCACGGTGGACAACATCGGCTTCTACACGGCGCTGGGGTTCCGGCCAGGTGCGCTGACGGTCACGGCGACGGTCGATGCCGCCATTGCGCCGACGCCGGCACGGCTGGGGCGCCTGGGGCTGCACGAGCGCGAGGCGATGCTCGCCGAGCTCCAGCGCCTCAGCACCACCGTGGCGCCGGGCGTCGACTTCGCGCGCGAGATCGCGCTGACCCAGCAGTACGCCTTGGGCGACACCGTGCTCGTCTGCGACGGCGACACACTGCGCGGATTCGCGATCTGTCACGCCGCCGCTCTCGTGGAGGGGCGTGCGCGCGAGGAGCTCCGCGTGCTCAAGGTCGTGCTCGCCGACGCGTCGGACCTGCCGTCGCTGCTGCAGGCGGTGGCCGGATTCGCGCGTGAGGCGGGGACGCGGCGGGCGGCGATCCGCGTGCAGACGGCACAACCTGCGGTGCTCCCGGCGATCCTCGCGCGAGGGGGCCGGGTGCAGTGGACCGACCTGCGGATGACGCTGGACGGCTTCGGCGAAACGGCGCCGACCCGCGGCGTCCTCCTCAGCAACTGGGAGATCTGACCCAGCCGCCGACCGCGCGGTCAGGTCGACCGCTTCACCACGCGGTAGATGAGCAGGAACACGCCGACGGTGAGGAACGCGTGGATCCATCCTGCCCACGCCAGCGCGGTCCCGACCGCCCAGAAGACGAGCATGCCGACCGCCAGAATGATTCCCAGATCCATGATTCTGTTGACGCTCCTGCTCTGCACAGCTAGCTTCTTCATCCGGTAGTCGGGGCGAAGAGGCCTCCGTTTTGAGCCGATAAGTCCTTCAATGTGGGTCCCGAAATCTGTGCCAACGTCACGCCCTGAAGCGGGGAAGGCGAACGTACGGTGAAGGCCTCAGTCATTCGATAGGGCTTCAAAAACCCCTCTTCGTTCCACCGCAGGTCGCGTTGGCCCCGTCGTTCGGCGGGGCCTTCGCGTCTGCGGCGGGGACAGCGACCCCGCCCGCGCCGTTCGCCCTCATCCTCCCTCCGGATCACCATGGCGACCGTCACCGTCACCCGCCGGCTCCGCTTCAACGCGGCCCACCGGGTCCACAACCCCGCGCTCTCGGACAACGAGAACACGGCCCTCTTCGGGAAGTGTAACCACCCGAACTGGCATGGGCACAATTATGTGCTCGAGGTCTCGGTCACGGGGCCCATCGACCCGACGTCGGGGTACGTGGTCGACCTCGGCCACCTCAAACGGGTGGTCGAGGCCCGGGTCATGCCGAAGAGGGGCGCGGTGGCGTCCGGAAGG
>CAYSFN010000028.1:0-26545 GCA_964430045.1 uncultured Gemmatimonadaceae bacterium
CGACGGCACGCAGCGCTGCTGACCGTGCTCACCACGCTCTGCACCACTGCGCATGCGGTGCCTGCGCAGGCGCCGCCGTCATTCGCGGCCCTGCACGACCGTTTCGTGGCGGCGGTGGGTGGCCGCGAGGCGCTGGCGGCGCACGCGTCGCTGCATATGCGAGGGACGCTGACGCTCGAAGGCATGACCGGGAGCATCGACATCTGGCGCGACCGCGTCGGCCGGTTCCGGCAACGGACGCAGCTCGAGGGCGTTGGCGAGGTGCAACAGGGCTTCGATGGTCGCCACGGCTGGACCATCCAACCGTCGGGGCCGGCCCTGCTCGACGGGGACCTCGAGGCGGGGGTGCGCCGACAGGCCGATTGGTACGGCGACATCACCGCTCCACCCGAGGCGCTGCGGGCCGTCGTCGAAGCCGCCAGCTTCGAGGGCGAGCCCTCGTGGCGTGCGACGTACGTCTCCGCCGAGGGGCCGGAAGTGGCGATGCACTTCTCGCAGGCCACGGGCCGCAAGGTCGGCTATCGCACGACCACGCCGGCCGGGGAGTCCACGTCGGTGCTCGGCGAGTACAAGCCGTTCGACGGCGTGCTGCTGCCGACGAAGCTCATCAACCGCATCCCGCAGGGCGAGGTGTTCATCACCATCACCACGGTCGAGTGGGACCGCGTGCCGCCGGAGACCTTCGCCCTGCCGCCCGCGATCCGCGCCCTGATCGGCGGCGGAACCCCGCCGGAGAGGGACCCGCATTAACGGCGTCGGACGCCTCGCGTCCGACGGGATGTTCGGCGCATCGAACACTGCGCCGAGCGTCACTCTCTTTCGTGGAGTACCGCCATGCGACACACGACTCGCACTCTGACGGCCCTCGTCGCGATCGCCGCGACGGCCGTGGTCTCATCCGCACAAGGCCGGGGGCGCGCGCCGCCACCGCCGCCACCGTCCCGCCAGGCCGCGGTGCGCGCGCCGGACCGGTTGACGACCGAACAACAGCAGGAACTGCGCGCCCTGCGGCGTGCGCAGGCCGACGAGCGCCGGGCGCTCGAGGCCCGGCATCGCGACGCGATCGCCCGCATCGCGCCGAACGCCGTGCGCGCCCGCGAGGGGGTGCGCGGCACGCCTCCGCCCCGCGGCGACGGCCGCCTTGGAGCGGACCGCGACCAGTGGCGCGCCCGCAACGCGCGTGGCGTCGGACCGGGTGCCTTGCGGCACCGTGGGCCGGTCATGGCGCCTCCGGGGATCGCGCGGTACCGTGGCCCGGTCATGGCGCCCCCGGGGATCGCCCGGCACCGTGGTCCGGCCGTGGTGCCACCGGCGCGGCGCGGGCGCGTCCTGCCGCCGCCTCCGGCATCGCGCGACGACGGGCGTCGGCGTGACGCAGCCCCGCCACGCGACCGCCGGCTGTAGCGCGTGGCGCCGGATCCGTCGAGATTACGGCGTGTACCATGTGCGGGGCCGGTCCGGGACGTGCGGCGCGATGCCGTGCGTCATCGGGCCGACCTCGATCCCACCTGCAATCCTCAATACGGAGCTGGTCCGATGCGTCGTTGTGCTGCACTGATCTTGGTTGGTCTCTCCCTTCCCGCCGTCGTCGCGGCACAGGCGGCAGGGCACGGCGGCGATCACGGCGCGCACCACGCGCCGGCCACCGGGGTCAAGGGGTTCGAAGGTGATTTCGCCGCGCACTTCAAGGGCATCGAGTTGTCCGACGCCCTGAAGGCCAGGATGGTCGCCCTGCGGGATGAGTGGCATGCCAGGATGAAGGACGTGAAGGACGCGGCCGCGAAGGCGGGCACCGCGGAGGCCCCGGCGACGCTCAAGCGCATCGAGGAGCTGAAGGACGGCGAGCATGCCGCGTTCCGTGCACTGCTCACGCCGGCGCAGCAGAAGCAGTTCGACGAGAACATGAAGGCCCACCACACGATGGACGCCCACAAGAAGAAGGACGGTCAGCTGTACCGCTGATCCATGTCGGATGGCGACGGCGCCGGTCCAGATCCGGCGCCGTCGTTGCGTACCCTCCCGGTTCTGCGCGGGTGCTCTCCGGCGCACCCCTCTCCTGCCTCCTTCCCCATGCTCTCGTCGCGGCTCGCGCGCGTTGTCATTGCCACACTGCTGCTCGCGGTGTCCGGCACGTCGGTCACGCTGGCGCAGTCGGCGCCCCCCACCCGTGTCGCGTTCGGCGCCGCACTGCAGGGGTTGAAGCCGCAGGGGGAGTTCGCCGAGAACGTCAACTTCGCCGGGGGGCTGGCGGGGAACGTCGTGTACGCACTGGACGAGGCGGGGGTGATCGCGTTGCGTGCCGACGTCGGCTTCCTGATCTACGGGTCGGAGCGGTATCGCGTCCCGCTCGGGAGCGGTCCGCTGGGGCTGATCAACGTCGACGTGAACACGACCAACAGCATCTTCCACGGCGGGGTCGGGCTCCAGCTCCTCGCGCCCGGGGCGACGGTGCGTCCCTACGCGAACGCGACGGCCGGGTTCTCGTACTTCTCGACGGGGTCCTCCGTGTCCGGCTCCAACGATGAGTCCCCCTTCGCGCGGTCGACGAACTACTCGGACGGCGGCTTCGCGTGGACGGCCGGTGGCGGGCTCTACGTGCCACTGCGGGCGGGGAGCACGCGCATCCAGCTCGACCTCGGTGCCACATGGATGGACAACGGGTCTCGCGGCTATCTGCGACCGGACGGCATCACCTTCGAGGGCGGTGCGGTGCAGTTGAATCCGGTGCGGACGCAGGCGCAGGCGATGCGCTTCCACCTGGGCATCGTCGTCCCGCTCAGCTAGGGCCGCCTACTCGTCAGGCCGCCAGCGCCGCGCGGCCTTGCGGGACTTCTGCTGGCGCTTGGTGTCCAGTCGTCGCTCGACGCCACCCTTCGTGGGCGTGGTGGGGCGACGCGGCTTGGGGCGGCTGATCGCCTCGCGGATCAACGCGACCAGGCGCTCCTCGGCCGCCTGACGGTTCCGCAACTGGCTGCGGTGCTCGGACGCGGTGACCCGCACGGCACCGTCGGCGCTCAGTCGCCCGGCCAGGCGCTCCAGGGCGAGCGTGCGCAGCGCCTCGGAGAGCGCGGTGGACTGCCGCACGTTCCACTGGATCTCGATCCGGCTCGACGACGTGTTCACGTGCTGCCCGCCAGGTCCGCCGGCGCGTGTGGCGCGCACGACCAGTTCCTGCCGCGGGATCAGCACGCGCGCCGTCACGCGCAGATGGTCGGTTGGCGGGGGTGCGGAGTCGCTGGCAGATGGTGGCATTGCGGGACGCGTGACCTGGGTCCTTGCAGATTGCGACGCTGGGCGCCAGCGTTCACGGGTTGAATCTGCCCTCGAACCCGGCCACTGCCTAGTGCGAACCCCGTTTCGCGTCAGCGAAGAACAGTTGCGCCTGGTCCTCGACCGTCGCCGCTTCATTCGCTGGCTGTACCTCGTCCGGATGGCGGTGGCGACCGCCATCTATCTCGGCGCTCTCTACGGGCTCGGCGGCGAGGCCCCCAGCGACGCGCAGCTCGCGCAGCTCGCGTTCATCCTCGCGACGGTGGTGTCGCTGGCCTCGGCCGTCCATACGGAGCGGTCCGCCGCACCGCCGACGGACAGCTTTCTCTACGCCCAGCACGTCTTCGACGTCTTCATCGCGACCGCGATCGTCCACGTCACGGGAGGCGATTCGTCCCAGTTCGCGGCGCTGTACGTCCTGATCAACACCAGTGCGGCGCTGCTGCTCCCCATTGGCGGATCGCTGCTGCTGGCCGTGCTGGGCTGCGTCCTCTACGCGACCGACGTCCTCGTGCTGAGCGAAGCGGCGCTCACGGCGGGGTTGCTGCAGCAGTTGGTGGTGTTCTTCCTGGTCGCCCTCGGGACGGCCGCGAT
The DNA here is from genome assembly GCA_964430045.1 of uncultured Gemmatimonadaceae bacterium. Classification (GTDB taxonomy): domain Bacteria; phylum Gemmatimonadota; class Gemmatimonadetes; order Gemmatimonadales; family Gemmatimonadaceae; genus DASRAP01. The sequence continues at coordinate 3,865 of CAYSFN010000028.1, forward strand.
CGGCGGGCGCCTCAAGGAGATGGCGGTCGGGACGGAGGGGCTGGCCGAGGAGCTGACGCAGGTGCGCCTGCAGGCGGCGGACATCCTGCGGAACATCCGCAGTGGCATCATCACGGTCGACGACCACGGGGTGCTGGTCTATGCCAATCCGACCGCCTCGGAGCTGCTGGGCCTCGATCTCGAGGCGCGGATCGGCGAGCTGGTCCATCCGATCCTCTCCGCCGCCTCCGCCGGCCTGGCGGACGCGACGGCACGCGCCGTGGGGACCGGACGGCACGCGATCCGCGAAGAGGCCGAACTCTCGGTCGGCGGGCGCAGCTTTCCCGTCGGCATCACGACGACCTCGAATGCCGCCGATGTGCCCGGCGGGCGTTCGGTCACGATCATCTTCCAGGACATCGCGGCGCACAAGCGCCTGGAGGAGTTCCGCCGCCGCGCCGAGCGCCTGGAGGCGATCGCCGAGCTCAGTGCATCGCTGGCGCACGAGATCAAGAATCCGCTCGCGTCGATCCGCAGTGCGGTGGAGCAGATGGGTCGCTCCCCGCGGGCCTCGGACGACGAGCGCACCCTGGGACGCCTGGTCGTGCGCGAGTCGGACCGGCTGGCGCGCCTGCTGTCGGAGTTCATCGACTTCGCCCGGGCGCGCGTCACCAGCATTGCCGTCGTGGATCTCAATGTGCTCACCGCAGGGGCCGCCGCGCTGGCGCAGTCGCACCCCTCGCGTCCGTCCGAGGTGCGGGTGGAGGTCGACGTGCCGCCGCAGCCCACGCTGATCGACGGAGACGAGGATCTGCTCCATCGTGCGATCTTCAACGTCATCCTCAACGCGGTGCAGGCGAGCCCGGAGGCGAGCGTCGTGACCGTCGCGCTCGAGCCGGCCGACGGGCATCCGATGGTGCCGGGCATCGCCGACCCCACGGAGGCCGTGCAACTGCGGATCCACGACAACGGACCGGGCATCGCGGCGGATGTGCGTGCGCGACTGTTCGAGCCGTTCACCACGACCAAGCCCGGCGGGTCCGGTCTGGGCCTCGCGATCGTCCACCGCGCCGTCGGGGCGCATCGTGGGCTGGTGCTCGTCGATGCTTCCGATCACGACGGCACCACGTTCCGACTCATCCTCCCCCGGCGCCAGGTTCCCCTTCCCGTGACCGACGGAGTGTCCGCGTGACCGATCGACGTCCTCGTGTGCTCGTCATCGACGACGAGACCGGCATTCTCGAGACGCTGCAGATCCTGCTGCGCTCCGAAGGGTTCGACCCCGTGATGGCGCAGGGCGGCAAGGCGGGCCTCGAGCGACTCGCCGCCGTGCAGCCGGACATCGTGCTCAGCGATGTCCGCATGCCGGGGGTCACCGGCGTCGAGGTCCTCGCGGCCGCGCGCGCGCTCGACCCGACGCTGCCCGTCATCCTGATGACCGCCCAGGCGACGCTGCAGACCGCCATCCAGGCCGTGAACGAGGGGGCCTTCTACTACATCCAGAAGCCCTTTCGCAACGACGAGCTGGTCGCGATCCTCCGGCGCGCCGCCGAGCACCGGTCGCTGCGCGTCGAGAACCAGACGCTCAAGCGCGAGATCAAGCGGCGCGAGCGCAGCGGCATCGTGCTGCCCGTGGGGTCGAGCCGCGCGTGGATGGATGTGCTCACGCTCGCCGAGGCGGTGGCGCCGACCGAGTCCACCGTGCTGGTGCTCGGCGAGTCGGGGACCGGCAAGGAGGTCATCGCCCGCTACATCCACGAACTGTCGCTGCGCAGCGAGGCCCCCTTCTCCTCGATCAACTGCGGTGCGCTCCCCGAAGGCCTGCTCGAGAGCGAACTCTTCGGGCACGTGAAGGGGTCGTTCACCGGTGCGGTCAAGGACAAGTCCGGCCTGTTCACGGCGGCCGCGGGTGGCACCTTCTTCCTGGACGAGATCGGCGAGACCACGCCCGCGACGCAGGTCAAGCTGCTGCGCGTGCTGCAGCATCGCGAGGTCATCCCGGTCGGGGCGACGGATCCGCAGGCGATCGACGTCCGGCTGATCGCCGCCACCAATCGCGACCTGGAAGAGGAGATCCGGCGGGGGACCTTCCGGCGCGACCTGTTCTACCGCCTCAACGTGATCACCATCCACCTGCCACCCCTGCGGGCCCGGCGCGAGGACATCGCATTGCTCGCGGAGGCCTTCCTGCGGCGCGCGCATGCGGAGACCGCGCGGGCGGTGCGCTTGAGCGACGCCGCCCTGACCGCCCTGACCGAGTACGCCTGGCCCGGCAACGTGCGCGAACTCGAGAATGCGCTGGAGCGCGCCCTGATCCTCACCAAGACCGACACCATCGACGCGGACGCACTGCCCGACCGGGTCCGCGAACGTCAGGCGGAGCCCCTGGTGGCCGACCGCGTCGCGGCCACGCCCACGCTCGAGATGATCGAGCGCGCATACATCCAGTTCGTGCTGCACGCGGAGCAGGGCAACAAGACGCGCGCCGCCGACGTCCTGGGCATCGATCCGTCCACCCTGCATCGCAAGCTGGCGCGCTACGGGGTCGAATCGTGAACACCGTCGCGCGCTGGGAGGCGCGCCTGCCGTGGCTCGCGGGGCTGGTCACACTCGCCGTGGGCCTGCTGGCCATCACCAGTGATCCCATCGGGGTCTTCTTCGACGACGGGGTGTACGCCATCACGGCGCAGGCGCTGGCGGAGGGTGCGGGCTATCGCTTCGCCCATCTGCCCGAGGCGCCGCCCGCCATCCACTACCCCCCGCTGTGGCCCGCGCTGCTGGCGATGGTCTGGACCGTGGCGCCGTCGTTCCCCGCGAACGTGGCCGTCCTGAAGCTGCTGAACCCCCTGCTGCTCGCGAGTGCCGCGGTGTCGGGGACCTTCCTGGGCGTGCGCAGCCTCGGTCTGCGACCTGCGGTCGCCGCCGTCGCCGTGACGGCCGGGCTGACGGTCGTGCCGTTGCTGGCGCTCTCGAACGTGCTGCTCTCGGAGGCCTGTTTCCTCGCCGTGCTCTTTCCAGCGCTGCTGCTCGTCGATCGCGCGCTGCACGGGCGCGGGTGGCGATGGGCGCTGCTGGCAGGGCTCGCGTGCGGGGCGCTCGCGCTGGTGCGCACCATCGGCGGTCTGACCATCCCGGCGGCGGCGTTGGCGCTGCTCCTGCGCCGCGACGGCAAGGGCGTGGCGGGTGTGCTCGCCGGAGCCGTGCTGGTCCTCGCGCCGTGGCAGGTGTGGGTCTGGCAGGCGAGCAGCGGATTCCCCCCGGAGCTCCTGGGCTCGTATGGGCCGTACCTGTCCTGGGTCGCCCAGGGGTATCGCGATGGTGGTGTGGAGTTCCTTTCCGCCGTGGTCGCAAAGAACGTCGGCGACCTGTGGCGAACCACGGGGATCATGTTCTCGCCGTTGATCCGCGGTGCGGGACGCCAGGTGGTCGTCGTCCTCGTCCTCGCGGCCCTGGTGACGGGAGGTGTCGCCAGCGCCCGGCGTGCGTTGCCCGTCGGTGGCTTCATCGCCGGATACCTCGCCGTGGTGCTGGTCTGGCCGTATCAGGCGGACCGGTTCGCGTGGGGCATATGGCCCCTGCTGCTGCTTGTGATGGCCGCCGGGGTGGTCGCGTGGTGGCGTCTCGCCGCGTCGCACCCCGTGGCCGTCCGGGGGGCCGTCGTGGTCGCCGCGGCGGTGCTGCTGCTGGGGCACCAGTTCTACAGCGTGCGGGCCTTTTCACGCGGATGGTACGGCAGCGCGTCCGGCGGCATGGCGCGCGGCCTGATCCCGCTCGTGCGCTACGTCGAGTCCGAGACCAGCCCCGCGACCCGGGTGGCGTCGGACGCCCACGTCATCATCGGGCTCTACACCGGACGCCGCGTCGTGCCCACGGCGATCCTCCAGCCCTTCGAGCATCTGCGCAGCAAGACGGCGGACGAGATGCAGGCCGAACTCCGTGCGCTGGACGCGCGGTATCAGCCGGATCTCTACGTGTTCCTGCCGGCCGCGCCGGAGCTCAGTGCCATCCCCTTCCACGATCCTGCGGATCCACGGATGTTGCAGGACATCACGCCGGCCGGAGCGCCCTTCCGCGTCTTCCGCCCGGCGTCGCTTGCTCCCGACACGCTTCCCCAGCAGCCGACATCATGACGCAGCCCCGCATGCGTGCCCGCACGCCGCTCGATCCGGCGACGACGGTGTTGTCCGTGCTCATCCCGGTGTACAACGAGCAGGACACCATCTCCCTGATCCTCGATCAGGTCCACGAGGTCCCGGTCCGCAAGGAGGTGATCTGCGTGGACGACTGTTCGACGGACGCCAGCGCGGCGATCCTCGCGCGCGAGCAGGCGGCCGGGCGCATCGATCGCCTCATCACCCACCCGCAGAACCGCGGGAAGGGGGCGGCCATCCGGGCGGCGCTCGCCGCGAGCACGGGCGACATCGTCATCGTCCAGGACGCGGACCTGGAGTATGATCCGGCCGACTGGCCGGTGCTCCTGGCGCCGATCCTCGACGGACGTGCCGACGCCTCGTTCGGCTCCCGCTTCCTGGGGGGGCCGCACCGCGTGCTGTACTTCTGGCACTCGGTCGGCAACTCGGTGCTCACGACGCTCAGCAACATGATGACGAACCTCAACCTCACCGACATGGAGACCTGCTACAAGGCGATCCGCGGCGAGGTTGCGCGTTCCCTGCGGCTGCAGTCCGACCGGTTCGGCTTCGAGCCCGAAGTGACGGCGCGTCTGGCGCAGAGCCGTGCGCGGATCTTCGAGGTGCCGATCTCCTATTCGGGACGGACCTATGCCGAAGGCAAGAAGATCGGGTGGCGCGACGGCGTCGCGGCGATCCGCCATATCATCTACTACAACCTCGTTCGGTGACCGGGGACGGGGCGGGCGGCACGGCCCCCCTGCGCTGGGGACTGCCGCTCGTCGTGCTGCTCGCGCTTGTCGCGACGGCCCCGTCACTGGGCAACGGTTTCGCGTACGACGACATCTGGATCCTCGTCGAGAATCCGCGCATCCATGCGCTGACGGCGTGGCGCAGCTGGTGGACCGAAGCCTACTGGCCGCGGCTCGCACCCGAGATGTACCGACCGCTCACCACCACGCTGTTCGCGGTGCAATGGTGGATCGGGGAGGGGGCGCCGTGGGTCTTCCACGCGGTCAACGTCCTGCTGCACGGTGCCGTCACCGCGGCCGTGTGGTTGCTCGCGGCCCACTGCCTCGCGCCGCGGCCGGCCCTCGTGGCCGCCGCACTCTTCGCGGTCCACCCGGTCCACGTCGAGGCCGTCGCGAACGTGGTGGGGCAGGCCGAGCTCGGCGCGGGGCTCTGCATCGTGCTGGCCGTCGCGTGGTATCTGCACGCGCGCCGACGCCCCGAGGGGATCACCCGCGGCGACGTGCTGCTCCTCGGCGTGCTGGCGACGCTGGGGATGCTCCTGAAGGAGCACGCCTTCGTGCTGCCGCTGGCGTGGTGCGCCGCCGAAGTGACGCTCCTGCGCGATGCCCCGCGTGGCGGCCCCCGGCTGCGTGCACTCTGGGCCGTGACGCTCGCGAGCGTCGTGCTGCTCCTGCTCGTGCGTGTCCTCGTGCTCCGCGGGGCGGGCGTGCCGGTCCCGCACCCGGTCCTCGACGGACTCGGCCCGCTGGCGCGCGGTCTCGTGATGCTCGGCGTGCTGCCGGAGCTGGCCCGGCTGCTGCTGTGGCCGGCGCGGTTGCACGCCGACTACGCCCCCGCGCACATCGACGTCGCGCCGACGCTCGACCCCACGCAGCTGCACGGCGCCCTGCTGCTGGTCGCGTGGGCCGCGCTGGTCGCGCTGTCGTGGCACCGGTCCCGTGTCGTCGCCTTCGCCCTCCTGTGGACGGCCATCGCGTGGTCGCCGACGGCCAACCTGCTGTATGCGTCGGGCGTGCTGCTCGCCGAGCGCACGCTGTATGTTCCGAGTGTCGCGGCCGTGCTCGTCCTCGCGGCGGGGTGGGACGCACTGCGGGCGCGTGGCCGTCGGGCGCCGTGGCGCGTCGCGGTGCACGGCGCGCTGGCACTCGTGCTCGTGCTGGGCCTCGTGCGCTCCGTGGATCGCGCGCGGGTCTGGCACTCGTCGACGACCGTCTTCTGGCATCTGTGGCGTGAGCAACCCCTGTCATTCAAGGCACACTATGCGTGGGGCAGCGTGCTCTTCGACCGCGGCGACGTCGCCGGAGGGATCCGGGAATGGCAGATGGCGATCCGCATCCTGCCGGGCTATCACCGGCTGCATCAGGATCTCGGGTACCGGTTGCGTGATGCCGGTCGCTGTGCCCTCGCGCTGCCGTCCTTCGAGCAGGCGGTCCGGTTGAGCGCCGGGCTGCCGCTCGCGCGCGCGGGCCTCATCGCGTGCCGACTCGACCTGGGCCGGTACCGGGACGCACGCGCCGAGGCAGACGCCGCGCTCGCGGCCGGACTCGACCCGACCTGGTTCGGCGCCCAGCGTCGCCATGCGGATTCACTGCTGATCGCGTTCGACTCGGTGGAGTCACCGCGATGACGACACGCGCGGCGTACGCGCCTGGGCGACACACGCTCCCGATCGCGATCGCAGTCGTCGTGCTGTGTGCCGTCATCGTCCATCTCGGCGTGCTCGGCCACGGCTTCACGCTCGACGACGAAGGCATCGTGCAGCGCAACCCGCTGGTGCACGCGTGGTCCGGCCTCTGGCGGGCCTTCGTCTCGCCGTGGTGGCCCGCCGGAGGCGGCCAGTACCGACCGCTCGTGCTGGCCTCCTTCACCGCGGAGTGGTGGCTCGGGGGTGGATCACCGGCGGTGTTCCACGCCGTCAACCTGGCGTGGCACGCCCTCGTCGTCGCGCTGGTGATGCTGCTGGTCCGCGAGGTCGGCTCGGTCGGCGGCAGTGTCGTGGCCGGCCTGCTCTTCGCGGTGCATCCGGTGCACGTCGAAGCGGTCGCGGGCATCGTTGGGCGCGCGGAGCTCATGGCGGCCGCGGGGCTGCTCGCGGCCCTCCTGCTGCATCGCCGGGGATCGGCGTGGGCGACCCTCGCGTTCGCCGTTGCGCTGGCGAGCAAGGAACACGCCGTCGTGTTCCCCGTGCTGGCCCTGCTGCTCGACCGGCTGACGCCACCCCCGACGCCGTCGCCCCGCGAGCCTGCGTCGCCTGCGCGGCCCTGGCGTCGCTACCTCCCGTATCTCGGCGTACTCATCGTCTGGGCAGGCGCGGTGGCGTGGGTGTTCCGCGCGAGCCCGCCTGCGCCGCCGCATCCGCTCTGGCTGGCCGTCGATGCGCCGGCGCGCTGGCTGACCATGCTCGGGCTGGTCCCGACGTGGCTGCGGCTCTTCGTGGCGCCCTTCGACCTGAGCGTCGACTACGCACCCGCCGTCGTCTCGCCGTGGCCTGCAGGGTGGCCGATGAGCGTGCTGGGCGCGGGGTTGCTCGTTGCCGCGCTGCTGACGGTTGGGCGTGCGTGGCGGTCCGCACGGCCGGTCGCGGTGGGGCTCCTCTGGATCGGTGTGACGCTGTTGCCGGTCGCGAACCTGCTGCTCCCCACCGGGATCGTCACCGCCGAGCGTGTGCTGTACCTGCCCAGCGTCGGGGCGGTGCTGCTGATCGTGCTGGGCATCGAGCGGGTGGCGCAGCGCCGCACGGCACTCGCCCTGGCGCTCGCCGGGCTCCTGACGATCACGTGGACGGCGAGAACGGTGACGCGCATTCCGGTGTGGGCGTCGAACAAGACCGTGCTGCTGACGACGCTGGCCGACCACCCCGAGTCATCGCTGGCCCACGCCCTGCTCGGGCGGGTGTACGCGGCCAATCACGCGCACGACCTGGCGCTCCAGGAGTTCGTCACCGCCGCCGAGCTGTTCCCCATGGCCGCCGCGCCGTGGATCGACGGCGCACAGGTCGCGGTCGCGGCGGGCCGCCCGGCGCTCGCCGACTCGCTGCTGGTCGCTGGCCTCGCGAGGGGGGCCGACCCCTATCCCCTCTGGATGGCCCGCGGGCAGTTGGCGCGGCAGCGGCACGACGCCGGGCTGCTCCTCGAGGCGGGGCGCCGCGCGGCACGGCTCCGGCCGTTGCTCGACGAGCCGGGGTTGCTCGAGCTGCGGGGCTGGCTGCTGCTTGGCGAGCGCGACTCCGCCCGGGCCACGGCGCGGCGGTTGCACGACGGGAACACCCGGGCGCGCGCGGCAGAGCTGATTCGGGCTGTCTTCGGGTCTGACTGACGGGCCACGGCAGCATGCACGGTGTGCCGTGCGCGGTGCATTGTGCGTCGCAGTCTCGCGATTGAGGTGGGCGGCGCGGCGTGTGGTGATTGTCGACGCCGACGTAACCTGTTGCAGAGCAAGCGGTTGCCAATGTTTGCGAGTTGGTGGCAAGAATCTTGCGAATGTCAGCCATACCAACGTTCAGCCGCCACACACCCGTCTTCCCGCACTCGGAGAACCACATGCTGTCGAACCGCAAGGGCTTCACCCTGATCGAGCTTCTCATCGTCGTCGTCATCATCGGGATCCTCGCGGCGATCGCGATCCCGAAGTTCGCGAACACGAAGGAGAAGGCCTACGTCGCGGCCATGAAGTCCGACCTCAAGAACCTCTCCACCGCCCAGGAGGCCTACTTCTCCGACGCGCAGATGTACACCACCACGCTGACCACGGCGCAGTTCGCTCCGTCGACCGGCGTCACGGTGAACATCACGTCGGGCACGGGCACGGGCTGGGCGGCGAACTCGTCGCACACCGGCACGAGCAAGACCTGCGCGATCGCCGTCGGCGGCGGCGCGCTCAACGAAGGCGAGCCGATCTGCTCGTAATTCGCCAGTCGCTGTGCAGGGTTGACGATGGGCCGGGGGAGTTCCCCCGGCCCATCGTTCGTTTCGTCCCTCGCGCGCTGTTCCGGTGATGCTCCTGGTCGCACGGTCCCGTACCGTGCGGCATGCGCAACCGCTCCGGGATCTCGCTGCTCGAGGTGATCATCGCCGTCGCCCTCGTCGCCTACGTGGCACACGGGGTGGCGACGATGCTGACCCACGCGTCACGCTGGCAGCGGCTCGCCAGCACGCGCCTCGAACAGCTCGACGACCTGCGCGCGGTCCTCGCCGCCGAGACACGCCGCCCTTGTGCGGCGAGCGCCGAGAGCGTGTTCGTGCGTCACCCGGTCGAGCGCGTGGTCCATGATGATGGTGCGCTGCGTCACATCAGCGTGCGGGTGCGTGCGCGTGGCGACACCATGGCCTTCGCGACGCTCCGGACCTGCCCATGACGCGCCCGGGCCTCTCGCTTGTCGAAGTCCTGATCGTCCTCACCATGGTCGGGATGGTCGGGACGCTTGCCACGAGGACGCTTCGGTCCACTGAGCGCCACGCCAGCGCACGACTCGCACGGGACGCGCGTGCGATCGTGGCGGACGACGTGGTGCGCATCAGCGAGGCCGCAATCGCCGGCCGTGGCGTCGGATTGCCCGTCGAACTGCTCGGCGACACGGCCATCGACTGGGGGCAGCTCGTCGCGCGCGGGCTGCCGTGCGCCGCGTCGTCGGACACGGTGCTCCTCCCGTTGACCAGTGCATCCGTCTGGTGGGGTGGACCGCCGGACACCATCGACCTCGTGACCCTGGAGCAACGGACCGGTGTGCGCACCGCGCACCGCATCCGGGACGCGCGGCAACGCGCCCCGACTCCGTTCTGTCCATCGGGCGCGTGGCGGCTCCAGCTCGATCCACCACTCCCCGGGTCGGCGAGCCCGTCCGTCCCGATCGTGCATGTCGAGCGTCGCGTGCGCTTCGTCGTGTACCGCGGCAGCGATGGGGCCTGGTGGTGGGGTGAGCGCCGCTGCAGCGCTGGTGTCGGCACGCCCTGCGGTGCCGCGCAGCCGATCACCGGACCGCTGCCCGCCGGTCGGCAGTCCTTCACGGTCCAGCGCAGCCACGAGCTGATCGCCATCTTCCTGGCGGGGTTCGATGCGGACCGGCGCGCCTCGCTGGCGGGGTCGCCGTGACCCGCACGCCCCTCGCGCGCCGCGGCGCGGCACTCGTGCTGGCGCTGCTCGTGATCGTGGCGGCGACCGCCGTCGCGCAGGCGACCATGGTCGCCGCGATGCAGGCACTGCGGCGGGTCGAGTCACAGCAGGCCGCGATGCGCGAGTCGCTCGCCCGCGAGGCCCTGCGCGCCAGAGTGGACGAGCACCTGCGCCGCGAGGCACTCGCCTCCGTGGTCGGGCGCGACATCCTATTGAATGGCGACACGCTGTGGAGGGCGCAGCCCGCAGGGGCCGGATGGTTCCGTATCGAAGCAGCGGTCGGCGGGCGCCTCGTCGCCGTCGCGCTCACCGCCGTGCCCCCGTGGAGCGGGCCCTGCGGGGGCGTGCTGACCGCCGGCGCCGTCACGGGAAGCCTCGACGCGGTCGTCAGCCACGATCCGGCGACCTGCCCGCCGGTGGCGCTGCTCGACGCCGCCACCTTCGACTCGATCGCGGCGATCTGGCGCGACCAGGTGGCGCGACGATTCGACGGTGCGGACCAACGCCTCGAGGCATCCACGCCCTGGACCCCGGACCTCTTTGGCGAGGGTGGCACCCTTCGCGTGGCGGCCGGCACACAGGTGCGGGGCATCCTGTGGGCTCGCGTGGTGATCCTCGAGGCAGGCGTCACCGTCGACGGCATGGTCCTCGCGCGCGATTCGCTGGTCCTGGGTCCCGGCGCGCTCGTGCGTGCGGATGCCCTGGAGGCCGTTCGGGCGTGGGAGCACCGGGTCCGGGCTCGCCTGATCGGTCGCCATGGGGCACTGACGTTCCCCTGAGCGAGCCCGGAGGAACGGCCGGAGGGCGTTACCTTGCGCCCCCCCGCTCGTTTGTTCGGTAGGCCACCCCCCGCCATCCACGGGGTCGGCGTCTCCACCTCTCGCTCGGACCCATGGCGCTCTTCGGCCGAAAGAAGACCACGATCGGACTCGATGTCGGTTCGGGGCTCGTGAAGATCGCAGTGATGGATCACTCCGGTCGCACACCGGAGTTGATCCGCGTCGCGATCGTTCCCCTCCTCGCGGACGCGATCGTCGAGGGGGAGGTCATGGATCCGGGCATCGTCGCCGACGCCATTCGCGCCGCGTTCGACGCCGCCGGGAACCCGAAGGGCGTCATCGTGGCCGCCGTCGGGGGCCGCGACGTCATCGTGAAGAAGATCCTGATCGAACGCGTCAAGGAGCAGGAAGCGCGTCAACTGATGCGCTTCGAGGCGGAGCAGCACGTGCCCTTCGACATGGCCTCCGTGCAGATGGACTTCCAGATCCTCGACCCCGAGGACGACACGCCCGAGATGAGCGTCCTGCTGGTCGCGGCCAAGCAGGACCTGGTCGCGTCACGGATGCAACTGCTTGCCGACGCCGGCATCACGCCCGACATCGTCGACGTCGACGCGTTCGCGCTGCACAATGCCTTCGAAGTGAATCATCCCGAAGGGATGAACGGCGTCGTGACCCTCGTGAACGTCGGCCACGAGGTGACCAACGTGAACATCCTCGACGACGGCGTCCCCATCCTCACGCGGGACATCCCGCTGGGCACGCGGCGCTTCCGCGAGGACCTGCAGCGGGATCGCGGACTGGGGTCGGACGACGCCGCCACCTTGCTCGAGGGCTTCGACCGTTCGCCGCATCTCGACGCGGTCATCGAGTCGCGCGGCGAGGAACTCGCCAGCGGCATCGAGCGGGCCATCGCCTTCCTCGCGTCCTCGGCGCGCTCGGCCAACCAGGTCGGCGTCGTCTTCCTGTCCGGCGGCGGCGCGCGCATCCCGGGACTCATCGACTGGCTCGGTCAGCGCCTGCGCCTGCGTGTGGTCCTTGCGAACCCGCTGGCGAACGTCACCGTCCGCGAGGGCGCGCTCGACCTGCTCGTGATGGACGAGGTCGCGCCGCTGCTGATGCTCCCCATCGGGCTGGCGCTGCGCCAGCCTGGCTGACCGGTCGCTACGCGATGATCAACATCAATCTGATCCCGGGCGCGAAGAAGGAACAGCGCAGCGTGGGGCTCCCCAAGCTCTCGATGGGGAACGCCTTCGCGGGGTTCGGCTCGTCGTTCAAGGACCCGTTCCTCTTCATGGCGCTCGGCGGGCTGGTCATCGGGGTGCTCGCCACGGGCTTCCTCTACCTCAGGCTCGCCGATCGGGATCGGGAGCTGGTCGATCGCGAGCAGCAGGCGGTGCAGGACTCGACGCGCTTCGCGGCCGTGCTCAAGGAGCGCAAGGCCGCGGAGGCGCGCCGCGACTCGGTCGACCGGCAACTCGTCATCATCAGGGCGATCGACCGCGAGCGATTCATCTGGCCGCATCTCCTCGACGAGATCGCCGAGGCGCTCCCGGCCTACACCTGGCTCACGACCGTCACGCAGACCAGCCAGGTCGCGTCCATCGCCGTGCGGGACTCGCTGCTCGTCCCCCGGGCCCCGAACGACAGCTCGCCCCCGCGGCCGCCCGATGCGCCGCGGCCCGACCTCCTGACCCTGCGCGTCGTCGGCCAGACCGTCGACATCCAGGCCCTGACGCGCTACATGCGAGTCCTCGAAGCGTCACCGTTCATCGACCAGGTCGCGCTGATCCGTTCCGATCTCACGACGATCGATGGCCGCGACGTCACCGTCTTCACCCTCGACATGCGGTACGAGATCCCGGATCCGTCGATCCTCGAGATGACCACCTTCACGACGCGGGGGCGCTGACATGGCATCCCTCTACCCGCGGACCCAGCGCGAGCAGGTGCTCGTGCTCGTGGGGCTGCTCGGCGTGCTGGCCGCCGGGGCCTTCTGGTATCTCAAGTACGACCCGCGCATGGCGGAGCTGGCCGTGCTCGAGGAGCGCATCGATCGCATCGATGCGGCGAATCAACGGGCCAAGACCGAGCTCGCGCGCGGGTCGGTCAATTCGCTGCGGGCCCAGGGCGACTCCCTGGCGGCCGACCTCGCGGTGATGCGCGAGCTGGTCCCCGAAGGCAACGAAGTCCCGCTCCTGCTGGAGCAGATCTCGACCGCGGCACGACAGGTCGGGCTCGACATCGGGAGCGTCGAACCCCTTGGCGTCGAATCGGGGAACGACTTCGACGCGCACCGCTACCGGTTCCGTCTCAATGGCGCCTATCACACGATCGCCGAGTTCCTCACGTCCGTGGGATCGCTCGCGCGCATCGTCACGCCGACGAGTCTGGCCATGACCGCCGCGACTACGACCGCGGCGCCGGCGCGCCCGGGCCTGCCGAAGCCGACCGTCACGGCGACGTTCGAGCTCCACACCTATGTGGTGCGCACCGCCGGACCCGCCCCCGGAGGCACGCCATGATCCGCCTCGTTCCCGCCCTCGCGGTGCTCGGTGTCGTCGCCGTCGCGGCGGCACAGCAGCAGGGCGAGCAGACCGCGCAGCCCCCTGCCGCGGCGTCCGCGACCATGCCGCCGGGCGCGGAGGGCAGCGCGCTCACGCGCATCCCCCTCCAGCGCGAAGTGTTCCGCTACAGCGATCGAGGGCGCCGCGACCCCATGGTCTCGTTGATGAACAGCGAGGACCTCCGCCCCTTGTTGCAGGATCTGGTGCTCGTTGGTCTGATGTATGACGCCGGCGGTCGTGGATCGCAGGCGACGTTCAAGGACCTCACCGACGCGACCAAGCTCTACCGCGTCCGCGTCGGACAGACCATCGGGCGACTGACCGTGTCGGAGATCACCGCACGGGACGTCGAGTTCACCATCGAGGAGTTCGGGTTCAGCCGCCGTGAGCGGCTCAGCCTGAAGCCGGATACCACAGCCACGAGGACGCCATGAGGCGAGCAGTGATGATGGCCGCGGTCGCGGCCCTGCTGGTCCCGACCATCGGGTCGGCGAATCCCGAGCCCGGCCGCGGCGCCGCCTCGGTGACCGGACTCAGTGTCCGGGCCGGTGCGAACCGCACGGAGGTCGCCATCGCGGTGACCGGGGAGGCCAGCGTGCAGGACTTCGTCCTCGGCGCGCCGCACCGGGTCGTGCTCGACTTGCAGGGCGCGACGCTCGCGGTGCCGGCGCGGCTGTACGACGGCGTGGCGCGTGCCGGCATCCTCAACGTGCGGGTCGCACAGTACCGCAGCGACGTCGTGCGCGTCGTGCTCGACCTCGACGGCCCCCGCGCCTACTCGCTCGAGACCGTCGCCGGACAGGTGCGCCTGTCCTTCGACGGCGGCACCTCGGACTTCGCCCCGTGGACGCTCGAAGGCAGCACCGTGGCCGCCCCGCGCAGCACGCCCAACGTGAACGTGTCGGCCGCCAGCAATGTGACGCGCCCGACGCCGCTGCTGGCCGCGGCGCAGTCGCAGGAGCGTCGCATCACCGTGGCCTGGCGCAATGCCAACATCAAGGACGTCGCGCAGGACTTCGCCGTCTTCGCCGGACGCTCGATCGTCGTCGGCTCGCGGGTCACCGCCACGATCACCGCCGAGGTGATCGATCAGCCGTGGGACGTCGCGCTGAACTCGATCCTCCGCTCCGAGGGGCTCGCGGCCGTCACGGGCTCCGGCGGCATCATCACGATCGACACCTACGCGAGTCTGCAGTCGCAGGCGGCCACCGAGCCGCTCGCCAAGCAGATCGTGCCGCTCAATTACGCCAAGGCCGACGAGCTCGTCGGCACCATCCAGGCCCTGCTCTCGCGCGACTGTGGTGGACCGCTTTCGACCGTCGGTGGCGCCGAAGGCGGGGCAGTTGCGGCACCCGCCGGACCGCCGGCCGCCGCCGGCGGACAGTGTGCCCCGCGCGGATCCGTCGTCGCCGAAAAGCAGTCGAACTCGCTGGTGATCTTCGAAGCCGGCTCCCGCCTCGACGAGCTGGTCTCGTACGCCAAGTCCTTCGACTTCAAGACCCAGCAGGTCAACATCAAGGCCAAGATCATCGCCGTCGACCGCACGGGCACCGAGCGCCTGGGGGTGTCATACGACCTCGGGTCCATCACCTCGTTCTTCAACACGCTGGCCCCGCGGGGCGGTGACCCGGGCCAGGCGGCCGGTCGCGAGTTCGAAGTCGCGCTGGGCGGCGATGCCTTCGCCGGCGTCGCCAACGCCTCGCGCTCCTACGGCGACGGCGCGGCACTCAGCCTGATCACGAGCACCACGCTGGGGCGCTTCTCGCTGTCCGCGTTCCTCGACGCCCTGTCGCAGGAGGAGCTGTCGGACATCCAGGCGGAACCGAGCGTCAACACGATGGACAAGCGCGAAGCGACCATCTTCGTCGGCAACCGCGTGTCCTTCCTGCTCACGCCGCCGACCGCGCCGGGCGCCATCCAGGCGCAGCCACCGCAGATCTCGCAGATCGAGATCGGCATCACGCTCAAGGTCACGCCGTCCATCTCGGCCAATCGGACGGTGCGGATGATCGTCACCGCCGAACAGTCCAATCTGCTCGGTGTCACCGTCGCCGGCCCGAACTCCTCCGAGCGCCGCGTCAGCAACGAGGTGATCGTGCGCGACGGGGAGACCATCGTGATGGGTGGTCTCACCCAGACCCAGGTCAGCCGCGTGCGCCGTGGCATCCCGTTCCTCTACCAGCTCCCCGTGATCGGGCGCCTCTTCTCCGAGAACGAGACCATCGAGCGCAAGCAGGACCTCCTGGTCCTCATCACGCCGCACATCCTCGACGACGGTGAGCCTCCGCCGGTCGGGCGGGATCGATGAGTCGGCCAGTCGATTAGATTGCACGG
The DNA here is from genome assembly GCA_964430045.1 of uncultured Gemmatimonadaceae bacterium. Taxonomy (GTDB): domain Bacteria; phylum Gemmatimonadota; class Gemmatimonadetes; order Gemmatimonadales; family Gemmatimonadaceae; genus DASRAP01. Next base: position 19,516 of record CAYSFN010000028.1, read on the forward strand.
GACGAGCCCGGCGCTGACGCGCCGGGCTCGTCGTCTCTCGGCCCTCGTCCGCCCTGTTCCGCGATGCTCAGATTCACAACGGCCGGCGAATCGCACGGCCCCGCGCTCGTCGCCATCCTCGAAGGGATCCCGGCCGGCGTGCCCCTCCTCGCCGAATCGGTGAACGGCGAGCTCGCGCGTCGGCAGCAGGGCTATGGGCGCGGGCGGCGCATGCAGATCGAGCGCGATCACGTGCAGTTCCTCTCGGGCGTGCGCGCGGGTGAGACGCTGGGGTCGCCCGTGGCGATGCTGATCGAGAATCGCGACTGGAAGAACTGGCAGGCCATCATGGACCCGGCCCCACGCCCGGAGGACGCCGACGGTGCGCGCAAACGGGCCGTCACGCGCGTGCGGCCGGGGCACGCGGACCTCACCGGCCTCCTCAAGTACGACCGCGACGATGCGCGCGACATTCTCGAACGGGCCTCCGCCCGCGAGACCACCGCGCGGGTGGCCGCGGCCGCCGTCTGCCGCCGCTTGCTCGACGAGTTCGGCGTGCGCATCGGGTCGCACCTGGTCCACCTGGGCGGGGTCGACGCGCGCCGACCTGGCACATGGCCCGACGACCTCAACGCGGCCGCCGACGCGTCGCCGCTGCGCACGCTCGACCCCGTCGCCGAACAGGAGATGATCGCGCGCATCGACGTGGCCAAGCGAGACGGCAACACCCTCGGCGGCATCTGCGAGGTCGTCGTCCTCGACCTGCCGGTCGGGCTCGGCTCGCACGTCAGTTGGGACCGCAAGCTCGACGGGCGGCTGGGTGCCGCGATGCTGTCGATCCCCGCCGTGAAGGGGGTCGAGATCGGGATCGGCTTCGAGGCCGCGCGCCGCACGGGTGCCGAAGTCCACGACGAGATCGAACCGGCCCCGGGACGCACGCGCGCCGGCAATGTGCGGCGGCGCTCCAACAATGCGGGCGGCCTGGAAGGTGGCATGACCACCGGCGAGCCCCTGATCATCCGCGTGGCGATGAAGCCCATCAGCACGCTGATGCGCCCGCTCGGGACGGTCGACGTGGCCACCGGCGGCACCGCCGAGGCGGTGGCCGAGCGCTCGGACGTCACGGCGGTGGCCGCGATGGGCGTGATCGCCGAGGCGATGGCCGCCTTCGTGCTGGCCGACGCATGGCTGGAGAAGTTCGGCGGCGATTCACTCGGGGAGGTCCGGCGCAACGTCGAGTCCTACCTCGCCCACGTGGCGTCGCGCCTTGCCCACTGAGCAGCCGGCGCCGCACCTGGTCCTCGTCGGCCTGCCCGGGGCAGGGAAGAGCACATTCGGGCGTGCGGCGGCGGCGCGGCTCTCGCGCCCGTTCGTGGACTTCGACGCGGAGATCGAGCGGCGGGAGGGGCGCAGCGTTGCGGCGATCTTCGCTGCCGAAGGGGAGCCGTACTTCCGTGCGCGGGAACGGGCCCTGACGCTCGAACTGGCGCGGCACGCGGGGCAGGTGCTGGCACCGGGGAGCGGTTGGGTCGTGGACCCCGCGAATGTCGTGGCGTTGCGGCCACCGGCACGACTGGTCTGGCTCCAGGTCGATCCAGTGATCGCGGTCGAGCGGCTGCGGGCCAGCAGGACCGTGCGACCGCTCGTGGTGGACGGAGATCCGCTCGACCGGGTTCGACAACTCCTGGCTGCGCGCGAGGCCGCCTTCGCCGTGGCTGATGTCGTTGTGGACACAGGACTTCAGCCGTTCGAGGCCGTCGTCGACACGCTGGTGGCGCTTGCTTCCCGCCCGGGGCCCGGTTAGGATGGCCCACCATGCTATTGTTGTGCAGGACCCTCATGCGCCGCACCCTCGATCACTCACGTGGAGCAACACCTCTCTTTTCGCGTCCTCGGTCCCCACGAGCACGGACGGTTCGCACCGGATGCGTGGGGGCACCTGCTCGCGCTTCGGCAGTCCGGGATCCTCACGCCCGTTGACGTCGAATACATCATCGAGCGCGTCCTCCAGCAGGTGGATGGGCGTGTTGCACTCGATGACCTCCGCCTCCTCCTGGCCGGTACGGGCCTGGTGGACGGCGATGACGCCCTGACCGGTATCCATTAGATGCCTGCTCGCAAGAAGTCCGTAGCGAAGAAGTCCGCCGCCAAGCGCACCACCGCCGCCAGGACAACAGCCAAGGCGGCGGCGAAGCCTGTTGGCGCCAAGAAGGTTGCCGGCGCCAGGAAGTCCGCTGCCGCCAAGAAGTCCGTCAGCAGGAAGGCCACCACCAAGACGACGGTGGCGAAGCGATCGACGACCAAGCCGAGCGCACGGAAGTCACCGGCGGCGAAGCCGGCGGCAGCCACCAAGCGACCTGCCGTCGTCGGGTCCATCCCGCGGCGTCCCGCCGCCGCGCGGAGCGCAGGGGGCGCGGCTGATGCGCTCGCCGCGCCTGATGGCGGCGCTCTGGTCGTCGTCGAGTCTCCAGCCAAGGCGAAGACCATCGGGAAGTACCTCGGGCGCGGCTTCACCGTGCTCCCGACCGTCGGGCACGTCCGCGACCTGCCCGAGAAGAAGCTCGGCATCGACGTCGACAATGACTTCGAGCCCGAGTACGTCACCATCGAGGGGAAGGAGAAGACCCTCGGCGACCTCAAGCACGCCGCCAAGGCCGCCGGGATCGTATACCTCGCGACCGACCCTGACCGCGAGGGGGAAGCCATCGCGTGGCACGTGCAGTCGCAGATCAAGCGGCGGAACGGCCCGGCCATCAAGCGCGTGCTCTTTCACGAGATCACCAAGGAGGCCGTGCGGCACTCCATCGGCAACGCGATCGAGATCGACCAGCACAAGGTGGACGCCCAGCAGGCGCGCCGGGTGCTCGACCGGCTCGTCGGCTACAAGGCCTCTCCGCTGCTGTGGAAGACGGTCAAGAAGGGCCTCTCGGCCGGGCGCGTGCAGACCGTCGCCCTGCGGATGATCGTCGAGCGCGAGCAGGAGATCCGCGCCTTCCGCCCCGTCGAGTACTGGACCATCGAAGCCACGATGGAGAAGGACGGACAGCGCTTCGCCGCCCGCCTGCATCAGCTCGACGGCAGGAAGCCCGAGATCGGCGATGAGACCTCCGCGCGCGCGATCGTCGATGCGGTCGCCGGCAAGCGGACCTTCACCATCACCGAGCTCAAGCGCCGCGAGCGTCGCAAGAACCCCCAGGCCCCCTTCACGACGTCCACGTTGCAGCAGGAGGCCGCGAAGAAGCTCGGCTTCGGCTCCAAGCGGACGATGCGTGCGGCCCAGCGCCTCTACGAAGGCGTCGAGCTCGGTGCCGAAGGCTCCGTCGGTCTCATCACGTACATGCGAACCGACTCGAGCCGCGTCGCGGAGAGTGCGGCGCTCGCCGGGCGCGAGGAGCTGCTGCGGAGTTTCGGCGCGGAGTTCCTCGCCCCTGCTCCGCAGCTCTACGGCACGGGCAAGAAGGACGTGAACGCGCAGGACGCCCACGAAGGCGTGCGCCCGACCGATCCCGCGCGTCGTCCCGAGGACGTGGCGCACTTCCTCAAGGGCAAGGACGCGGATCTGCTGCGGCTGTACCAGATGATCTGGCAGCGGTTCATGGCGTCGCAGATGTCGCCGGCCGTGTTCGACACGACCACGGCGGACTTCTCGTTCACCGCCAAGGGGCGCGACGTGATGTTCCGCTCCACGGGCTCCATCATCAAGTTCCAGGGCTTCCTCGCGCTCTACAAGGAGGCGCGCGAAGAAGGAGACGGCAAGGCCCTCGAGGACGAGCAGGCGCTTCCGGCGCTGGCGCAGGGCGAAGCCGTGCCGGTCAAGGCCGTCACGCCAAACCAGCACTTCACCGAGCCCCCGCCGCGCTTCTCCGAGGCGTCGCTCGTGCGCGAGCTCGAGAAGGAGGGCATCGGTCGCCCGTCCACCTACGCGTCGATCATCTCCACGCTCGCCGATCGCCGCTACGTGAACCTCGAGCAGCGGCGCTTCTTCCCCACCGCGCTGGGCGAGCAGGTCCTGAAGGTGATGCTCGCCCAGTTCCCCGCGCTCTTCAACCTCGGCTTCACGCGCGAGATGGAGGAGGAGCTGGACAAGGTCGAAGACGGCAGTCTGCCGTGGCGGCGTGCAATCAGCGACTTCTGGACACCCTTCTCCGCGTCGCTGGCGAACGTGGACCTCGAGGGCCTGATCGCGGCCGCGCACGATCTGTCGGCACTGGAGCGCGAGCGCTGCCCCAAGTGCGGTGGCAAGTTGGTGCCGAAGGGTGGGTTCTTCGGCCCCTTCGTCGCCTGCGAGCATCACCCCAAGGCCTGTGACTACACGCGCCCCGTGTCGGGTGAGCGGAAGCCCGCGCAGCTCACCAAGTATCGCTGCCCCGAGTGCAACGAGTTCATGGTCGTGCGGCACGGGCGCAGTGGCGACTTCCTGGGGTGCTCCAAGTTCCCCAAGTGCCGTGGCACGAAGTCGATGCCCACGGGAGTGATGTGCCCCAAGGACGGTGGCGACATCGCACAGCGGAAGTCCAAGAAGCGCGGCAAGACCTTCTACGGCTGCGAGAACTATCCGACCTGCGACTTCGTCTGCTGGGAGAAGCCCGTCAAGGAGCCCTGCCCCGAGTGCGGGTTCGAGGGCGCCGAAGCCAAGGCCACCAAGGCCCGCGGCGCGTTCCGGAAGTGCCTCAAGTGCGCCAATGAGTGGGATGTCGTGGAGGAGGGGGGCGAGCTCGAACCGGCGACCGCGTGACGCCCATCACGGTGGTCGGCGGTGGGCTCGCCGGGAGCGAAGCGGCCTGGCAGCTCGCCGAACGCGGGCACGACGTGCTCGTGCACGAAATGCGTCCCGTGCGCGGCACGGCGGCGCACCAGACGGACCGCCTCGCGGAGCTGGTCTGCTCCAACACCTTCAAGAGCACCGAGGTGACCAACGCCCACGGGTTGCTCAAGGCGGAACTCCGGGTGCTGGGGTCGCTGATCCTCGAGTCGGCCGACACGGCGCGCGTGCCGGCGGGCTCGGCGCTCGCCGTCGATCGCGACGTGTTCAGTGCCGCGGTGCACGAGCGGATCCACGCCCATCCGCGCATCACCGTGCAGCGCGGCGAGGTCACCGCGCTGCCGTCGCCGGCGGTGATCGCCACCGGCCCGCTGACCAGCGACGCACTCGCGGCGGCCCTGCGGGCGCGACTGGGCACCGACGGCCTCGCCTTCTACGACGCCATCGCCCCGATCATCGCCGTGGAGTCCATCGACACGTCGATCGCGTTCCGCGCGGCGCGCTACGACAAGGAGACGATGGACGGCGCCGGCGACGAGGGCGCATACCTCAACTGCCCCTTCTCCAGGGACGAGTACGAGGCGTTCATCGACGCGCTGACCACCGCCGACCAGTTCACGGCGCACGAGTTCGACGCGGTGCCGTACTTCGAAGGGTGCATGCCCGCCGAAGAAATGGCGCGTCGCGGGCGTGAGACCCTGCGCTTCGGGCCCATGAAGCCCGTGGGGCTGACGGACCCGCGCACCGGACGCCGCCCGTGGGCCGTGCTGCAGCTCCGGCGCGAGGACCGTGCCGGACGGATGTGGAACCTCGTCGGGTTCCAGACGCGACTGCGCATCCCGGAGCAGGCGCGCGTCTTTCGCATGATCCCGGGCCTGGCGGACGCCGAGTTCCTGCGCTTCGGCTCCATCCATCGCAACTCGTACGTGAATGCGCCCGCCGCGTTGTCGCCCGTGCTGGCCCTGCGCGACGATCCCCGCGTCTTCGTCGCCGGGCAGATCACCGGCGTCGAGGGCTACACCGAGAGCACGGCGACCGGCCTGCTCGCGGGCATCAACCTCTCCCGCGTCCTGGACGGCGAGGCGCCCGTGGTCCCGCCGCCCACGACGATGCTCGGCGCCCTGTACCGGTACCTGCGCGAGGCCGACCCCGCGCACTTCCAGCCGATGAACGCCAACTTCGGCCTGCTCGAGGAGCTGCCCGCGCCGCCGCGCGACAAGCTGCGCAAGCGCGAGCAATACGCGGAACGGGCGCTGGCTGCCATCACCGCGTGGCGCGACGCACCGCTGGCCCCGGCGCTGCGATGACCGCCGCCGCGCCCCTCCCCGACGCGCTCGCGCAGTTCCTCGAGCACATCGCCAAGGAGCGCGATCTGTCGCCCCACACGGTCACGGCGTACCGGCGCGACCTCACCGAGTTCGCGACCTTCGTCGGGCAGCAGATGGGGGGCGAGGCCTGGGACTGGGCCGCCGTCGATCGTCTCGTGATGCGCGGCTACCTGGGGCAGCTCACGCGGCGCGGACTCTCCACGCGCTCGGCGTCCCGCGCGCTCTCGGCCGTGCGCTCCTTCTACCGCTGGATGCACCGCGAGGAGCTGATCGAGACCAACCCCGCGCGGGCCGTCGGAACGCCCAAGGTCGCCAGGCATCTGCCCGGCTACCTCGACCGGGCGCAGGTCGAGGGGCTGCTGACCGCGGCCGCGACGCGTGCCCAGTCGGGCCGGCACGTCGAGCGTCGCACCCACGCCGTCCTGGAGCTGTTCTATTCCAGCGGGCTGCGTCTGGCCGAGCTGGCCGGCATCGACCGCAGCGACCTGGACCTGCTCAGCGGCCAGGTCAAGGTGCGCGGCAAGGGGCGCAAGCAGCGCATCGTGCCCGTCGGCTCACAGGCTCGGCTCGCCCTGCGCAACTATGAGTCCGTTCGGGATGCGCTGATCCACCGCATCGGCCCCAAGGCCGACCGCCGGGCGCTCTTCCTGAACGACCGCGGGCAGCGCGTGAGCGTCCGCACCATTCAGTCCAGCGTGGTACGCTGGCTGGCCGAGGTCGACGAAGGGCAGGGGCTCAGCACCCACTCGCTGCGGCACACCTTCGCCACGCACCTGCTCGACGCCGGGGCCGACCTGCGGGCCGTGCAGGAGCTGCTGGGGCACGCGTCGGTGCGCACCACGCAGATCTACACGCACACGAGTGTCGAGCGGCTGAAGGCGGTGCACCGGCAGGCGCATCCGAAGGGCTAGCGCTTGAGGCGCAGCGCGATCGCCCCCCGGATCCCGACCACCATGTCCGC
>CAYSFN010000029.1:0-26480 GCA_964430045.1 uncultured Gemmatimonadaceae bacterium
CGCGGCTGGTAGAAGGCCGCGCACGCCGAGGCGCGCCGCCGTTGGCGGGACGGGGCCGGAACATCCTGCGCGGCGTGGGTACCACCCGCGATGCGTGCGACGCTCACCTTCGTGCTCCCCGCGGTGGCGCTCCGCGGAGCCGCGCTCTGGGGATCCATCCACCTGCTGTTCCTCCTTGTGCAACTGATTGCAGGCGGTCCCGTGACGCGGGCACCGACCGTCGCGGTGGTGCTCCTGACGGGCGCGCTCGGCCTGCTCGACATGCAGGTCCGCCGTGAACGGCTGCTGTGGGCGAACCTCGGCGTCTCCGCAGCGTTCCTGTTCGCCACCTACGTCGGGATTGCGGTGGTCGCGGAGTCGCTGCGCGCAGTGGGGCAACGCTAGTGTACGCCCTCGTTGCGGACTGCGTGAGCAAGGCGTTTGGTGCGCACCGGGTGCTCAGCTCGGCGACGCTCCGTGCGGTGGCCGGACAGGTCCGTGTGCTGTTCGGCCGCAACGGGCAGGGCAAGTCCACGCTGTTCAAGATCGCGGTGGGATGCCTGCAGCCGGACTCGGGCGTCGTGCGCGTGGGGCACACGACGTTCCTGCACGCGACGCTGCCGACGCTGGCCGCGCACGGGGTGTTCTACCTCGCGGACCACACGCTGCTGGCACCGAACCTCTCCGTGGGCCGGCAGCTCGCGCTGTTCGAGCGCCGGTACCGGCGGCGACCCGCCGATGACGCCGCCCGCCTTGCCGACGTGACCGCGCTCGTGGACCGGCGCCCGGCGACGCTGTCGGGCGGCGAGTTGCGGCGGGCCGAGCTGGCCGCGGCGCTGACGCGCGACCCGGCCGTGCTGATCGCGGACGAGCCGTACCGCGGCGTCGCGCCTGCCGATCACGACGGGCTCACGAGCCTGTTTCGTGGATTCGCGGCGGCAGGCTGCGCCGTCGTGGTCTCGGGGCATGACGTGCCGTCGCTGCTGCGTGCGGCCGACCACGTGACATGGTGCACCGACGGCACGACCTACGAGCTGGGCCCGCCGGCGCAGGCCTGTGAGCACGCAGCGTTCCGGCGCAGCTATCTGGGCCCGCGGTTCCACGAGCCTGCCAGCGGGCCGCCACGCGCGTCGTGACGGGTAACGTCGCGCGCGCCGCGCACGTAGTGCCAGGTATGCCTCACTGCACTCCTCGACCCCCTTGATGATGCTTCGATTGCGCTCGCGACTTGCCCCCCTTGCCCTTGTTCTCGCACTGGCCTGCGATGACGCGACCTCGCCAGCAGTGGCGACGCCGATCCGCGTCGGCGCCGCCCTCTCGCTCACGGGTTCGCTGGCCGTGGAGGGGATCGACGCGCGGCGCGGTTACGAGCTGTGGGCCGAGTTGGTGAACACGGACCGCGGGGGGCTGCTGGTCAACGGCGTGCGGCGACCGGTCGAGCTGATCCTGCGTGATGACGGCAGCGACGCGGCGCAGTCGGCGCAACTCGCAACGGCGCTGATCGACGACGAGCGCGTCGACTTCCTCCTTGGCCCCTATGGCAGTGCCGCCACGTTCACCGTGACGGCGGTGGCCGAGGCGAAGGGGACGCTGATCGTGGCACCCAACGGGGCGTCGGAGGAGATCTACGCGCGCGGCTTCACGAACACCTTCGGCATCCTGACCCCCGGCCGGGAGTACACGCGTGCGGCGGTCGAGCACCTGGCCGCGCTCGGGGCCCGCACCGCCGTGCTCGCGCAGGAAACCGGCAGCGCGTTCTCCAGCTCGGTGGGGCAGGGTGCACTGCAGTGGGCCGGGCAATACGGCATCACGGTGCTCGCCGTCCTCGAGTACCCGCGCGAAGCCACGGACCTCTCCGCGGTGATCGACGCCGCGAAGGCCCTGGCCCCCGACGTCTTCATCGGCGGCGGACACTTCGCCGACGCAGTGCTCTTCACACGGACGGCGGCCCAGCGGGACTTCCACCCACCCGCGCTGCTGCTGACCGTCGGCCCCGGTGGCCCGGAGTTCACGGCTGCCCTCGGCGATACGGCGAACGGGGTGCTCGGTCCGACGCAATGGGACCGGACGATGACGTGGCAGGGCGCGGACTTCGGGACGCCGGCCCAGTACGCGGCGCGGTACACCGCGCGGTTCGGCGCGCCCCCGACCTACCAGGCGGCACAATCCACTGCGGCGGGCGTCGTGCTCGCCCACGCCATCGAGTCGGCGAACAGCACCGCCACGGCCGCCGTGCGCACGCAGTTGCGCGCGCTGGACCTGATGACGTTCTACGGGCCCATCCGCTTCGACGCGACGGGCAAGAACGTCGCGAAGCCAATGGGCGTCGTGCAGGTGCTGGACGGTGCGTCGGTGGTGGTGGCGCCCACGGCGATCGCCGCCGGCAGTCTGGTGTATCCACGGTAGGTCGGGGCGGCCCCGACCGCGTTCTCGACCTGGAGGGAGTACCGATGCGAATCCTTCGGCTGCTGTGCGGAGTGCTCGGGGTGGGAACGATGGCAGTGTTCGTCGCCGCCTGGGCGATGACCGTTCCCGTCGGCGATGCGCACGTGGGGCCGGGCACCCTGGCGGCGGCGGCGCCGATGAGCGTCGCCCGCTCAGCACATTCCGCGACCGCGTTGCCGGGCGGCCACGTGTTGATCGCCGGGGGGTTCGTGGAGCAGGGCGCGGCGACCGGCGCCGAGCTGTTCGACCCGTCGCAGAACCGCTTTGTGCCGCTCCCGCCGATGGTCGCCGCCCGGCACAGCCACAGCGCGACCATCCTGCCGGACGGTCGCGTGTTGATCGCAGGCGGGTTTGGAGCGGAGTCACGGGTGCTGTCGGCGGTCGAGGTGTTCGACCCCGCGACGAACACCTTCGCAGCCGCCGGAACGCTGCGCGCGGCCCGCGGGGGGCACGTGGCCGTGCTGCTGGACGACGGGACCGTGCTCATTGCCGGTGGCGTCGGGCCGAACTGGCAGTTCCTGTCCAGCGCCGAGCGCTACGACCCGGCGACCGGCCGATCGACGGCGGTGGGCGACATGATGGTCGAGCGCGAGGGTCACGTCGCGGTGGGCCTCCGCGACGGCCGCGTGCTGGTCGCGGGTGGCCATCGCGGACGTCGCGCGGACATCACGCTGCACGCCTCGGCGGAGCTGTTCGACCCGGCCACGGGGCGCTTCACCCGGACCGGCGACATGCGCGTGCGCCGGCACAAGCACGACGCGGTCCTCCTGCCCAGCGGGGCGGTCCTGGTCACCGGCGGGTCGGACGAACGCGATGACCGGGGGGTGTACCGCTCGACGGAGCGCTTCGACCCGGTGACGGGACGCTTCACGGACGCCGCGCCGTTGCAACTCGGCCGATACAAGCACGCGGGGACCAGCGTGGTGCTCCCCAGCGGGCTGGTGCTGATCGGCGGTGGTGCACCGCGTGCGGAGTTGTACGACCCGGAGCAGCGCCGCTTCAACCTCGTGCCGTCCGACGTCGAGATGGCCGGCCAGTTCGCGGCCGTCGCAGCATTGCCGGATGGCGGCGCGTTGATCACCGGCGGCTACGGCAATCGCGGCGGACCGCGGCCCTCCGCGTGGCGCTACCGCCCGTGACCACCACGACAGGGGCCGTGATGCGACAGCACATCAGTTCGGGAGCGCCGTGGGAGGCGGTGGTGGGCTACTCGCGTGCGGTGCGGGTCGGCCCGTACATCCACGTGTCCGGGAGCACCGCGTCGACGCCCGGCGGCATCGTGGGCGTCGGCGACCCGTATGCGCAGACCGTGCAGACCCTGCGCACCATCGCCAGCGCGCTGGTCGAGGCCGGCGCCACCATGCACGACGTGGTGCGGACACGCATCTACGTGGTCGACATCTCCCAGTGGGAGGAGATCGCCAGGGCGCACCGCGAGTGCTTCGACACGATTCGTCCGGCGACCACGATGGTCGAGGTGCGCCGGTTGATCGTCCCGGAGATGCTCGTGGAGATCGAGGCGGACGCCTACGTGGGCGGGTCAGCCACCTAGGGCGCCGGCGACTCGCGCCGCGCGGCCTCGATGCGCGCGACCTGCAGGGCCGCGACCCAGGTGGACAGCTCGCGCACCGCCGGTGACAGGTTCGGCCACACGGCCATGGGCAGCGTCCATTCCAGCACCGGCAGCAGGTACGCCTCCGCCGGCGCGTCGGCACCGAGGAAGTCCCGCGCCACCGCGCGCAGGCGAGCGATGAACGCCAGGTCGTCCGCCGCGATCTGTGCACACGGCGGAGGCGCCGCGTGCCAGGGGGCATCCGTGGCGTAGCACCGCTGCACGTCGCCCAGGAATCGCGCCACGGCGTCGGGCGTGCCGGGCGCCGGGCGTTGCAGGAGGAGGAACACCGACTCCAACCGGGCAAGGTCGCTGCCCACCGAGCGCTCGCGGGTCTCGGAGAAATCGATCACATACAGGTTGTCACGGTCGTCGCTGAGGACGTTGTTGAGATTCAGGTCGCCGTGCGTGATCGCCACACGGCACGCCCGGCGCTCCTCGCGCCGCCTGGGAAACTCGTGGATCAGGAGCCACCACGGGTTGGGGAGCTCGCACGCGAGCGGATCGCACCAGAGGGTCGGCTGGTCCAGGTCGAACGGCAGCGCGGCGCGCGCCGCAGCGACGAGGTCGGGGAAGAGGCGCAGCGGCGTGTGGTCCGCGTAGAGGGCTGTTTCCACCACGCGCGCCTGTCCGTACCACGGCGCCAACGTGCGTCGCACCACGGTCTCGTAGAGCGGATGCGTCCGCTCCGCCGGCTCCTCCTGCCATCGTCTGCCAAGGGTGCGCAGCGTCGTGCCGTCGCCGGTGACGCCGAGAAAGTTGTACCGCAGGCCGACGGACTCGCCCTGCGTGGTCATGCCCAGCCCCACGGAGGCGTTGTTCAGGATGAACGGGCGCACGTACCGCTCGTGGGCATCGTTCTCCCGGCGCATCATCGCCACGGGACCGACCTTCAGCACCGTGGGCAGCAGGCGCCGTCCGAGCGCATCGTAACTCTCGACCTGCCACGTGCTCGCCGAGTAGCCGCCGGTGAGACGCGTCAGTGCCACGCGCTGACAATCGGCGTAGAGCGCACGGACGATGAGTTCGGTCGCATCGCCGTCCCCTGTGCCGTCCGGCGGCACTTCGACGCGCAGCGTGCGCTCGGACGCGAGGCCTGGCGCGGCGCAGCTCCAGACGTGGGCGATCGACCCGGGTGGGAGCTGCGCAGGGACGTCGTCGCGGAGCTCCTCGCCAACGCAGGACGGCAGGGCGTCGATGAGGGCGGGATACGACGCGGCCACGTGATCGTCGGGCCCCCCGTCGGCCAGGGCGACGTGGCACGCGTGCCACGACGCCCCCTCACCAGGCGGGAAGACGACGAGGACCAGCGTGGCGCCGGGCGCCGGTGCTCCCGGTGCCGCAGCCTCACCACGCACGACGACGAGCGCCGCGTTCCACGGCGCGTCGGTGACCATCCGCACGGCGTCCCGCAAGCCGTGGACCGTGCTGCCGGACTCCAGTCGCAGGCGCGCACCCGGTTCACCCCACAACGACCACGCGTCGTCGACGCGCACGAAGGTGTCTGCGGGGTTGGCCACGGTGAGCACGTCGGACTCGCCGTCGCCGAGCCGGATGTTCAGCGTGCGCGTGAGTCCGGCGAAGTGCATCGGCCGCGCGATCGCTTCGTCGCGGAGCACGCCAAGGCCGCCGCGCCCGAAACACACACCGAGGGCCTGCAGACTCGCTCCGCGCCACGCCCCGCCGTGCCAGTGCACGATCGCCCCCTCCGCGCCCGGCCGGCGGACCACGGAGAAGCGTTCGCCCATCGTGTTGCTGAACGATGCCTCGGCCCCTCCCTGCCCGGGCGGACTTTCCGGAGGCGTGGCCTGGTCGATCGACTCCAGGGACGGGGCCTGCGTCCAGAACTCCGCGAGGCCGGTCATGCGCAGGACGTCCGAGACCGTTGGCGTGACCCCGACCAGGATCGTGGCACTGCCCGCCACCCGCACCCGCTTCTCGTGCACGATCAGCACGCGGAGACCCGCGCTCGACACGAAGTCGAGCGAGGACAGATCCCAGACGGACGGCACGGACGGCTGCTCGGCGAGCCAGCGCTCGAGCTGCGGGGCGGTCGAGCCGTTCAGGCGGCCGTCGAGTGCGAGCACCGGGCGTCCGCCGACACTGCGCACGCCGATCTGCAGCGTCATCGTTCCTCCATCAGGATGCAAGCCATGCACGGGACCGCCCGCACTGCGGGCCGCGTCGTCGGGGAAAAATATCCTCGTGCACGTCGTCATGGTCGGCGCGCCATGGACGCCGCATCGAGCGTCGACCATATTCCGCCGATGACGTCACGCGCACCGATGCGGGGTGCCCTGCTCACCGCACTGGCGCTGCTGGCGTTCGCCGCCAACTCGCTGCTCTGCCGTGCGGCCCTGGCCGCCTCGACGATCAGTCCCACCGACTTCACGGTGCTGCGGCTGGTGTCGGGTGCCGTCGTCCTCGCGGGCATCGTGCGCGTACCGGCGGTCGCGAGACGCACGGGTCGCGGCAACTGGCCGTCGGCGGTCGCGTTGCTCGCGTACGCCGTCTGCTTCTCGTTCGCCTATGTGTCGTTGTCCACCGGGACGGGAGCGCTCCTGCTGTTTTCGGCGGTCCAGGCAACGATGATCGGCGCAGGGCTCATGCGGGGTGAGCGGTTCCGCGGGGGGCAGCTCGTCGGCCTGGGCCTCGCCGGTGGTGGACTGGTCGGCCTGCTGCTCCCCGGCCTGACGGCACCCGCACCGCTCGGCGCCGCGCTGATGCTCGCGGCGGGCGTCGCGTGGGGCATCTACTCGCTGCGAGGACGCGGCAGTGGCGACGCCACGCTGGTCACGGCCGGCAACTTCCTTCGTGCCGCCGTCCTCATCGCCCCACTCGGACTGCTCACCCTCGTCGGCGACACCGGCGTGCCGCCGCAGCCCGCCGGCGTTGCGTACGCGGTTGCGTCGGGCGCGATCGCGTCAGCGGTCGGGTACGTCATCTGGTACACCGCGCTCCCGGCGCTGTCGGCGACGGTCGCGGCCACCGTGCAGCTCAGCGTCCCGGCGATCGCCGCGTTCGGTGGCGTGCTGCTCCTCGGCGAGCCGCTGACCGGCCGACTGGTGATCGCCTCGATCGCGATCCTCGGCGGCCTTGCGCTGGTCAGCCGCACGGGGCGAGACCAGGAGCAGCGCGCATAGGGCGCGGGCGCCGACCCCACGAGCGACCCGCTCAGCGCAGAAACCGTTCCGCCAACTGGGCCAGCCGGTCGTCGCCGTTCCGCTCGGCGTCGGCACGCAGCAGTTCCACCCAGGGCTTGAGCTGCTCCTCGCCCCAGTAGTACCCCGTCGCGCGCTCGGCGAGCTGGGTCTCGCCGACGCGCGCCGCGTCGAGCAGGGCCTGCGCGGCGGCGCGGTCGAACCCGGGATCGTCCCGCGGCGGCAGACCGTAGTTGCGGCGAGGCATTTCGCCCTCCGCGTCCTCCCGCAAGAATGCCATCGACATTGAGACGTACCTCCACAAGGGCTTCTGCAAACTAGCGGATCCCGGGCGGCACCGGAGGCTGCCGCGCTGCGCGGCCACGGCACCCCGCACGTCGCCAGCGCGCACCATCGGCGTCGCGTGGGTGCCACGGCTCTGCGAGAACGGACAGATTAGTCGCTGTGATCCCTTTCGCACCCACCACGCGTCGCCTCGATGGTGCCGGCGACCTGCTCGTCGAGATCGCGCAGCGTCCGGCGGACGTCTCCGGCGAGTTCCTCGCGCGGCTGGTCGCGGTCATCCGCCCGCGCCCTTCGGACGACGTCGCCGACGCCGAGGCGCGGATCCGTGCGCTGATCGACCTGCTCACTGCACGACCCGAGCTGGCGGCGGGATTGACGGCGCATGTGAGCGCGGTGCTGCGCTCGCGGATGCACCGCACGCTGTACGCGGAGTCGGGCATCCTCACGAGCACCGGGTTCCTCACCGGCGTGTGGAGCCGGGTGCTCGGACGGCTGCTGCCACCGGCCGTCGACCCCGACTTTCTGCGCGATCTCGTCGCCGAGCTGTTCGACGAAGCGGGCGACGGGGAGTGGGTCGCCGGCGTCTCGCGGGACCTGTGGATCGCGCTGTTCGACCGGATCGGGTGCTACGAGGCGGCCTTTGCTCCGGTCCGGGCGCACATGCGGCACGAACTGTTCGAGGCGATGCGGATGACGTCGCACCGCCTCGCCGCGCTCGGGATGGAGCCTGCCCTGGTGCGCTATGCACCGGCGCTCGCCCGGCACGAATCCCCGTTCCTCGCCCAGAGCGACGAGGTCCGCCACTGCATCGCCGCGCACGCGCACGCGCCGCCCGGGAGCACTCCGTACGACGGACATCTGGAAGTGCTGCTCGGGCAGTGCGTGGCCGCCGTGGAGCGCATCCGCAAGCAGTCCCGGGAGAGTGGCGTCGGGGTGAACCTCGTCTTCGTGCTCGCGCGCACGGAACAACTGGTCGAACGGCTCCGCGTGCTGCGGCAGCTCGCGATTCCCGACGCCACCGGCGCCGCGTCGGCCCTGCGGGACCGAGCGGCCGACTTCACCGTGCGCCTGATCCGCGCGGAGAACCGGCGGCACCGGTTCAGCGAACTGTTCGAGGGGACCACCCAGCTCCTCGCGCGCCGCATCACCGAGCACGCGAGCCGGTCGGGGGAGCACTACGTCACGGAATCGCGGGAACAGTACCGCGCGATGTTCCGGGCGGCCGCGGGGGCCGGTTTGATCGTCGGCGTCATGGCGCTGCTCAAGATCCTCACGGCGGCCCTCGGCCTGCCGGGATTCTGGCAGGCGGTGGGCTTCAGTCTGATCTACGGGCTCGGCTTCGTCGTCGTCCACGTCCTGCACCTGACCATCGCGACCAAGCAGCCCGCGATGACGGCAGCAACGCTCGCCGCCGTCCTCGACGACGCCTCCGGGCGGGACGAGCGGCTCGACCGCCTCGCCGCCCTCGCGGCGCAAGTCAGTCGCTCCCAATGGGTGTCGATCGCGGGGAACGTGGTGATCGGGTTCCTCACCGCGCTGTGCATCACGATGGTGGGCCGTGCGTTCTTCGGGTGGGAACCCGTCACCGCGGACAAGGCCACCCACCTGCTCCACGAGCTGCACCCGTGGAAGAGTCTTGCGCTGTTCCACGCGGGCATCGCCGGGATCTACCTCTTCCTGAGCGGATTGATCTCGGGCTACTACGACAACCAGTCGCTGTTCCACCGCGTCCCGGACCGGCTCCGCCGCGTGAAGTGGATGCGGCGCACCCTCGGCGTGGCGCGGCTCGACCGCGTGGCGCGCTACGTCGAGCACAACCTGGGCGCGTTGACGGGCAACTTCCTCTTCGGCTGCATGCTCGGGGCCACGGGCACGGTGGGCGCGTTCTTCGGGCTGCCGGTGGACATCCGGCACGTGTCGTTCGCGGCCGCGAACCTCGCCTACGGCCTGCACGGACTGGGCTTCAGCAGCGCGTGGACCGTGGTCGCCGTCTCGGCCGCGGGCGTGATCCTCATCGGCCTGGTCAACCTCGTGGTGAGCTTCTACCTCGCGCTCACGGTCGCGCTGCGCTCGCGCGGGATCGGCGCGGACGGCACGGCCGGGCTCTTCGCCCGTGTCCTGGGGCGATTCCGCCGCTCCCCGCGCGAGTTCTTCCTCCCACCGCGCTGAGTCTCCGTCGGCCACCGCTCGGCGCAGCCAGCGGGCCCGCCTGGCCGGCCTCCGCCGCCGAACGGAGCGCGCCCCGGCGCCCCGCCCGGTAGTCCGTGACACCAATGCGGCCCGGCAGCCGTAGTGATGGGATCACCCCTTTTTCGAGCACGCCCATGCCCCGCACATTCCTGGTTCGCTCCACCTCGTTGCTGTCCCTGGTCGCCCTGGTCGCCTGCGGGCAGTCCGACGGACTCGATGACGCCGTCGAGCTGATCGATCTTCCGGCCCCCAACGCAGAGCTGGCCGAACCGTTCACGGCCGTCGCGGGAGCCGTCGAGCTCACGAACGGCGAACTGGTCGTGGTCGATGGCAGCGACGCGGAAGTGTCGGTGGTCGATTTCGCGGCCGGCAGCCGCGCGCTGCTGGGCAAGCGCGGGGCCGGACCGGGCGAGTACACGGCCCCGGTCGGCGCGCTGCGACTGGCGGGTGACACCATCGCCGTGCTCGACGTCAGCGGCGCTGGCGGCGGGTCTGCGCGGGTCGTCCGCTTCAACCCCGACCGTTCGGCGGGGGCGACCGGCACGATGATGCTGTTCAACATGCTCGACACCAGCGCCGTGCAGGGCACCATGTTCCCCAGTGCGACAGGCGACGTCTTTTCCACGGCCATCAAGCTCCGCTTCGGTCCCGCAGGGCCGATCCCGTCGGACACGATGAACATCGTGCGATTCGCCATGGTCCCGACGCCGACGTTCACCACGCTCGCGCACATCCGCACCCCGCAGACGGGGGAGCGTGAACAGCGCGTCGAAGGCAACGCCATCACGATCCGGGCGCCGTTCCCGGGGCTCGTCACCGCGGACGCGTGGACGGCGTTCCCCGACGGGCGGGTGGCGATCATCCGGGGTGAGGGGTACACGGTCGAGTTCCTGTCGCCGGACGGGACGGTCTCGGCGCCCGTGGCGATCCCGTACGACCGCATCCCCGTCACCGCCGCAGACCAGGAGGCGGAGCTCGCCACGACGCGCCAGCAACTGGCGGACGCGATGGTGATGATCCGTCGCTCGATGCCCCCCGGCGTGACGATCGACATCGAGGTCGTGCCGCCCCCCTCGTGGCCGACGGAGTACCCGCCGGTCTCGGCCATCGTCGCCTTCCCCGACGCGGCGGGCAACGTGTGGGTGCGTCGCGCAACGCAGGCGCGGGTTGACCGCGAGCAGTGGGACGTGATCGGCCCGACCGGGACGCTGGTGGCGCGCTGGCGGTTGCCGCAGGCGGTCCGCCTGGTCGCGGTCGGCGACGGCACGGTGTACACGACGCGCGTCGACGAGGACGACCTGCGGTACTTGCAGCGGGTGGTGCTGCCGCGCTGAGCCCGTCGCGGCTCAACGCACCCGGGACGTGTTCTGCTCGAACACGCCCCGGGTGCGATCCGATGACGTGCGGGCCGATCCGTGATACCTTACGGCCATGTGCCCGCCCCCGTCACGCCCCCACCACCGACGCACCTGCGCCGCGCTGATCGGTCTCGCCCTCGGCTGCGCACCGGCGACACCGCGGCCGACGCCGGCCCCTGCGCCCACGCCTGCCGCCACGCCCGCTGCCGCGGAAGACCACGCGCATCACCAGGGCCACGCGATGGGGGGACTCCCCGCCGTGGTGATCCCCCGGGGCGCGATGATCACCGAGGCCGACGTGCGATTCATGCAGATGATGATCGCGCATCACGCGCAGGCGGTGCACATGACGCGGCTGGCCGAGGGTGCGGCGGCGAGCCCGCGCGTCCTCAAGCTGTCGCAGAAGATCGACCTCTCGCAGGCCGGGGAGATCGCGCTGATGCAGGACTGGCTGCGCGCCTACGACCAGTTCGTCCCGGACACCTCGTCGTGGCGCACCATGTCGATGGCGGGGATGCTCAGTGACACGCAGATGACGCAGTTGTCGCATGCGCGCGGGCGCGCCTTCGACGAACTCTTCCTCCGCTTGATGATCCAACACCACGAGGGCGCCATCTCGATGGTCGAGGATCTGCTGAAGTCGCCTCGGGCAGCACAGGAAGTGGACATCTCCGTGCTCGCCAATGAGATCGAGACGGCCCAGCGGGCCGAGATCGGCCTCATGTGGGCGATGATCGCCGACCTCGACTGACCCTCCACCGGACCCCCAGATGCGTTCTCGATCCCTCGTGCTCAGCACCGTGCTGGCGAGCCTGTTCGCCGCGCCGCTCGCGGCGCAGACCTTCCCCAACGCCACCGATCCCCGCAATGGTCTGACGCCCGGCCTCAGGAACGCCGGGATCGCCGTCTCGGGGATGCGTCTGATCGCCACGGCGCCGAAGCCCGCGCCCTTCGACCTCATGGAGGGGCTGACCTACGTCAACTCCGACCTGGCGTTCCGCGGCAACCTCGTCTACCAGGGCAACTTCGCCGGCTTCTCGATCTGGGACATGAGCAACCCGGCGGCGCCGACGATGCTCTCCGTGGTCGAGTGCATCACCTCGCAGGGGGACCCCACGATCATCGGCACCCTGCTCTTCGTGTCGGCGGAGGGAGGCGGCAATCGCAATGACTGCGCCAAGGGCGGGGTCGACAACCCCAAGGACGCGATGCGCGGCGTGCGCATCTATGACGTCAGCAACCCGCGGGCGCCGACACTGATCACGAACGTGCAGACCTGCAAGGGGTCGCACACGCATACGGTGATCCCGCATCCCACGGACAAGGGCGTGGTCTACCTGTACGTCTCGGGCAGTCAGCCCGCGCGGTCCCCGGAGGAGATGGCGGGCTGCGTGAACGGGGCGGACCCCGCGGACGAGTCCAACTCGATGTTCCGCCTGGACGTCATCCGCGTCCCGCTGGCCCGCCCGCAGGACGCCGCGGTGGTCACCGGGGCCCGGATCTTCACCGGGCTGGGCCCGGCCCCCGCGCGTGGTGGTCGGGCCCGCGCCGTGCGCCCGCTGTCGGGTGCCGACAGCGCGGCGATGGCGCGCATCGGGCCGACGGGCCCGCGCAACTGTCACGACGTCACCGCCTACCCCGAGATGGGGCTCCTGGCCGGTGCCTGCTCCAGCTACGGGCTCCTGGTCGACATCTCCAACCCCGAGAAGCCCGTCCGGCTGGACGCGGTCGCCGACACGAACTTCTCGCTGTGGCACACGGCCGTGTTCAGCAATGACGGCAGGAAGGTGGTGTTCACGGACGAGTGGGGCGGCGGCACCTCGCCGAACTGCCAGGCCATCCACCCGCTGGAGATGGGGGGCAACACGACGCTGGTGATCGGCGACGACAGGAAGCTGCGGCAGCATGCGTACTTCAAGATCGCGTCGGCCCAGACGCCGCAGGAGAACTGCGTGTCGCACAACGGCGGACTGATCCCGGTGCCGGGCCGTGACCTGATGGTGCAGGGCTGGTACCAGGGCGGCGTGAACCTGATCGACTTCACGGACCCCGACAAGCCGTTCGAGATCGGCTGGTTCGACCGTGGGCCCGTGGATCCGCCCGGGGACGGTCAGGCCAACACCCGCGCGCGCGGGACCATCGCCGGCTCGTGGGGCGCGTACTGGTACAACGGCTACATCTACTCGTCGGAAATGGCGCGCGGCCTCGACGTGCTTGAATTGCTGCCGTCGCCGCAGTTGTCCGCCAACGAGATCGCGGCGGCCAAGCTGGTGGTGCTGGACGAGTACAACCCGCAGAGCCAGCCGAAGCTGGTCTGGCCCGCGGCGTTCCCGGTGGTGCGGTCGTACCTGGACCAACTGGTGCGGAACGACGGGCTGGCGGCGGCGCGCAGCACGGCGATCGGCCAGGCGCTGGATGCGGCCGAGCGCCAGAGCGGCGCGGCACGGCGTACGGCGTTGTCCTCGCTGGCCACCGCCGTCGACGCGGACGCCGCGACGGCCCGCGATGCCGCAAAGGTCCGTACGATGGCGCAGGCGATCCGCGACCTCGCCGCCGCGACGCAGTAGTCGCACGGTCACACGCCGATGCGCGTCGCCTCAGGGTGGACGCGCATCGGCGTGGTCGTGCGGTGCCCTAGGTCCGTGCCGACGCGCGCCCCAGCAGCCACCACGCGACGAGTCCACCGGCAAACGCCGGCAGCAGATGCATGACCGCCCCCGTGACGGTGGCGGCGCGCACCGCGAGCAGCAGCGCTGACACGACGACACTGAGGGCACCCGCGATCAGCCAGCTCAGCACCGACACGCGGGCGAACGGTCGCACCGCGAAGGCCGCTGCGCCATAGGCGGCGAGGACTACGAGGGTGCCCCGGGCGAGCATCACCCACGAGTCAGCACCCGCGCTGCCGGTCGCGAACGCGAAGAGCACGAGCAGGATCGCCGCGTCGCGCGTGCGGTGGATGGCCCCGCCGATGAGCGCCGCCGCGAACAACACCGCCAGGGGTGAGGTCCAGACATCGCCCAGGGACGACAGCACCGGGATGAGGCCGTTCGCACCGTCCGCGGAATAGGCGCGCGGCGCGATCGCCGTGAGGCGCTGCACACCATCCAGGCCGACCAGGACGCCGGTGATGGCGAGCGCGCCCGCCCACACGGCCTCGCGCGAGGCCACGGTCGGCACGACGAGCCGACGACGCAGCGCCTCGGCAAAGGCCGTCGCCCCGACGAGCAACGCGGCCCCGATCGCGGCGAACAGCAGGCCGAAGAGGGATTGCAACTGATGCGTGCGCCACGGCTTCGAGGTCTCGTACAGGGCGAGCTGATCGGGCCACGCGTTCAGGAACAGCAGGACGTCGAGGACGATCAGCGCCGCGACCAGCATCCCGACGCGCCCCTGCCAGAGCGGTGGGTCGTCCATCGTGGGCGAGGCCTTGACGCGGCGCAGGATCGTCCGCGCGCCGATCACGACGAGCAGGAGGCCGGCGATCACGACGAGGATCGTCGTGCGGCCGTCGAAGGCGCGTGCCGTGCGCTGCCATTCCTCGGGGAGGTGCACTTCGCGCCCCACCGCGAGGACCGTCGCCCCGGTCGTGGTCACCACCCAGCGCGCGGCGGCGTCGCCCGGCAACGGCACGCGCTCGTCGTCGAACCGGAACCGGACGTCGAGCCGGTTCGGCCGCTTCCGCTCCACCGCATCGACCTCGACCAGCGCGTCCGGTGGGACACCGAAGTCGCCGAGCGCGGCAATGGCGGCGGCGCGTGCGACGTCGCGCGAGGCGTCTGCATACGAGGCGCTGTCGGCGACCTCATGACTCCAGGACAACAGGGTCCCGTCGCCACGCCACAGGACGCGCCACGACTCCGCACGGCGGGCGACGTCCTCGTCGGTCCGCACGAACCGCACGCTCCACGCCGTCGGGGGACGCCACAGACTGTCGAGCTGTGCGCGCACCGCGGGTGCCATGGCCGCCTGGCTGCGCAGGTAGCGGGCGACCTCCGACCGAGACTCCCCGGTGGTCGCCGTCAGCACCGTCCACCCGGTGCCGGGATCGCCCAGCGCGACCCGCAACGACTCCGCCCGTGCGACGGCGTCCGCACGGGACATCGTCAGCGCCGGCCCCCGGACGGGCCGCAGCGCCGCGGCCACGGCCAGGCCCGCGCCGACCAGCGCGATGATCACGGCACGACGGCGCAGCGCGCCGTCCAGCGTCGGCGCGGACACGACGACCGCTGGCGGCGCGGCCTCGGCGGCCTCGGCAGGTGCCGGCACGACATACGCCCCGAAGCGGGCGTCGTCCGGCTCCGGCAGCGTGGCCGGCCGCCGCCACACACGCCAGGCCGTCCACAGGGCCGGCGCGAGGATGAGCAGGATGATCGCGACGAGCGTCACCCGGTACGCGAGATCGGTGCCCGCCGCGGCGAAGAGGCCGAACAGCAGCAGGTCGTAGAGAAAGTGACCGATCACGGTCACCGGCAACCCGAAGCGGAGGAACAGCCACCCCCAGAGCACCGACTCGGCGAACAGCTCGACGCCCCGTGCATAGGCGGGCCAGGACGCATAGTTCGCGTGCGCGAACCCGAAGACCAGCGCGGTCACGATCACCCCCGCAGCCATCACCCACGGACGCGAGGGGCGGTCGCCGACCCACCGCGACAGGAGCGCGAGGGGCACGGCCCGGAACAGCACCTCCTCGAGGATGCCCGCCTGCAGGGAGATCGCCAGAGCCGACAACCACGGCAGCGGCGTCGCGATCAGGTTGGGATCGTCCAGCAACGAGGTGGGCGACCACCACCCCATCGTCCGCTGCACGAGCAGGTAGAACAGCGACACATAGGCCAGGCCGAAGGCGGCCATCGCGTACCCACCGGCGACGCGCAGGGCCACCGGACGCAGGCCTGCGTCGCGGGGCGTGCGCCACCAGTCGAAGTGCTGCGGGAAGGCCTGCCGGGTGAGGTACTCGCCCGCCACGAGGAGCAGTGTCGAGAGCACGGCCAGCGCGACCCCGACGATGACGGCGCCGATGAGGATCTGGGTCACGAGATGCGTCGTGGGATCCGAGGCCGTGTCGAAGCCGAACCACGAGAGCCCCAGCGCGTTCAACTGAGCGGCCGCGGCCGCGGCCCCGATGATCCCGCCGAGGATCAGCCCGGGGCGCCAGCGGAGGGCCCGCGCGCGCTGGCCGCGCACCAGGGCCAGGATCACGAAGAAGACGAACACCGGGACCACCGCGCTGGCGGCGCCCGCGTAGAGATCATTCGCCGAACGCATCTCGCTGTACCGACGGACGAATGACTCCGGGATCTCGGGGTACAGGCGCGTGATGCCCACGCCGTCCCCCTGGACCACGACGTCGAGCCGGATGGGGGCGTCACCGAACCGGCGGTCCGCCCGCTCGAACGTGAAGGTGCGGTCCTGCCGTTCGCTCCCGGGGACGACGGTGAGCGACGAGGCGCTGAGGGTCCACTCGGCGTTGTCGCCGAACCACGCGTCGCGGTGCGCGAGCGCGGCGTCCAGCGCGGCGAGGGAATCCGTGTGCTCGCGACGATCCGACTCCGCCAACCGCCGCTCGACCCCCACCACGCGGCGGTCCGGGGCGAGCGTGACGCGGTATTCCCGCGGGTTGCCCGGCGTGAAGAAACGCACCGTCCAGACGAACAGCGGAACGTCACCTCGGCGGATGGCGGTGTCGACGGCGGCCTTCCCGCCCGCGTCCAGCTCGAGGTAGGTCTGCCACTCGCTGCGCTGGGCGAAGTTGACCGCGACGCGGGACGAGTCGCTGAGCGCGAACCCCGCCGTCTGCAGGAACTCCCGGGCGCTGCGCTCCGCGGAGTGCGGCGTGAGTTGATTGTCGAGCGCGACCGTCGGCAGCGCCGCCGGGAGCCAGCGCCACGCCACGGCGGCGCACGCGAGCGTGACCGCGACCAATGCGGCAAGCTGCACGCGGAATCGGGACAACGATGGATTGGACATGGCGGCGAATATAGCGCGCGCCGAGGGGTTGCGGCGCGGCCGCTGTCACCCAGGGCCGGGCGACCCGCCCGGCGGCGGGTGGTCCCGGTCAGCGGTCGTCGCGAATGCCGTCGGCGAAGGTCGCCGCATCCACGTTCCCGCCGCAGACCACGACACCCACGCACCGCCCCTCGAGGCGGGCGCGCAGCGGGGAGACGAGCGCCGCCAGGGCCGCCGCGCCTGCCGGTTCCGTCACGAGCTTCGCCGAGGCGAACAGCAACCGCATGGCCGCCCGGATCTGGTCGTCGGTCACGAGCACCACGTCGTCGACGAAGCGGAGGTTCAGGGCCAGCGAGTACGGGGCCGTCCGCGGTGCCCCGAGCGAATCCGCGATCGTCCGGACGGCCTCGATGGATTCGACCTGCCCGCTGCGGAACGAGCGGTGCATGGTGTCCGCCCCCTCGGGCTCGACCACGAACACCTGCGTGCCGGGCGCCGCGAGCTTCACCGCGCAGGCCACGCCGCCGGTGAGCCCGCCACCGCCCGCGGCGACGATCACGGCGTCGAGCGACGCCCCGGACGCACGGACCTGCTCCACGAACTCCAGGCCGACCGTCGCGGTCCCGAGGGCCGTGAGGGGGCCTTCGTACGGGTGCACGAACGTGCGACCCTCGGTGGCCTGCAACGCCTCGACCCGCACGAAGGCCTCGGCGATCGAGTCCACCAGCTCGACCGTCGCCCCCAGGGCCCGGCAGCGGGCGACCCGGAACGGGTTCGCGGTCCGGGGCATCACCACCGTTGCCGTGGTGCCAAGCCGCCGCGCGGCGTAGGCCAGCGCGATCGCGTGATTCCCGGCCGACACCCCGGCCACCCCGCGGCGCAGCGCCTCGGGGTCCGTCTGCAGCATCACGCTGAGCGCCCCGCGCGGCTTGAAGCTCCCGGTGCGCTGGAACAGCTCCTCCTTGAGCCACAGCGACGTCGTCGCACCGATGGCGGCGTCCACGACGTCGTCCTGCAGGCGTCGCACCGGCGTGGTGAGGACGGCGTCGCCGAGGCGGTGGCGCGTGGCGCGGATCTCGTCGAGGGTCGGCGGGGTGTGAAGCATGGCCTCCAATCTGTGGGCGCGGACGCCGTTTCGCACGCGTGCGGTGGTTGCACCGCGCCGAGCGACCACCGAGTTTGCAGGTGGCGGGCGGATCGTGCGCGCGCCGCCCGCTCTCCGCTCCCGTCGCTCTCCATCGGAACTGATGCGAACGCTTGCTGTCCGCGCTGCCCGCGCGCTGTCGTCTGTCGCCCTCGTCGGACTCGCCACCGTCTCCTGCTCGGATGAGCCTGCGGGGCCGTCGCCGCGGACGATCCCGATCGGCGGCCTCTTCTCGCTCACGGGCAACTGGTCCTCGCTGGGGACGGCGAGCAAGGTCGCCATGGAACTGGGAATCGCGGACGCCAACGCGGCGGCGGCCCAGCGCGGGTCGGCGTTGCGCTTCAGCGCGGTGATCCGGGACACCCGCCTGGACCCGGCAACGGTGCAGGCGGACATTGCGGCGCTGGCGGCGGCCGGCGTCGAAGTGGTCATCGGCCCCCAGTCCAGCGCGGAGGTCACCGCCGTCAAGGCGTACGCCGACGCGTCGGCCCTGCTGGTCGTGAGTCACGGGAGCACGGCGGGCTCGCTGGCCATCCCGGGGGACAACGTGCTGCGATTCACGCCCTCGGACACCCTCGAAGGAGTCGCGCTGGCGGGACTGATGCACGACGAGGGCATGACGCAGGTGGTGCCGCTCTGGCGCCTCGACGCCGGCAACGTCGGGTTGCAGGTGGCCATCCGGCGCTCGTTCGGGCTCGTGGGCAGCGTCAGCGCCGGGGTGCAGTACGCGGCGACGGAGACGCAGTTCACGGCGACGCTGGCCGCGCTGCGGCAGCAGGTCGAGCAGGCCATCGCGGCCGCAGGCAGCGCGGCGCCGGTCGCCGTCGCCCACGCGGGCTTCGACGAGGCCGCCGACATCTTCCGCGCCGCGGCGTCGGATGCGGTGCTCTCGTCCGTGCGCTGGTACGGCACGGATGGGATGGTGCTCTCCGAGGCGATCCGCAGCGACGCGGAGGCGGCAGCCTTCGCCCAGCAGGTGCGGCTGTGGGCCCCGGCCCCGGGACTCGAGGAGGCCGCCCGCCCCACGTGGCAGGCCGTGTCCTCGCGCATCGCCGCCGTCACGGGCGTCGAGCCCGACGCGTTCACGCTCGCGGTGTACGACGCCGTCCTGGTCGCCGCGCGCGCGTACGAAACGGTCGGGGGAACGGGGTCGCACGCCGCGCTGAAGAGCGAGTTCGTGCGCCTCACGGACGACTGGGTCGGGACCAGCGGGGCCCTGACGCTCAACGCCGCCGGGGACCGCGCCTTCGGGATCTTCGACTTCTTCGCCATCACCGGCGGCCCGTCGTCCCCGCAGTGGACGCGACGCGCACAGTTCGACACGCGCACCCAGGCACTCGTCCGCTTTCCGTGACCCCTGTGCGCCGGCGCGAGGTGCTCGTGGTGGCCGCCACCGCGTCCGAGCTGGCGGCGGACCTCGCGGTGCCGACGCTGTGCTGCGGGGTCGGCCCGGTGGATGCTGCGGCGCGCACGGCGGCCGCCATCGCACGGCGGCGGCCCGACTTCATCCTGCACGTCGGCATCGCCGGCGCCCGCCGCCATGCCGGCCTCGCGGCGGGCACGCTGATCGTCGGCACCTCGGCACGCTACTGCGACCTCGGCGTGCCCGTGACACTGGCCCCCGACGAGATCGTGACACCACTCGCGCTGGTGCGCGCGGCGACCGCGGCCTGCCCCGGGGCCGTCGCGACCTGCATCGGCACCAGCGCGCGCGTCGACGGCAGCACCGCGTGCCTCGTCGAAGCCATGGAGGGGTTCGCCGTGCTGCGTGCGGCGGCGCTGGCGGGCATCCCGGCGATCGAGGTCCGCGCGATCTCCAACGACATCGAGGAGGACGATCGGGCCCGCTGGGCCTTTGCGACCGCCTTCGCCGCGATCACGACGGCGACCCCGCGGCTGATCGAGGCGCTCGCGCATGCGTGAGCTGACCTTCGGCTTCTCCCCCTGCCCCAACGACACCTTCGCGTTCCATGCCCTGGTGCACGGACTGGTGGACACCCCGCTGCGGGTCCGGCCCGTGCTGCTGGACATCGAGGAGCTGAACCACCGCGCGCACGACGGGGCGTTCGACGTCACCAAGCTCAGCGTCGGCGCCTTTGCCGCCGTCGGGACGCGGTACCGGCTGCTGCGCAGCGGGGCCGCGCTGGGGCACGGTGTCGGCCCGCTGGTGGTCGCACGCACGCCCCTCACGCTGCCAGAGCTCGTCTCGCGTCCCGTGGCCATCCCCGGCCGCGAGACGACGGCGTACCACCTGCTGCGGCTCGCGGCACCCGCGCTGCAGCAGGTCCGCGAGCTGCGCTATGACCGGATCCTCGCGGCCGTCGCGGGCGGCGAAGTCGACGCGGGGCTGATCATCCACGAGAGCCGGTTCACCTACGCGGCGCACGGGCTGCACTGCGTGGCCGACCTCGGCGCGTGGTGGGAGGCGAGCACCGGGCTCCCCGTGCCGCTCGCGGGCATCTGCGTCCGTGACGACTGCGACGAGGCCACGGCGCTCGCGCTCGAGCAGGCCATCCGCGCCTCGGTGCAGTTCGCGTTCGCACACCCCGACGCCAGCCGCCCGTACGTGCGCGCGCACGCGCAGGAACTGTCCGACGCGGTGTGTGCGCAGCACATCGCGCTGTACGTGAACGCGTGGTCGCTGGATGTCGGCGACGATGGCCTGCTCGCCATTGCCCGGCTCGTGACCGGAGCGCCGGCCCCCGCCGGCTGACGCGCCGTGCAGAGCGATCGCTATGTGCTCCGCGGCGGTGAGGCAGGCCGTGCGCGCCTGCGCCTGCTCGCCGAGGTGATGGGAGGAACGACGCGCGAGCTGTTCGGCGTGGCGGGGCTCCCGGCCGGTGGGCACTGCCTCGACCTCGGGTGCGGTGGTGGTGATGTCAGTGCGGACCTCGCGCGGGCCGTTGGTCCGCACGGCACGGTGCTCGGGGTCGACGTCGACGCGGCGAAGATCGCCATCGCAGCGGACGAGGCCGCGACCGCCGGTGTGCCGGGGCTGCGCTTCGAGGTCCGGGACGTGCTGACCTGGGAGCCCGGCACGTCGTTCGACGTCATCTACGCCCGCTTCCTGCTGACCCATCTGCCGCAGCCCGCCGCGCTCGTGCAGCGGATCGTGCGCTGGCTGCGCCCCGGTGGCGTGCTCGTGGTCGAGGACATCGACTTCCGGGGGCACGGCTGCGATCCGCCGTCGGAGGCCGTGCAGCAGTACGTGCGGTACTACACGGCCTCCGTGGCGCGACGCGGGGGCGACGCCGAGATCGGTCCGCGCATTCCGGCGATGCTGCGCGCGGCGGGATGCACCGAGGTGGGCACGCGAACGGTGCATCCCGCCGCGACGTCGGGCGGCATCAAGGCGCTCACCCGCGTGACGCTGGCGAGCATTGCGACGGCCGTGATCGGCGACGGGCTTGCGAGCGCGGAGGAGCTGGCCGGGACGACCGCCGCCCTGGACCGCGTGATCGACGACCCGGCAGTCCTCCTGCGCGGGCCCTTCGTCGTGCAGACCTGGGGCCGCGCGGCCCGTCTGCGCGCGGCGATGACCGTGGGTGGATGACCTATCTTTCCTCCGTGGCGTCGGCGGCACGTCCCGCTGCCGCGCCCCGCTCCTCAGCCCCGCACGACGACTGACTGATGCGACCTTCCCTGCTGATCCCCGCCGCACTGCTGGCGCTCGCGGCCTGCGGTGCTGACGCGACCTCCACGCGCGACGAGCTCGTGACGTGGCCCGACGCGCGCTTCGACGAACGGGCCGGCCAGTCGCCGATCGACATCGAGCCGGCGGCCACCGTGCGCTTCCGCTCGCCGGACCCGCGGATCAACTACGGCCGCGTTGCGCGGCTCAGCCGGCTGGAGCGCTACGACGGTTCCATCAAGGGCACCCTGACCGGTGCACACCGCATCACCATCCGCGACAAGCCGTACGCCCTGGTCCAGTTCCACTTCCACGCGTCGAGCGAGCACCGGGTGGACGGCGCACCGACGCCGCTGGAACTGCACCTCGTGCACCAGGCGAGCGACGGTGCGCTGGCGGTCATCGGCGTCCGCTTCGCGGTGGGGGCGGCGAACCCGGTCATCGAGCAACTGCTCGACCTCGCGCCGGCTGCGGGGGCCGCACCGGTCACACCGTCGGCGACCTTCGACCTGATCGCGCTCGTACCGCCGTTGTCGTCCCCGTACTTCACCTACAGCGGCTCCCTGACGACGGAACCGTTCTCCGAACAGCTCAACTGGGTGGTGTTCCGCCCCACCCTGACGGTCTCGGCGGCTCAGCTCGCGCGCTATCGCAGCCTGTTTCCCGAGGACAACGCGCGCGCGGTGCAGTCGCTGAACGGGCGGGTCATCTTCGAGCGCGTCGGCGAATAGCGCGACGCGCGCGACCGCGCCGGTGCCCTGCTGCGCGCGGTGACCTGCCAGCGCCCCACGCGCGGCGGCCGCGTGCGGGGCCTCACGGGTCGACGCCGATCTCCGACACGACCGCGTAGCCCGGAGCGTACACCAGGCGGACCTGCGTGATGCCCGCCCCCTCGCGCCAGGTCACACGCCGCACCGTGACGACCGGGTCGCTGGGCCGACAGGCGAGCAGGCGCGCGACGACCGCACCGGCCCGCTCGGCGGTGAGCGTCATCTCGCCCGTGGTCACGGGCACATGGGCCAGCAACCACTCGTTGGCACTGATGGTCGTGAGGTCGGCCGCCGCGAAGCCCGGCACGCGCCGGGCGTGGACCCAGCGATCCTCGAGCACGAAGGGCCGGTCGTCGGCACTGTGCAGCGCGCGGATGCGCGTGAGCACGGCGCGGTGCGGAATGTGCAGCGCGTCCGAGACCGCGGCCGGGGGCACGCGCACGGCCCGGGACACGAGCCGGTACCCGTACACCGCACCGGTCTCCTCGATCTCGCGACGGAGCAGCGGGATCCCGAAGCGCGCCTGGCGCACCGGATGCATCGCCACGCGCGTCCCGACTCGCCGCCGCCGCACCACGGTGCCGGCCTCGGCGAGCTCCCGCAGGGCGCGGTGCATCGTCGCACGCGCGACGCCGAACTCCCGCGCAAGCTCGACCTCGCTCGGGATCGTCGCACCCGGGAGCCATTCCCGGTCGCGAATGCGGCGGCGCAGCGCCTCGCGGATCTGCTGCCAGCCCACGGCCTCGCGTGCACTCACAACCGGTCCCGCAACCGGGTGACGGTGTGGCGGTACCGCTCCTCGATCGCGGCGCGTGCGTGGTGCCGCCCCTCACGCACCACGTGACGCCCCGCGCTCCACACGTCGGTGACGAGGCGGTCGTCGGCACTGAAGATCCAACTGTCCAGCAGCGTGTCGTCCGTCCGCCCGAGACACGCGGTGGCGTCCGCGTCGAGAGCCACGAGGTCCGCCCAGCGGTCGACGGCGATCGCCCCCGACGCCCGTCCGGCGGCAATGGCACCCCCGCGTACGACCCCCTCGAAGAGCACGCGGCCCGTGGACTGCGTCGACGTTGCGAGGGCCGCACGCGTGTGGTCACGCAGGCGCTGCGTCGTCTCCAGCGCGCGCAGCTCCTCCGCGAGTGCGATGCGGATATGGCTG
Organism: uncultured Gemmatimonadaceae bacterium; assembly: GCA_964430045.1. GTDB lineage: Bacteria > Gemmatimonadota > Gemmatimonadetes > Gemmatimonadales > Gemmatimonadaceae > DASRAP01. The sequence continues at coordinate 23,684 of CAYSFN010000029.1, forward strand.
TCGGAGCCGACGGCAAAGCGACCACCGGCCGCGAACCAGCGCACCGCGTCGAAGATCCCGTCGCCGAGACTGGCCTCGGTGAGCGGACAGAGGCCGGCCACAGCCCCCGTCGCGGCCAGAGCGCGCGTCTCGTGCGGCAGCATCTGCGTGCAGTGGATCAGGGTCCAGCGCGGACCCAGCTCGACGTTCTCCAGCAGCCACTCGACCGGCCGGGCCCCGCGCATGGCGACGAGCTCATCCACTTCGGCGACCTGCTCCGCCAGATGCATGTGCATCGGGCGATCCTCGGCGAGGCTGACCGCGGCCGCCAATCCCTCCGGCGTCACGGCCCGCAGCGAATGCGGGGCGATCCCGAAACCGGCGTCGTCGGGCAGCGAGGCGAGACTCACCTGCGCGACCTCGGCGAGCCGGGCGAACCGCTCCGGTGTGTTCCCGAAACGCCGCTGGCCCGCGGCCAGCGGCCGCCCGTCGCAGCCACCGACCTCGTAGAGCACCGGCAGCAGGGTCAGACCGGCACCGGTGGCGTGAGCCGCCGCAACGATCCGCGCGGAGAGCTCACCGAGGTCGTCGTAGGGTGAGCCGGCGGGTTGATGGTGCAGGTAGTGGAACTCGCAGACCCCGGCATAGCCTGCTTCGAGCAGTTCGACCTGGACGTAGGCCGCGATGGCTTCCACGTCGTCGGGCGACAACTGCGTGAGGAACCGGAACATCAGTTCACGCCAGGTCCAGAACGAATCCTGCCCGGCCGGTCCGCGCCGTTCCGTCAGGCCGGCCATCGCGCGCTGGAAGGCGTGCGAGTGCACGTTCATCGGCGCGGGGAGGAGCACCCCCACGCGACGGTCCCCGGCGGCCGGGGCGGGGGCGGGTTGCACGGACGCGATGCGCCCGGCCCTGATCGTCACGCGCACCTGCGACGTCCAGCCGTCGGGGAGCAACGCACGCTGTGCCCAGAGGGACTGCTCGGTCATCGTCACGCCGCTTCCTTGACGGGAGGTAATATGTATAGACATATATTGGAGCAGGTTCCCGTTCCCCGCAACGCCGCGAGGTGGCGATGCCGGAGTCCCCGTCCGTCCCGCTCGACATCGTCCTCACCGGGGCGCGCCTCGCCACCGGCGAGGACGCCAGCATCGCGTGCCGCGCGGGCCGCATCGCGTGGGTGGGACCGTCGGACGCGCTCCCGGGCGCCTTCGACGCGCTCCCCGTCCTGCCCTGCGAGGGGCGCCTGGTCACGCCGGGATTCATCGACTGCCACACGCACCTCGTGCACGCGGGCTCGCGGGCGGACGAGTGGGCGCAGCGACTGCGGGGCGCCACGTACGTGGACATCGCCCGGGCCGGCGGCGGGATCCGCGCGACCGTGCGCGCCACGCGCGCGGCGAGCGAGGAGGACCTCGTGGCGTCCGCCCTGCCACGCCTCGACGCGCTCATCGCGGAGGGCGTCACCATGGTCGAGATCAAGTCCGGCTACGGTCTGGACACGGAGACCGAACTGCGGATGCTGCGCGTGGCGCGGCAGCTCGGGACGCTGCGGCCGGTCCGCGTCCGCACGAGCTTCCTCGGCGCACACGCGGTGCCGGAGGAGTACAACGGGCGCCCCGACGCCTACCTCGACGAGGTGGTTCTCCCGACGCTCCGGCGCGCGCACGCGGACGGGCTCGTGGACGCCGTCGACGCCTTCTGCGAGGGCATCGCCTTCACGCCCCCGCAGGTGCAGCGGGTCTTCGCCTGCGCACAGCAGCTCGGCCTGCCGGTCAAGCTCCACGCGGAGCAGCTCAGCCGCAGCGGCGCCACCGCACTCGCCGCCGCATTCGGGGCGCTCTCGGCGGATCACCTGGAGCACGCACATGCCGACGACGCCGCCGCGCTCGCGGCCAGCGGCACGGTCGCGGTGCTGCTCCCGGGCGCGTACTACGTGCTGCGCGAGACCCGCGTGCCCCCCGTCCAGGCCCTGCGCGAGCACGGCGTTCCGATCGCGATCGCGACCGACTGCAACCCGGGCACCTCGCCGCTGTCCTCGCTGCGCCTGGCGATGCACCTGGCCTGCACGGACTTCGGCCTGACACCCGGCGAAGCGCTCGACGGCGTCACGGTCCACGCCGCGCGGGCGCTGGGGGTGAGCGACGCAGGGCGGATCGCCGTGGGACTCCGTGCCGATCTCGCGGTGTGGAACGCCTCCTCGCCCGCCGAGCTCATCTTCCCGCTCGGCCTGCCGTCGCTGCACCGCCGCCTCTTCGCTGACCCATCATGACGCACCTGCTCTCGCCCGCCGCAACCACGCTGACCACGCTCGAGGCGCTGTGGCGCGACGGGGGCCCGGTGCGCCTGGACCCGTCCTGCCGACCGGCGGTCGAGGCGTCGGCCGCGCACGTCGCGCGGGCCGTCGCCGGCGACAGTGCGGTGTACGGCGTGAATACGGGGTTCGGGAAACTGGCGAGCGTGCGGATCGCCGCCGAGGACACCGCGACCCTGCAGCGCAACCTGATCCTCTCGCACTGCTGCGGCGTGGGCAAGCCCATCGACGCGGCCGCGACGCGACTCATGATGGCGCTCAAGCTGCTCTCGCTGGGCCGCGGCGCCTCCGGCGTGCGCTGGGAGCTGCTGGAGCTGCTGACGGCGATGCTCGAGCACGACGTCATCCCGGTCATCCCGTCACAGGGCTCGGTCGGCGCGTCGGGGGACCTGGCCCCGCTCGCGCACATGGCGGCGGTGATGATCGGCGCGGGCGAGGCGGTCGTGGACGGGCGGCGCCTCCCGGGCACCGCGGCGCTCGCGCAGGCCGGGCGCGGCCCCATCA
>CAYSFN010000030.1:0-26353 GCA_964430045.1 uncultured Gemmatimonadaceae bacterium
CCCCCGGGCACGATGGGGAGCTGGGGATCCTGCCGGGGCACGCGCCGCTGCTGACCCTGCTGGGCGAGGGCACGCTGCGGATCGGCGCGGATGTCCGCGTGGCGGTGAAGGGTGGGTTCCTGCAGGTCGCGGACAACCAGGTGCGCGTGGTGACGGAGTCGGCGGGGTAATCCGCGGCTCCCCGGGTTCCCGCCATCCGGTGCGCTCTGCGACCGGATGGCGGGCGAGTCCTCAGGGCATGCACCTCATGGCGTGTACGGGCGGATGCTCATGAGCGCTCTCCGGTGACTGGACGGAACAGTCCGGCCAGCGGACGTTCGCGCAACAGGTCCGTCACGCATTGCGTGAACAATATCGTCTCGAAGAGCGGATTCGACACGCAGAAGGTGGGCTCGTCGTGCGCATGCGAGTTCTCCAGGGCCCAGTCGGCGCACTCCTGGTCGGTGAAGCCCGACGCCCTTGGGCACGCCCCGGCGTAGCCGATGAACAGCACGGCGCCAAGGTGAGCTTCCAGGGTCGCGGACGCCGACACGCTCGCCGGGTAGGAGGACGTCGCGGTGCCTCGAAGGATGTCCAGGACGTCTCCGTAATACGTAGTGTCGATCAGATGCGCATCGATCCAATAGACCAGTCGATTGTCGGTCGTGTCGTACCAGGCGCTCGGGAGCGAGTCCACCAGGTTGATGTTGAACGTCTGCCCGGTGAACACCGTGATGGTCGTGCACCCGCTGTATCCGCTCCACACGGCGTCGTCGTGAAAGTCGTCGCCTCCCCAGGCGCAAATGCCCGAGATGTCCTTGATGTAACTTGCCGACACGCTGGGCGGTGGCGCTCCAGGGTCGGCCGCGCGATCGGCGTGGCAGGCCGCTGCCACGGCGACGGCCGACAGCAGGATGAGTTGGGCGGTGCGTGTTGGCATCATGCCGCTCGCTGGTGAAGGGAGCGGTCAATTCTACGGTGGTCGAGCGAACTATCAAGCGGCACGGTGTGGCACGGTGGATCCGCCATCGCGCGCGGACCTCATCAACACCCCCCCCTGGCGAATCCATTGCAGGAACCCGCCCGTATGGGTCGGGGTATCGGCCGCAGGTCCCATTCCTTCCGCCCGCTCCCCACGGATTCGCATGCGCAATCGCCTCCTCCTCGCCGCTGCTGCGGTGACCTTCAGTGCTCTCCCGAGTGCCGCGCAGTTCCACAGCTACCCGGCCTTCCAGCCACCGCAGATCGCGGACCGCGAGTTCAACTTCGCGGTCGCGGACGGCGGTCGTTCGGGGACGTCGCTGGTGGTGCAGTGGCGCGAGGGCGTGTCACCGGCGTCCGAGCTGCGCCTGGACGCCGGCATCGCGGACCCTGAGGGGCGGGGGGCCTCGTCGCGGTTGATCCTTGGCGGGAGTTGGGGCTACCAGCTCCACCGGGGGTCGAGCGACGTACCGCTGGCGATCCAGTTCACGGCGGGCCTTGGCGGGTCGTTTGGCGACGGGCAGTCGCTGCTGCGGATCCCGGTGGGGCTGTCCGTCGGGCACCGATTCGAGCTGGATGGGGGTGTGTCGGTGATGCCCTTCGCGCACCCGCGCCTGTCGTTGGACACCTGCAATGCGTGCGGCCGGAACGGGCGGCGCGACACGGACATGGGCGTGGACGTCGATCTCGGGGTCGACGTGCGGTTCACCCGGGCACTGGCGGTGCGGGCGGCCGTATTGGTCGGGGGGTCTGACTCCCAGGGGCGTCAGGACGCCGTGGGGATCGGCTTGGTCTGGAGCCCGCCGTCACTTCGGTAATACCGATGGTTTCATGGCAATAGGTCGACAATAACGAAGAAAAAAGGCCGCCCCCGCTGTAGCTGGGGCGGCCTTAATTGTTTCGTAATGTGACGCAAGAGAGACTCGCCGAGTACAGGAAACGCAAGGGGGAATGGGCTTTTGAAGTTCCTTCTTGACATGATGGTGACGTAGCGCGACTTTGGAGCACTTCAAGCACCTACGGGTGGCACTTGCCACCCGCGGCGGCCGGACCGGCTCGACCGGGCTCGCAGATTGCGGGTTCGGGGGGTTGTTGGTTCAGGTCGCCTGCATCCCATGTTCGATGCTGACCGTCGGTTCCCGCACCTCGGTGGGACGATCAGGCAGCGTCGGTCCGGAAGCGAACACCCCTGCGGAGGGAATCGGACCCATGCGGAGTTGGCGTCAACTTGCGCTCACCTTGCTGGTCGCACTTGCGGCCCTAGGAGCGCCCCGCCTCATTGAGGCGCAGACAGGATCACTGACCGGTATCGTCACCGAGAAGGAGACGGGTCAGCCCATTGAGGGGGCCACTGTATTGGTCCAGGGGACCCAGTTGGGTGCCCTCACTACCGCCAACGGGCGGTACACGATCCTTGGCATCCCGCCGGGGTCGTACAACGTCATCGCCCGCCGCATCGGCTACGGCACGATGGAAGTGCAGAACATCTCGATCCGCATCGACACGCGGCGGGATCAGAACTTCGAACTGTCGTCGTCCGCGCAGTTGCAGGCGGTCGTCACGACGGCGCCTCCAACCCCCCTGGTCGAAAAGGGCACCGTCGGCTCGACGACGACGATCACGTCAGAACAGATCATGGCTCTGCCGGTGACGAGCATCAACGAAGTGCTCGCGCTGCAGCAGGGGTTCCAGGAGGTGCCGTCGAACACCTACCTGCTGTCGGTCGCTGAAGAGCGCCGCAGCACGGTCGCGCCCGTTCGCGTGCGCGGCGGTCGTGGTGGGTCGACGGTGTCGCTCGTGGACGGCATCCCGGTGATCAACCCGCTGTTCGGCTCCACGGCGATCAACCTGAACGCCCTGGCCGTCGCGCAGGTGGACTTCACGCGCGGGTACATGGAGCCGCAGTACGGCAACGGCCTGGCCGGCGTCATCAACAACGCCGTGCGCGAGGGTGGTGAGCGCTTCCAGGGCGCGTTGGACTACCAGACGACGTCGATCCCCGGCGCGCTCGGATCCCGCCCGGACGAAGTCCAGGGCGAGCAACTGTTCCGCGGGTATCTCTCCGGCCCGGTGCCGGGTACCGCGAACAAGCTGCGCTACTCGCTGTCCGGGCAGGTCCAGCAGCGCCGCGCGACGGTGCTGCAGTATGACGACAACGTCCAGCGCTACAGCTCGCCGGTGGTGAACGAGCTGGACCGCTCCGCCAATCCGCTGCCGCAGGACCTTGTCGCGGGCTGGCAGGGCTTCGGCGGGACCTCCAACCAGCAGGTGGTGGCGAAGCTGACGTGGCTGGCGAGCCCGACCACCAAGCTGTCGGTGTCCTACGTGAACGAGTCGCGGTCGAACCAGTCCTACGATCGCCGGTACCAGTTTGCCGTGCAGGGCGACCCGTGGTCGCTCGTGAACACGCTCATGGACTCGCTCGGCACGCAGGGCTCGCGGAACTACGCGAACATGATCCAGTCCAACGTGCGCTCGCAGGGTGACCTGCTCGCCGCGAGCTGGGTCCAGCGCATCGGCCGGTCGAATCTCGCCGTGCGCGTGGGCCGGCAGGAGTTCGGCCGCAACACCTGCTCCATCTGGCAGGGCGTGTGCATCGGCAACCGCTTCTGGGAAGCGAACTTCACGGAAGGCTTCAAGGCGCCGTTCTCCGGCGCGGCGGCCGGTGTCCCGTACTGGGGCACGGACCTCTTCTATGGCGGCGAGAATTACACGCTGACCACGATCCGCGCTGACTGGGAGTCGCAGGTCACGGACAACCACAACATCCAGCTCGGCACCTCGTACACGCTGAACGACATCACGTTCGCCGAGGCCCGGGGCATCGACGGCAACTCGGGCATGGCCGCGTTCGTGAACCAGGCGTACCGCGCGAAGCCGATCGAGCTGTCGACCTACCTGCAGGACCGCATCGAGTACGACTTCCTCACGATCCGCCTGGGCCTGCGCTACGACTACGGGCTCGCGAAGGGGCAGGGGTTCACCAATCCGTTGAACTCGACCAACGGCACCACGGCGCGTGAGGTCTGTGACGGCAACGCGCCCGGCATCGGTGCAACGACGCCGTACACCTTCGTCAACGAGGCCGGGCAGACCCTGACGGGCGCGCTCGCCTGCCTGTCGTCGACGCCCAACGCCGAGAACAAGCCGTTCCTGCTGGATTCGGCGACCAAGTTCGCGCAGCGCGATGACTTCCGCGAAGCGAAGGCCCGCACGGCCTTCCAGCCGCGCATCGGCCTGGCGTTCCCGCTGACGGAGACCTCGCAGCTGTTCTTCAACGCGGGCCGCTACGTCAAGAACCCGTCGTACCATGACGTCTATCGCAACTCCGGCGTCGGGACCGTTGCCGGCGGCTCGGACGGCTTCTGTGCCGCAGCCGCGGTGAAGCCCGGCACCACCGAGTGCCATCCGCCGCTGATCTTCAACAACCCGGACTTCATCGGCAACCCGAACCTGTTGCTGGAGCAGTCCACCTCGTACGAGCTTGGCTACGGCGCGGAAATCGGCAACTACGCGATCAACGTCCAGGTGTACAACCGCGACGAGTCGGGTTTGACCGGCATCCGGACCAACAATGCCATCCAGGACATCGGCTCCACGTACAACGGCGTGTCGTTGCCGCAGTACCGGATCGCCGTGAACCAGGACTTCCTCACGGCCCGCGGCCTCGAGGTGCAGTTCCGCAAGCGTCTGACCAACAAGTGGAGCTACGACCTGAACTACGGCTGGATGCGCGCGACGGAGAACTCGCCGCCGCCCGACCGTGCGTTCGAAGCGGTCGAGGCCGGCGAAGTCGCGCAGGGCACGACGTTCCGCGAGCTGATCTCGGGCTCGTCCGCCGGGCACACGGCGAACGCCACCCTGACCATGCAGTTCGGGCGCAACGACTATCCCAAGTTCCGTGGGGGCAAGGCGTTGCAGAACACCCGCATGTCCTTGACCTACCAGATCCGTCAGGGGCAGGTCTACACGCCGATCCGCAGCTTCGCGATCGGTGGAATCAACAACACGGGCACGGCGTCGGATGTCAACACCGGCCGTGGACCGTCCACGCAGGCTGCGAATCTGTCGCTCAACAAGGATTTGACCATCGGCAACGCGCGGTACAGCGTCTTCCTGCGCGTGACCAACGTGTTCGACATCACCAACTGCACGCAGGTCTTCCCGAACACCGGCAACTGCAACACGGGTGTTCGCGAGTTCAGCCAGCGTCGCGAGGGCAATGCCCTCGGCAATTCGTCCACGTCACTTGACCAGCCGGAGCTGCGCAGCCAGACGCGTCGCTTCTTCACTGGCATGACGATCAACTTCTGACCGACGGTATGATGCAAATCACACATCCCCGGGCACGGCGCCACGGCGCCGCCCGATTCTGGCTTCCGCCGCTGACAGCAGCGGCGGTGGTCGGTGCGGTGCTCCTCGCGAGTGCTCCGGTCGGGGCGCAGCAGGCGGCGATTCCCACCGTGAATCAGATCTACAACGATTCGACTGGTTCGTACGAGCAACTGCCGACGCACCGCGGCGGCTTCAATCTCTTTGCCGAAGAGGATCTCGCGGGACACTCCCTGCGCCTCACCGGCACGTATCAGTTCCCGATGATCAACGCGGGCGGCCTCTGTCCGTTCGCGAACACCGCCGGTGATATCTTCAACACCTCGTGCGGTGCGTTCGACGGAGGCAGCACGTATTTCAACGTGACCCCGGCGTGGGGTGTCGGCATCGAGTCCTACCGCAAGATTCGCGACGTCCACCCGGGCATTGCGACGATGCAGGCGCCGGTCGGGTACGGGACACCGTGGCGCATCAGCTCGGTCGCGCCGGTCGTGATCCGCATCAACGCCGCCGACGGTCAGTTCGGTCGGTTCTATGCCGGTGTGACGTCCGCAACCGGCGAGGGATGCCGCGATCACTCCGGGTTCGCGGGCCACGGACTGCCGAACAACTTCACGCTGACGGCGGCGCTGAACTGTGAAGTGTCCTGGGCCGGTGGAGAGTACGACGGGATTCGTCGTGTGCCCGACGAGGTGTGGCTGGAGCGCTTCCAGGCGAACCCCAACGCGTTCCAGTGGAACGACTACAAGATTCCGCGTGCGGAGTTGGAGACCTTCCCGTTCCTTGGCAACAACTCGACCTACGGTGCTTTCTCTGACTTCCCGCGCGAGGTCCTCGCACGGTATGGCGGGGCGACGCCGAAGGGGTCTGGTCCGCCGAGCGAGCGCGGTTTCCCCGCCGGGATCACGGTCAAGTATGATGCGTGGAAGTTCGACTCGCCCTCATTGCGCAATGGCGCGTTCGTCCGCTGGCTGATCATCAACGAATCGGAGAAGGTCTACGGTCAGGGCATCGACTACGACGATCTCGTGATGGGGTTGGATCCCGGCCCGTCGTTTCCGGTCCAGAACCCGAACGGTGGCGTGAACATCCCCAAGTGGGGGGTCCACTCGATCACCGGCGGCAACTGGTCGGGCAACTGCTCGTCCACGTTCCCGCGTCGTTTGGGCGTGATCACGCAGGGGTGCATCGGGAGCACGGGTGCCACAGGCGCTCGCGCGGCGTCGCACCGTTTCCTCATGATCCTCAAGTCGCCCCTCGGCGACTTGCGGAACAAGCAGTTGTCCGATCCGTCGTCGCCGTTCTACGCGCCCAACAGCCCGTACGCGGACGACACGATCACGTTCAACCAGTGGCGTCGCGGTGGCTTTGGCGGTGCACAGGCTGCCTCTTGGCGTCGCTCTGATCGCGCGACCTACGGCTGGATGGTGGGTGACGAGGAAGTCTGGCTCGACGGTCGCCAGCGTCAGGATATTTCGGCGTCCAACATGTGGCACTGGTTCCTGTCGGAGACCCATGACGGCACCGACAATCCTGACAACATCCGGTTCAACCGCTTCGTGCCTGGCGACGTCGCCGGGTATGGCAGCTGGGACTGGAACAACGACGGCATTCAGGACACCATCAAGCTGCCGGACTGCGGTATGCAGGGGTGTGCGGAGCCATGGGGCGACACGCTTCCGGGCGGCTTCGCGAATCACACGATCGGCAATCTTGGCAACTTCCTCGGCTTTGGCCCCTTCGCCATTGCCGCGGGCGATACCCTGGAAGCGATCTTCTACATTGGCGCCGTGCGCACGCCGGCCATCGGCGACACGCTCGCCGCGAAGCGTCAGTGGGAGAACATCACCAAGACGTACTTCGCGAACTATTCGGGTGCGACGGCGGCACCGGTGCCGGTGATCACCCCGGAGAACATCACGGTCAATTCGGCCTTCCTGCGCGACTCGGCGCAGGGTGCCCAGAACGTCGAGATCCGCATTCAGTTGAAGCAGCCCCCGAAGCGGGAGGACGCATATCTCCGCACCATCCTGGATCGCTTGGAGAGCGAAGAAGGTGCGGCGGTGCGAGCGACCAACCCCGGCCTCCTCAATCTGGTTCGAGGCCGTGTCCGGAACAACGTCGCGGAAGTCCTGATCTTCAAGAGCTGCGACAACGGGGTCAGTTGGACGCATCTCGCCGACTGCACCGCGGCCATCGCCGCATCGGCGACCCGGGATGAATCCGGCGCTCCTGTCGGCAGCATCGGCTGGCGCTGGCGGACACGCATCGCCGTGGACTCGATCACGGGCGACTATGCCAACTACATCTTCACCGATGCCGTGCAAGGTGGGCGCACGTTCCTGTACTCGGTGGTGACGAAGACGCGCGGGCTTGCCGACATTCCGGTGCGCCTCGGCATTCCGAAGACCAATGGCATGGATTCGGTCGTGACCCTGCGCGAGATCTTCCAGGTGGACGTGGACACGATCACCAGCCCGCTGGTGGCGTCAGGTCCGTCCACGGCGCGCGTGTATGCGCCCATCTCGGCACCAGCCGGGACCCGCTTCGCCACGCTGGACACGAGCCGGACGCAGACACGTTCGACGTCTCCGGTACGCACGCCGGTCGCATACGCCGTTCGGAATGCGAACATCAGCGGCACGTACCGTGTGCGGTTCGGCAACCGCTGGATCATCACGCGCACGAACCGCTTGGCCGACGGTGCACAGACCACCGAGGTCATCCGGCAGTCGATCTATCTGCGTGCTGTGACCAATCCGGCGGATGAACCGGCGCTGAACTTCGTTGCGGCGGCGGATACATTCCGCTCGGATGGAGCCATTACGAACGGGTCGTTCGTGGCGACGCCCTCGGCGGCACAGCTGCTGTATCAGTTCAGCACGGTGCCGCGCAGCACGACGAATGGCATCGAGACCTATGTCGATACCATTGCCCGCGCGGGCTACGTGATCGCCAAGGGCACCGGCGGCACGGATCCCCTGTACATCGCGTTCTCGACGAACGCCGTGTCCAACGCGGTCACCGGGTACTTCTCGTCGTTCCGTCAGGACTCGTTCGTGCAGAATACGAACCGGTTCGAGGGCGCGGCGGAGTTCCCGGGCTTCATCACGACGCTGGCGGGCACGAACCACGCCCGCACACCGACCAACGCGGCTGGTCTGGCGCGCTCGCGTCCGCTGATCCGTGCGCCGGGTGATACGGCCACCACCGGCGTGACGAACAGCTTCGCACCCGTGTTCGATCAGGCGAATTCGCTGCTGTATCAGCCTGGCGGTTTCATCCCGGGCGGCCAGTATCGCATCCGCTGGGCGAGTGATCCCTTCGGACCGCGGGTTCCGTTCCGTCTGACGACGCCGGCACAGCTGCAGACCGACATGTCGGCGTCCCTGGCGGCGCGTCCAACGGCGCAGTCCACGGCGACTGACGAGTCGGTGCGGGCGCTGTTTGCGGCGCTTCCTGCCGGCGCGCCGGCGAACCACCAGACGCGTCCGCTCGTGCAGGCGAAGTTGCCGTTCACGATCTATGACCGGGAGAACAATCCGGCCACGGTCTTCATGTTCCAGCGGCACACCAGCGGCAACGTGGCGGATTCGGTGTTCCGCAACTCGCGGTTGCTCGGGACGACGGGTGACACGATGCGTGTCGCCGTCCCGCCCGATGTCTGGATGCCGGGCGACACGCTCTTCATGGTCGAGAACATGATTCAGGACTCCACCATCGTGGTTGGTGGCAACCGCGTGGTCGTTGTCCGGGATTCAACGGTGAACGGGCGCGTGCAGCGCCTGCCGATCCAGGTCCGTCGTCCGACGATGACGCAGCAGGTGGTGATCGCCTGCGCGTCAGCAGCAGCTCCGACGCGGACGACCTGCAACCCCTTGGCGCTCACCAGCTTGGGGCAGACCGGCTACTTCATCATGGAAGCCGGCTGGGATCACCTCTGGCGCCTGAACGAGACCTTCGATCAGAACGACGAGATGCAGCTGGTGGCCAACGCCACGACGCCCAGCGCGGCGCCATTGTCGAACGTGGACATGGAGCGGATCTACGTTGTTCCGAACCCGTACGTCGTCACCGGTGGGTTCGACCGGTTGGCCACGAACCGGAACGTGCTCGATCCGCGGGTGATGTTCGTCAACGTCCCCAAGGAAGGTCTGTTGCGGGTGTACTCGGTGTCCGGTCAGCTCATGCAGCAGTTGTCCTGGACGCAGAATGACCTGGTGGGCGAGGGAAGCAACACACCGACGGGTGATCTGCCGTTCATCCTTCGCACGCGCGAAGGCTTGGACTTCGGGCCCGGATTGTATCTGTATGTCCTGACGGCCAAGGGTGACAATGCCAATGGCAAGGTCGCACGCGGCAAGTTCGTCATCATCCGTTAAGAGGACACTTCCCGATGATTTCTTTTCGCTCGATCGCCGGACGCGCCGCAGTTTGCGGCGCGCTCCTGGCCTCGGTTGCCGGCGCACAGGGGCCAGGTGGGCTCCAGCCGGCGGCTGATGAACCACCGAACCGCCAAGGCACGCGCGGTGCGAACTTCCTGCACCTCGGGCTGACCGCACGCGCCAATGCCATGGCGGGTGCGGTGGGCACCTCGGTCTCCGGTCCCACGGCGTGGTACTGGAACCCGGCCGGTGCCGCACTGACCGAATCCTTCGAGTTGGCCGCCGGACGCCAGAACCTGTATGGCGACTTGGGCCTCTCGCAGAACTACCTCGCCTTCTCGATCCCGCTGATCGGCGGAGCGGTCGGTGTGTCCGTCAACTCGCTCAACTCGGGTGACATCCCGCTCACCGACGAGAATGCGCCATTCGGGACGCCGCAGCGCGGGCAGTTCTTCGAATGGTCGTCGATCGCCGTGACGGGGGGGTACGCGGCGCGTTTGACCGACCGTCTCGACGTCGGCGCGCAGGGCAAGTACATCTCCGAGGGCATCACCGGCTCGCGGATCACGTTCATCGCCGCCGACATCGGCACGCAGTTCCGCACCGGTCTCTACGGCATCATCCTGTCGGGCACCCTGCAGAATATCGGCAGCGGAGCCCGGCACCGTGGCACGCTGCTCGAACGCGGCGTGAACACGAACGACGTCACGCGTGCACAGACGCGCTTCTACGTCTACACGCGGGAGGTCGAGCTCCCGACCGCATTCCAGTTCGCGGTCGGCAATGACCTGTACGGCTCGGCGGAGTCCCTCCTGGGTCGTGGCAGCGGGGACCACCGGCTGTACGGAGAAGTGTCCGTGAATGACGCGGTCGACCTTGCCGTGCAGACGTCCGTCGGGGCGGAGTACGGGTGGAAGAACACCCTCTTTCTCCGGGGCGGCAAGCGCTTCTACAACGACGACCGCGGCGCGCCTGGAAAGGACGGTTTCGGGTTCGGCATGTCCGGTGGCTTCGGACTGCGCATGCCCATCGCCGGCAAGGCGCTGCGATTCGACTACTCATACACCGCGCTGGGTGACTTGCGCGACATCCAGGTCTTCTCACTCGAAATTGGCCGATGAACGCACATTGGATCGCGCGCGCTCGGTCCCTCGCTCTCGTCGCCGTATTGGCGGCGGGAGCGGCTGGGAACGCTGGAGCGCAGGACCTGTCCGTGCTCGTGCGCTTCGGCACACAGAGCTTCGACAAAGCCGCATCGCTGGACAACACGATGTTCGTGGGCCTCGATGCGATGTACCCCGTGACGAGCTGGCTCGAAGTCGGCCCGTCGCTCTCCATTGGTCGCGGGCAGACCACCGGGGATCACTTCGTTTCCACCATCACGTACGGGGTCGTCGGTACGGGTGATACGACGACGTTCTACCGGGCAACGCAGCCGCAGACCCTCATGGAGGGGGCGCTGAGTGCGCGACTCTCCATGCCGGGTGACCGGATGATTCGCCCCTACGCGATCGTCGGCGTCGGCGGGTACGTGCAGTTGCTCGACCCGGTGGTCATGAAGCGGGATGCCCGGCAGCTCGGGGTCTCGTTCTCCGCAGGTGTTGGCGCGATGTACCAGATCTCGGACCGTGCCGGCATCGTGCTCGACTTCCGCGGGTTCGTGCTGAACGACTATGATCGGACCGCACTCGACCCACGCGAGGCCATCAATACCCCGACCGCCAAAGCGGAGAACTCCCTGTGGCGTGAGGATTTCCCCGTGGCCCCGTCCATCAAGAGCTCCGTGACCAACTACTCCATGAGCCTTGGCTTCTCGTACGTTCCATCTTTCCTTGGAGGTGGACGATGAGCCGCCGTCTGTTGATCGGCGCCTGCGTGGGGACACTCGCGCTCGCGGCCTGCGACGAAGAGCGCGCGGACTTGAACGCGCCGGACTTTCCGGACGCGTACGGATTCCAGGTCGCGCCGAACGCGACGACCGTGCCCCGCGGAACGGCGCGGTTCGGTGTCGCTGCCCCCGCGCTTGACTCCATCGACGTGACGATCGCGGGGCTCGACTCCCTGGTCAACGGCTCCTACGTCGTCTGGCTTGGCGATTCGCTGGGCGGCACGTTCAAGCCTGCGACGGGGCTGCTGACCGTCACCCGGGCCGACACCACCTTCGATGCCGACGGGAATCCCATTCAGAACCTCGTGCCAATCACCGTCGGGACCGTCAGCTCGTTCCGTAATGGTGGGCCGAACCAGACGTTGCGGTTCCGCACGACCCGTGCCGCGTCGGGGTTCGGGGCTGGGGACGCGATGCAACACCTGGTCGTATCGGTGGAAGAAGGTTCCGCCGGTGGGGCACCGGGCCCCTCGCGTCCGCTGTACGCCCGCCGGGCCGACGTGGCGGTCGCCACTGGGGTGCACACCGTGCCATTGCGCTTCGGGACCTACGGGCCCACGGTGCTCACGGAGCGCCTGTTCGTGAACACCATTCGTGGACGCGGCGGTTTCCGTGGTCCGGTGTTGATGGTCACGGACTCGCTCATGCAGCGCCCGCCGGTCGGCTACTACTACGCGATGTACGCCTTCAAGCGCGCACTTGGGTCGATCGTGCCTGACACGGTCTATCTCGGTGAGCAGCGGTCGCCGTATCCGAACCGCGACCTGTCGCAGCGGAATGCGGACGTGCAGATCACGGACCCCCTCAACGTCTTTGATTCGCCGTGGCAGATTCGTGCGGGTCAGGTCCGGGTGTCGGCCGACACCATCGCGGGGCTGCCTTCCGACAAGCCGTGGAAGGAGTACTTCGAGATCTGGGTGACGCTGCAGCACAAGGCGGCACAGAACGGACGTATGAGCCCGAACCGCGTGGCGTTTGCAACAGTCCCGGCTCCGATCTGGGACGGCTCGCGCCAGTAGCAGGTTCTCAGCAGCCATACCGCTGACGGACACAAGACGAACGGCCCGATCTCACAGAGATCGGGCCGTTCGTCTTGTCGTACGCGGTCACATGCAGGAGATGCGGGAGCCGAAGGAGCGTGGCCCCCCCCATCATCTCGGCGCGCAGGCACCGGGCGGGGGGGGGAGTGCTACCTGCCGATGCTCGTGCTGACCTTCCGAAGCACCGGTGTCCCCGAACGATCCACGAGGATCAGGTCGTCGCCCTGCACGGCGACATTCACGACGAATCCAAGCTCGCGAGCGAGGCCGATTGGCACCAGTTCGCTGCCCGCCGTACCAAGAACGGTCACCCCATCGATGCCCGACGCCACGAAGAGGCGATCGGCGGTGAGCGCGACGTCGTACGCGAACCGTGCGCCCGACCAGCGCTCCTGCTCCTGCACGGCCCGGGGGTCCTGAATATCAAGCATCACAACGCCCGAGTCGCCGAGCGCGACGGCCATCCGTGAGCCGTGAATCGCCATGCGCCGTGCGCCGGCGGGCAGCGGGAACTCGCTGATGCGGCGCAGCGAGTCACCCTCGCGCTCGAGGGCCACGAGCGACCGCAACGTCACGGCCCACGCCAGGCCGCGCTCGTCGATCGTGAGCGCGCGGACCGTGTCGCCGATTTCGACCCCCGGCCATGCGGGCGTGGGGTCGTCCGCCCGGCTCGGCACCCGCTCGACCCGCGAGCCCGTGGCGATAAGGTAGTGATCCTCCCACAGCGCGACCGCCGTTGCAGCGCCTCCCGCGCGCAACTGCACCCCCTGCCCTTCGCCGATCGGAAACCGGTAGAAGCCGCCACCGCCAACGATGCCAACCTCCGATTCGCGCTCCGACAGGGCGACATCATTGATGCCACGAAGCCCGGGAGCCTTGACCCCGAGCATGCTGAACTGCGCCGCGCCGCCTCGGACGATATGCACCCCGCCCAGGCCCCCGGTCGCGATCAACTCCCGGCCCGCATTGAGCGCGAGGGGCTCGCCCGAGAGCGTCAACGAGCGCGTCGGGGCATTGAGCGGTCGGCCACCGCGGTAGCGCAGCGCGTGCAACTGATCCTTCTCGCGCCCGATCATCAGACCGACGATGGCCCCCGCGCCCAGGGAGACGGCACCGATGCACGTGGCGCCGGAGCACATCCCCTTCATTGTGCGCTGCTCCGTGGTGAGGATCAGGCTCGACGCCGCCCCGGTCACCAGCATGCCAAGGAAGGGGTAGATGTGCCGCCGGGGAATCCGTCCATAGGAGTCGCGCTTCAGGAACTGCGCGTCCAGGACGGTGGGCACGGCGATCGTCACCAGGCCGGCGGCGACGAGCAGTGCGGAACGGAATCGAGCCATCTAGGGTCTCCGAATGTAAAGCGTGCGAGTGGACTTGTCGACGCGACCCGATTCGAGGTCGGTCATCGTGATGTCGAGCCGGTACTCCGCGGGCGGAGCGCTCGAGATGTCGATGGACAGTTGATGCGAGAGCCGGTCATCTCCGGACGGCAGCACGGGGGCCGACACCGAGTACCGCACGGCCACTTCGTCCTTGCCCTCGGCGCTGAGCCGCAGGGCATCCGCCATGCCGCCGAAGAATCGCGCCTGGAAGGTGTTGGCGCGGCTGAGCTCCACCACCGTCAGGGCGACGTCCACCTGGAGCCGGTACATGCCTTCAGACGAGGGCGTCGCGCCATAGGACTCCCAGTAGAGGCCGACCGGCTCACCAGGGTCGAGCGTCAGGTCCGCGAGGACTTCGATCGCGATGTCGTCGCGGCTGCGCGGTACCGGCGTGAGCGAGCGGACATTCCGGCCGAGCAGAATGTCGGACATCGAGAACCGCTCGGTCGGGAAGCTGAAAATGGACAGCACGCCCAGCGCACGCGCCCCGCGGTTGGCCTGCGCCTCCAGCGCCTCGAGCCGGAAGCCATACTCCCCGGGCTGGAACTCGCGTTCGTACCCCATGGGTCGCGGGCGCCCGGCACCGGTGCGGACGACGACCGTGTCGCGGTCATCCACCACGCGCCGCCGTGAGCCGTCGAGGATCAGCAGCGCGGTCTCGACGGGCACGCGGTCCAACCCTGCGTCCGTGGCCAGCGTGTGCGTGGGAAAGTCCGCGTAGACCTCCACACGCGACGTCAACGGCCGAGTCCCGCGGAAGCGCGCGATCTGGAAGGGGACGGAGTCGACGGTGAGCCCCCCCGGCAGGTTGTCGAAACGGACAGGCTGCTCGGCGCGCCGCTGCACGGTGTAGTCGCGGAAGTCCGCCGCGAACCAGGCCGTGCTGAAGGCGGGCGGGCCGATGAACACGAAGCGCAGTTTGGACTCGGGGTACAGCCACACCGTGGTCACCTTGGCCAGGGACTCGCCCATGTCCGTCATGGCGACGTCGGGCGCGAAGGTGGCGGCGATCGGCGGCTCACCGTAGCGGAGCACGATGGTGCCACGGTCCGTCAGCGCACCACGAATGCCGAGGTCCGGCGTCGAGAACATCAGGTCGGCGTAGGCGACGCGACCGAGGAAGGCGAGTCGTGCCTCGTTCACCGTCGTCAGCAGGAGCGGGTCGGCAAGGTCCCAGTAGGCGCGCTCCCGGGCCGCGCGTTCGTCCGCGGGCATTGCCTCGAAGGCGCGCGCATCGGCCTGCTTGAGGATCGGGGCAATGCTCGCGATCTGCCCACGCTCCCGCTCGGTGAGGAGCTGGTACGCCTGCTCGAGCGTCGCGCTCGCCGGTTCGCGTTCGCCCATGCGCAGCAGGGCGAGTCCGAGCGCGAAGTGCACGCGGGCTGCGCCTGGTGCGGCGACGCTGCCTGTGCGTGCAATGTCCGCCATCTCCTCGAAGCGTTGCTTCTCGTAGAGGAGGATCGCCAGGGCGGCCAGCGCGCCCTCGTTGCCCGGCTCCGCCGCGAGCGCCGCCCGGTACGACGACTCGGCCTTGACGTGATCCAGCTCTCCGGCGTCGTCGATGGGCCGCGCGCTCATCGCCAGGAAATTCTCGACGTAGGTGCGGTCGTACTGCGCCTCGTAGGTATCGAACGTCGTCACGTCGCCGATGAACGCGTGCCGGTTGTGCACCGCGCGGAAGCGACGGTCATAGATCTGCCCGATCTCGAAGTGGATCGCCCCCAGTGCGCCGGGGTCGCTCATCTGACGCGCCACCTTGAGGGCGCGTTCGAAGAGTTGCTCCGCCGCGATGCGCATGAAGGGCATCTTGAGCCGCAGCCGTCCCAGTTCGAGCAGTGCCCACGGGTTCTCGCCATCCAGCTCGATGGCGCGCGACAGCGCGTTCACGGCGAGCTGCCGCTTGAGCAGGTCGCCGAAGCCCATGTCGGACGTGCGCGAGAGCAGCAGGCCGCGGTGGTAGTGTGCGGGTGCGAAGCGCTCGTCGGCTTTGCGCGCGGAGTCCAGCAGGACGAGCGCACCCGTCGTGTCACCCGACTGGGCGGATTCCAGCGCGATCGCGACCAGCGAGTCAGCGCGCGCGCGTTCCTGCCGGCGCTGTCCGTCGACGGGACGCGCGGCGGACCCGGTGATCAGCACTGCGAGCGAGCAGAGGAGCACGAAGCGCATATGTAATAAAGAAGGAAGAAATCCCCGAGGTTCGCAAGCGCCACGGGCGGCGGCGCGGCCGCCGGACCCGGCGCGGCGGTGCACTACGCCACCCCTGCCAGCTCCCGGACCAATGCGAGCGCCCGGTCAGCCGCTCCCAGTTCTGCCTCCACAACGCGGCGGGCATGGCCGCCGTTGTGGCGCGCGGCCGCGAGATCGCCGAGCCAGGCGAGCAGCGTCGCGGTCAACTGCGCCGCGTCCGTGACACCGGTGCCGCCCTCGGCGCTGATCAGCCGCAGGGCATCCCGGTTGCCCTGATGCTGGGGTCCGAAGACCACGGGGACCCCGAACGCGGCTGGCTCCAGCACGGAGTGCAGCCCCGCTGCGTGGAATCCCCCTCCCACGAACGCGGCGGTGGCGAGCCCGTAGCAGTCACCGAGCACCCCGACGCGGTCGACGAGCACGATGTCCGAGGCCGCGACGTCGGGCGCGTCGAGCGTGGCGAGTCGAAGCCCGGCGGTGCCGGCCCACGCACGCAGTGGGGCGAGGTGTGCTGCGGTGGGCTCGTGCGGGGCCACGATGAGCCGGGCGTCGGGCACCGACCGCCGTACGGCGCGCCACGCGGGCAGCAGCACGGACTCGTCCGCCGGCCAGGTCGAGCCCGCGACGAGCGTCGGCCGCCCGTCGGCCAGTTGCGCATGCCAGGGCTGATCGGGCGGCGCCCGGTGCGCGCGCTCCCACACCTGGTCGTAGCGCGAGTCGCCCGTCACGCGCAGGGCGGAGGGCCGCACCCCCAGCCCCACCAGGCGTTCGGCGTCCTCGGCCGCAATGGCGCCGACAAGGTCGAGGGCCGCGTAGGCGTCGCGGAGCAGCGCGCGCGCGAGCCCGCCGCTGCGCCCCGACCCGGGACGCAGGGTCGCGGCGATCATGCCGAGGGGCACCCCCTGCGCATCCGCCATCGCGGTCAGCGTGGGCCACACGTCGAGCTTGGCATGGACCAGGGCCGACGGGCGGATCGCGTCGAGCACCCGCCGGGCTCCGCGCGCGGAGTCGAAGGGCAGGTACCCGGCCAGATCGGCGCCGAAGCGCGGGGCGAACGGTTCGGCGCTTGGCGAGAACCAGGTGGCGGCGATCTGCGGTGGCGTGGCGAGGCGCTGCAGGCGCTGGACCACGGGCAGCGCCTGGAGGCCTTCGCCGACGGACGGTGCGTGGAACCAGACGAGCGGGCGCGCGGGGTCGCGGTGTCGGCCCTGCGCGCGCCAGTGGGCCGCGCCGTCGCGCCGCGCCGCGACGGCGCGCTGCCATTTCGCCGCCCCGGTCGGGAGCAGCGCTGCGGCGGTGTCGGCGAGCGCGCCGACGGCTGCCCACGGAAGTCGAAGCAGGGGATGCACGTCGTGACCAAGTTACCGGCGCGCTGGCACGCGGGGAATCTGCCCGTACGGCCGACGTCCGCCCTGACACTTTCGCGGCGCGTTCCCGTACGTTGTTCTTGTGACGATGCTGCTGATGTTCGCGCTGCTGCTGCTGCCCTGGCAAGGGCCCGACCTGCCGGCGCCTCGTGGCCTGCTGAGCGATTTCGCCGGGGTCGTGAGCGCGGACGGGGCGGCGCGGATCGCGCGCATCGCCGAGTACGTGCAGGAGCGGTCCGGCGGCGAGATCGCGGTCGTGACGCTGCGCGACCTGGGCGGGCATGCGGCGTTGGACGTCGCGATGCGCATCGGCCGCGAGTGGGGGGTCGGGGCGGACGCCGACATCGGTGACCGGCGGCGGAATGCGGGCGTGGTGCTGCTGATCGTCCCCAAGGAGTCGTCGCCGGATGGTCGCGGCTACCTGGCGATCTCGACGGGACGGGGCGCCGAGGGGTTCATCCCCGACGCCGTGACCGGCGACATTCGTCGCGAGGCCGTGCCGCTGCTCCAGGCGGGCGACTACGCCGGCGCGATCGAGCTGATGACCTTCCGCCTGGCGGAGCGCTTTGCGGGCGAGTTCGGTTTTTCGATGGACTCGGTGGGGGTGGCGTCGCCGCGGTCCCCGCAACCGGCGGCGGGCGATGCCCGCGTGGTCCTGCTGGTGTTGCTGCTGCTGCTGTTCGTCGTACTGCCGATGATCGGGCGGCATGGCGCGCGGCACGGCGGCTACGGCGGGCGCCATGGGCGAGGCGGTCTGGTGGTGCTGCCGCCGGTCATTGGGGGACGCGGCGGGTTGGGCGGTGGCGGTGGCTTCGGGGGGTTCGGCGGTGGCGGAGGCGGTTTTGGTGGGTTCGGGGGTGGGGGTGGGTTCTCAGGAGGCGGCTCCAGCGGGAGTTGGTGAACAGATGGCAATGACACGAGATGACCTGATCCGCGACATGCGCGCGGCGGCAGGGGATGCAGTGGTCGCCGTCGTGCTCTATGGCTCGGCGGCGGGCGCAGACTATCACGCGGCGGGTTCGGACCAGAACATCCTCGTCCTGATCGAGGATGCGGGCATGGACACGCTCGCGCGGCTCGCGCCGACGGTGCGGCGCTGGGTCGGGGTGGGCAACCCGCCGCCCCTGCTGATGACGCGCGCCGAGTGGCAGCGGCGGTCCGACGTGTTCGCGATGGAGTACAGCGACATGCTCGAGCGGCACCGCGTGCTGTACGGGACCTTCCCGACCGAGGGCATCGTGGTGTCGCGCGGGGATCTGCGTCGGCAGTTGGAGTCGGAGGCGATGGGCAAGCTGCTGCGCTTTCGTCGCGGTGCGATGTCGGCGGGGGGCGACGTGCAGCGGCTGCGGTCGTTGGTGGAGGACGCCTTTCCGGCCATGCAGGCCCTCTTGCGCGGCCTCCTGCACCTGCACGGCGAGTCGGCCTTGGGCACGACGGAGGACGTGGTGGCGCGTGCGGCCGCCCTGGCCGGGTTCCGCGCCGAGCCGATCATGGCCGTGCTGGCGTACCGCCGCGGGACGGCGACGCTGCGCGACGAGGTCGTGCCGAGCGTCGTCGAGGGCTACCTCGGCGAGTTGCAGGCCGTGCTGGCGTACGTGGACGGGTTCACCGACGTGTGATGCAGGACGGCGTGATCCACCCTTACCGGAACAGCGAACAATGATGCGACGTTATGTGATGGTCCTGGCCGTGCTTCCCCTCGGGCTCACGGGCTGCGGCTACAACACGATCCAGACCTACGAGGAGCAGACGGCATCGGCGAAGCAGCAGATCAGCGTGCAGTTGCAGCGGCGCGCGGACCTGATCCCGAATCTCGTGAACACGGTGCAGGGGTTCGCCGATCAGGAGACCGAGGTGCTCACCCGCGTGACGGAGGCCCGTGCGGGTCTGGTGTCGGCGGTCCAGGGCGGCGACTTGCAGCAGATGGCGAACGCCAATCAGCAGGTGACGGGGGCGCTGGGCCGGCTGATGGTGACGGTCGAGGCGTATCCGCAGTTGAAGTCGGATCAGGCCTTCCTGCGCCTGCAGGACGAGCTGGCCGGCACGGAGAACCGCATCGCGGTCGCGCGCACGGACTACAACGCGGCGGTGGAGCGTTACAACGTGTACATCCGTCGGTTCCCGGCGGTGCTGACGGCGAAGGTGATCGGCGCCACGCCGGGCACGTACTTCGAAGCGAGCGAAGGCGCGCAGGCGGTGCCGACGGTGGAGTTCGGGAAGTAGCCTGACGCGGGCGGGCGCCGGCGCTGCCCGGCGCCTACTCGGGGATCACGTACGTGAGCGGGTCCACCGGCGTCCCGTTCACGTGGATCTCGTAATGCAGGTGCGGGCCGACCGAGAGGCCGGTGCTGCCCACGGTGGCGATCTGCTGCCCGCGCTCGACGCGCTGCCCTTTCCGCACGAGCAGGCGCTGCGCGTGCGCGTACCGGGTCAGGATGCCGTTCCCGTGGTCGATCTCGACCACGTTGCCGTAGCCCCCGTCGCGTGCTGATTTCACCACGACGCCGGCGGCGGTCGCGATGATCGGCGTGCCCGTGGGCGCCGAGAGGTCGATGCCCACGTGGGGCCGGTGCTCCCGCAGGATCGGATGCATCCGTGCGTGGGAGAACTCGCCCGTGAGGAACCCCCTGGTCGGGAGGATGCTCGGCGTCGTGCGCAGCTTCTCCATCTGCGTCGCCATCGTGTCGCTGACTTCGGCGAACGCGGAGGACAACTCGGCGGCACGGGCGAGCAGGGCGCCGACGTCGCTGCGCCGGGTGGCACGCTCGCCGAAGAACTGCGCGAAGGGGCGTCGGACCCCGCCCATCCCGGCGGTCGCGATCGTCATGCTGCTTGCCCCGTCCGGCGTGACCGCCCCGATGGTCAGCAGGGAGTCGGCCGCCGTGATGCCGGCGATGGCGCGGAACTGCGCCTCGCGCTCGGCCAGGGAGGTGAGCGAGTCGCCGACCATCGCCAGGGCCTCGTCCAGGCGATGCATCTCGGCCTTGAGCCGGGCATTCTCCCTGGCGACGAGGCGGGCCGCCGGGGTTGCCCACGGCGTGAACAGCACGCTGGCCGCCCCCACGAGCAGCACGACCGTCACCGCGATCGCGGCCGTCGCCCAGCGCAGGGTGCGCTCGCCCACGAGGTACTCCCGTGGCGACTCGGTGTCGTGCGGAACGACGAGAACGGTCCAGCGGCGCAGTGTCACGCGGTGGTGGCGGGAGGTGGAGCCGGCTTGGGGAACAGGGGGTCGCCCTTGGAGACCACCCATCCCGTCACGTCCAGCGCGCCGAGCGCGTCGAGCCGGACGTCCTGAATAGTACCCGGTCCGCCCAGCGCATTCCAGAGCGCGGCCGCCTTGCCCGGGATGATGGGGGCCAGGAGCACCGCCTGGCGGGCGATGCAGCGGATGAGCGTGGCCAGCACGGCCGTGAGTTCGTCCCGCCGGGCGGGGTCCTTGGCCATGGCCCAGGGCTGACTGCGCTGGACGAACTCGTTGGTGTCCCGCACGGTCGCCATGGTGCGGGCGATGGCGTCGTGCAGCAGGAAGCCGCGCCCGCCGACGACGGCATCGGCCGCCTCGTGCAGGTGCGCGAGGACCTGTGCGTCGTGCGGGCCCGGAGCGGCGGCGGGGACCACCCCCTCGCAGTACTTCTCGACCATCGCCATCGCCCGCGAGGCGAGGTTGCCGAAGGCGTTGGCCAGGTCCGCGTCGTACACCTCGGCGAAGCGCTCCCAGCTGAAGGCCCCGTCGCCGTCGAAGGGGACTTCGCGGAGGAGGTAGTAGCGGAACGCATCGGGGCCGAAGCGGTCGATCGCGTCGTCGAGCGAGAGCTTGACGCCGGCACTCTTGGAGAAGCGCTCGCCGCCCAGGCTGATGAAGCCGTGGACCCACACCTGCTGCGGGAGCGGGAGCTCCGCCGCGAGCAGCATCGCGGGCCAGATCAGCGTGTGGAAGCGCGTGATGTCCTTGCCGATCACGTGGACCTGGGCCGGCCAGCGGGCGCGCGCCGACTCGGGGCGGGTGACAGTCCAGTAGTTGGGCAGCGCATCGAACCACACGTAGGTGGTCTGCGTGTCGCCGGTCGAGAGCGGGCGCGGAAAGGGCACGCCCCAGGTGAAGCGCGCGCGGCTGGCCGACACGTCTTCGAGGCCGTCGTCGAGCAGGGCCTGCATCTCGTTGCGCCGGAAGGCCGGTGCGACGAAGTCCGGCTGCTCGCGGAAGAGCGTGCGCAGCGCGTCGGTGTACCGCGAGAGGCGGAAGAACCAGTTGCGCTCCTCGACCTGCTCCAAGGTCCGCGTCGGGTGCAGGGCGCAGCGGCCGTCGCTGATGTCGGCGTCGGCTTTGAAGGCCTCGCAGCCGACGCAGTAGGCGCCGGTGTAGGCGCGCTCGTAGAAGTCCTCCGGGTGGCGCGCGAAGATGCGCTCGATGAGCTCCTGCACGTAGCGTTTATGCGTGTCGCTGGTGGTGCGGACGAACTCGTCGTGGCTGATCGCCAGGCGCGCCCAGGCGGCCTGGAAGCGCTCGGCGACACGGTCGGTCAGTGCCTGCGGGGCGAGGCCCGCGTCGGCCGCCGTCTGCGCGACCTTCTGGCCGTGCTCGTCCATCCCGATCAGCAGATGGACGTCGCGGCCCGCGGCGCGGTGGAAGCGGGCGATGGCGTCGGCACCGACTTTCTCGAAGGCGTGCCCGAGGTGCGGGTCGCCGTTGGCGTAGTCGATCGCGGTGGTGATGAAGAACGGGGGGCCGCTCACGTGCTGGGGTCTCCGGGGGTGCTGGGGCCGCCGCCCTCATTGCCACGCCGTCCACCGCGCCGTCCGCGCCGCCGCCGCCCGCGCCCGGCGGCATCGCTGCTCTTTTCTGCCGGGGTGGTCGGGGCGGGTGCGGCTGGCGGTGTCAGTGGCGGTGTCGGCGGTGTGGCCGGTGTCGGCGCTGCGGGTGGTGCGGCCTCGCGGGGTGGACGCGCGGCCTCGGTGCGGCGTGGCGCCTTGGCGAGGCGCACCGGGCGCTCGCTGGGCTTCGGGGCGGGTGCGCGCGTGGGGCGCTCGCCGGCACCGGGCGCGGGCGCGCGTCCCGGCCGCGCGTCGCGGGGGATGGGGCGTTCGACGGTGTCGGTCATCGACAGCAGCTCGTCGCTCCAGGACTCGGGGCCCACGCCCTCCGGTTCGACGTCGATCTCGACAGGCTCGCCGCGCAGTTCCTTGTCGAGCTGCGCGAGGGGGATGGTCCGCACCTCGCCGTCGCTCATGCGCCGCAGGGTCACGCGTTCGCGGAACAGGTCGTTGACGACGATCTTCTCCTCGCCGACGGCCGTGGTCACGGCCTTGCCCTCCTTGGGAAAGCGACGCCGCGTTTCGACGTACCAGTCGTGCTCGAAGCGCAGGCAGCACATGAGACGCCCGCAGGTGCCGGAGATCTGTGCGGGGTTGAGCGACAGCTTCTGGACCTTCGCGAGCCCCAGGGAGATCGGACGCAGCTCGGTGAGGAAGGCCGCCGAGCAGTACTGCCGTCCGCAGCGCCCGATGCCGTCGAGCCGCTTGGCCTCGTCGCGCACGCCGATCTGCTTGAGCTCGATGCGCGCGCGGAACGTGCCGGCGAGGTCGCGGACCAGCGCGCGGAAGTCGATGCGCTTCTCGGCCGTGAAGTAGAACGTGAGCTTCCGCCGGTCCCATCGCCACTCGGCGTCGGTGATCTTCATGTCGAGCGACTGCTCGCGGACGAGGGCGATCGCGATGCGCCGGGCCTCGTCGTCCTGGGCGCGGAGCTCCTTGAGACGCCGGACGTCGTCGGCCTGCGCGAGCCGGCGGGCCTGCTGCGACGCGGTCGCGTTGCCCGGGCCGTGGGTGCAGCCCTTGGCGCGGAGCGCCGCCAGGTCGCCGACGGCGTGCACCGTGCCGATGTCTTCGCCGCGGTCGGCTTCGACGACGACGTGCGCGTGCAGCGGCGGGGGCGACTCCCCGTTCCAGAGGAAGAACTCCCGCCGATGCCCCTTGAACGCGACTTCGATGAGGTGGGCCACTACTCGTCGAACGCGCCCATCTTGAGGAACTTCTCGCGCCGCTTGCGGACCAGGCGGTCCGGCTTGAGCTTGCGCAGCTCGTCGAGATGGCGGGTGATCGTCGCCTGCAGCGCCACCGCGATGGCCGCGTGATCGGCGTGCGCGCCACCCGGCGGCTCCGGGATCACCTCGTCGATGACGCCGAGTTCGAGCAGATCGGGCGACGTGATGCGCAGGGCGTTCGCGGCCTTGGCGCGCATTTCGAGGGACTTGCCGTCCTTCCAGAGGATGGCCGCGCAGCCCTCGACGGTGATGACCGAGTACACGGAATGCTCGAGCATCAGCACGCGGTCGGCCACGCCGAGGGCCAGGGCACCGCCGGAGCCCCCTTCGCCGATCACCGTCGCGATGATGGGCACGGTGAGCTGGCTCATCTCGAAGAGGTTGCGCGCGATGGCTTCGCTCTGCCCGCGCTCCTCGGCCCCCAGGCCCGACCACGCGCCCATGCAGTCGATGAACGTGAGGATGGGGACCTGGAACTTCTCGGCGAGCTTCATCAGGCGCAGGGCCTTGCGATACCCCTCGGGGTGCGGCATCCCGAAGTTGCGATGCACGTTCTCCTTGGCGTCGCGGCCGCGCTGGTGCCCGACGACCAGCACCGTCTCGCCGTCGAGGCGGGCCCAGCCGCCGACGATCGCGGCATCGTCGTGGAAGGCGCGATCCCCGTGCAGCTCGATCCAGTCCGTGAAGATCTGCTTCACGTAGTCGAGCGTGAACGGGCGCCTGGGCGACCGCGCGACCTGCACGCGCTGCAACGGCGTCAGCGACTGGTAGATCTCGGAGCGCAGCGCGCCGAGCTTGCGCTCGAGCGGGGCGATTTCGTTGTGCACTTCGAGCCGTCCGTCGGCCGCGAGCTTCTTGAGCTCCTCCAGCCGGCGTTCCAGTTCGAGGATCGGTTTTTCGAATTCCAGGGCTGAAGCACCCATGTCAACTCCCACGTTCGAGTCGGACGCGCTCCTCCCCGAGGAGGGCGCGCAGTTCCTTCAAGGCCGCGCCGCTCGCGGCCACTTTCAGTGAGCGTGAGCGCCAGCGGGTCTCGCCGCCATCGGGGCCGCGGTAGCGCAGGACGATCGGTGCGCCCCCCGGGTGTGTGGCGACGACCGACGCGACGTCGGCCATCACCCCGGGTGGAAGTTCGCGCGCTGCGAGCTCGATCGCCACGTTGTAGGCCCCGGCGGCCCGCAGCTCGACCAGCGACTGGACGCTCTCGACCACGAGGGTCGGATGGTCGGAGCCCTCGTCACGCCGGGCGTAGCCCCCCTTCACCAGCATCGGGACGTCCGTGCGGATGCTGTGCGCGATCGACGCCCAGGCCTCGGGGAACACCATCACTTCGGCCGTTCCGGTGAAGTCCTCGAGCACCAGCCGGGCGAACTCGTTGCCCGACTTCTTGGAGATCTGCCGCTTGATCGACGTGATGACGCAGGGGATGAGCATCGCGTCGGTGCTCCAGGCGCCGAGCTGGGCCAGCGTGTGGGTGCCGATGAGCTCGCACTCGGCGCGGAACGGTTCGAGGGGATGCCCCGAGATGTAGAAGCCGAGGATCTCCTTTTCCCGCGTGAGCCGGTCCGACTCCGGGTAGGGCGGCACCTGCACGAGCGGGCGGCGCAGGTCGGCGGCGGGCGCGTCGTCCGCGGCGCCACCGAAGAGCGAAACCTGCCCGCTGGCCTTTTCGGCGGCGGCGGCCTGCGCGTCGCCGAGCACGGTGTCGAGCGAGGCGGCGAGCTGGGCGCGGTGGCCCTCCAGCGAGTCGAGTGCGCCGCCGTGGATCAGGGCCTCGAAGACCCGCTTGTTGCAGACGCGCAGGTCCACCGTCGCCGCGAGGTCGTGCAGCGTGGCGACCGGCCCGTCGGCCCGCGCGGCGATCAGGGAGTCGATCGCGCTGCGCCCGACGTTGCGGATCGCGCCGAGTCCGAAGCGGATGCGCCGGTCGCCGACCACGGTGAACTTGTAGTTCGACTCGTTGACGTCCGGCGGCAGCACCTCGAGCTTCATCTCGCGCGCCTCGGCGATGTACTTGACCACCGAGTCGGTGTCACCGATGCAGGCCGAGAGGAGCGCGGCCATGAACTCGGCCGGGTAGTGCACCTTGAGGTAGGCGGTCTGGTACGACAGGACCGAGTACGCGACCGAATGCGACTTGTTGAAGCCGTAGCGGCCGAAGGTCTCGATCTGCCCGGAGATCTCCCGGATGACGTCCGGCGGATGGCCCTTGGCGACGGCCTTGTCGCGGAACTTGCCGAGCTCGACCTCGATGAGGGCCGCGTCCTTCTTGCCGACGGCCTTGCGGAGCAGGTCCGCCTCGGACAGCGAGATGCCGGCGAGCACCTGCGCGATCCGCATCACCTGTTCCTGGTAGGTGATGACGCCGTAGGTGGACTCGAGGATCTCTTCGAGCACCGGCAGGGCGTAGGTGACCGCTTCCTCGCCCTTCTTGCGGCGGATGTACACCTTGTGCATCCCGGCGTCGAGCGGCCCGGGCCGCATCAGCGCGGACGAGGCGACGAGGTCGTCGAAGCGGTCCGCACGCATGGACCGGATGAGATCGGTCGCCAGCGGGGATTCGAACTGGAAGACCCCGGCGGTGCGCCCGGCGCGCAGCGAGCGGAAGGTGGCGTCGTCGTCGTAGGGGATCGCGTCGAGGTCCAGCGTCTCGCCGCGCCGCGCGGCGATGAACGCCAGCGTGTCGTGGATGACGGTCAGCGTGGTGAGGCCCAGGAAGTCCATCTTGAGCATCCCGGCCTGCTCGAGCGCGTTCATATCGTACTGCG
>CAYSFN010000031.1:0-25787 GCA_964430045.1 uncultured Gemmatimonadaceae bacterium
CCGGCGTGCACGAGCGCCGGCCCTCCCTCCAGGGTCTGCACGAGGTTGGGGCGCAGGGCGTCCTTGAGCAGCATCGACATGGCGCCGTGTGCCTTGAGGTCGCGGGCGCGCACCGGTTCACGCGCCGTGCCGCCGGTGCTGCCCACGATGATGCGGCCCAGCCGCGCCTCGAGGTCCGCGCGGTCGGTGGCCAGGGCGAGAATGGCCATCACCTCGCTGGCGGGGATGATCACCCAGCGCTCTTCACGCGTCACGCCGCTGGTCGGCCCCCCCATGCCGATGACGGCGTGGCGCAGCGCACGGTCGTTGGTGTCGATGGTGCGGGGCCAGGTGATGCGCCGCGGGTCGAGGCCCGTGGGGTTGCCGTGATGCAGGGCATTGTCGAGCATGGCGCTGAGCAGGGCGTGCGCCGAGCTGATGGCGTGGAAGTCACCCGTGAAGTGGAGGTTGATGTCCTCCATCGGGATGACCTGCGCATAGCCGCCGCCTGCCGCGCCGCCCTTCACGCCGAACACCGGCCCCAGCGAGGGCTCGCGCATGGCCAGCACCGCGTGCTGCCCGATGCGGCGCAGCGCCTGGGCCAGCCCCACGGCCACGGTGCTCTTGCCTTCGCCCGCCGGTGTGGGCGAGATGGCCGTCACCAGCACCAGCTTGCCCCGCGCGGGACGCTGCGCCAGCTCGAGCGGCAGCTTGGCCTTGTACTTGCCGTAGGGATCGATGTCGTCGGCGCCGAGGCCGAGGTCGGCCGCGACGTCCACGATGGGGCGTGGACGTGCGGCCTGGGCGATCGCGATGTCGGAGGGGACCGTCACGCGCAATGGGTCAGCCACCCGCGGGGATCGCCGTCGCGGCCGTGCACCGCGTCGAGATACCGCCGTTGCAGCTCCATGGTCACGGGGCCGGGAACACCCGTCCCCACGGCGATGCGGTCCACGGAGCGCACGGGCGTGACCTCGGACGCGGTGCCGCAGATGAAGACCTCGTCGGCGGTGTGCAGCGACTCGCGGGGCATCATCTGCTCGACGACCGTGAGATCCATTTCGCGGGCGAGGGCCATCACCGAGAGGCGCGTGATGCCCGGCAGCAGGGTGCCGTCGACCGGCGGCGTGTACAGGACGCCGTCGCGCACGAGGAAGAGGTTCTGTCCCGAGCCTTCGCTCAGCATCCCGTCGGGGCCGAGGGCGATGCCTTCGTGGTAGCCGTTGCGCAGCGCCTCCATCTTCACGAGCTGGCCGCTGAGGTAGTTGCCCGCGATCTTGGCCACCGCGGGGATGGTGTTCGGCGCGACCCGGTGCCAGGTGGAGATGCAGGCGTCGATGCCCTCCGAGAGCGCGCTGGCGCCGAGGTACGCGCCCCACGGCCACACCGGGACATAGGTCTCGATCGGCGATTCGAACGGCACCATCCCCGCCGCGCCGTAGCCGCGCACGACCATCGGACGGATGTAGCACTCGTGCAGGTTGTTCCTGACGACGGTCGCCCGCGCCGCGTCCACCAGGGCTTCGACGCTGTGGGGCGGATCCATCCGGTAGATGCGGCAGGAGTGCATCATCCGCACGAGGTGCTCCCGCAGCCGGAAGATCGCGGGCCCGCGGGCGGTCTCGTAGGCGCGGATGCCTTCGAACACCGCGGAGCCGAACTGCAACGAATGCGACAGGAGGTGCACCGTGGCGTCCTGCCACTTGATGAAGGTGCCGTCCTTCCAGATCCATTCGGTCGCTGTGATTTGCATTGAGAGGGGGGACGCACGGACGCGTCCACGGAGCAGAGGTGGGCCTACAGCAGGGTGCGGACGGCACCGCCGTCCACGAGAAGGGCTTGTCCGGTGATGAACGCGGCGGGCACCGACGCGAGGAACGCGATGGCCGCGCCCAGTTCGTCGGGAGTGCCGAGCCGCCCGACGGGCGTGATCTGCTTCCAGTGATCGTACACGTCGTCCCGCGTGGTTCCCGTGCGCGCGGAGGTCGCGCTGGCGAGTTCCTGGAGGCGTTCGGTCTCGGTGTAGCCGGGGAGCACCGTGTTGACCGTGACGCCGTCGGCGGCGACTTCTTCGGCGAGGGTGCGGAAGTACCCGGTCACGGCGGCGCGATAGGCGTTGGAGAGCACCAGCGACGCCACGGGCTGCTTCACGGCCATCGACGTGATGCCGACGACGCGCCCCCACCGCTGCGCGCGCATGCCGGGGATGTACGCCCGGGTGAGTTCGACCGCCGAGCGCAGCAGCAGCTCGCCGGCCTGCGTCCAGGCGTCCCAGCTGTGTCCGGTCGCGGATCCCGTGGGCGGGCCGCCGGTGTTCGTGACGAGGACGTCCACGTGCCCGACGTCCCGGACCACCTGCGCGATGCCCTCGGCGGTCGCGAGGTCTGCCACGATGCTGCGCACCGGGGCGGCGGTGGGCGCGAGCCGCGCGACCGCGCCGGCCAGCGAGGATTCGTTGCGCGCGACGAGGATGACCTGTGCCCCGGCGGCCGCGAAGCGCTGGGCCGCCGCGAAGCCGATGCCGCGGCTGGCGCCACAGACCAGGGCCGTCCTGCCGACGAGTCCGAGGTCCACGGTTACTTCGTCTCGTTGTGGAAGTAGGCGTCCGTCTTGGCCAGCCAGTCCTCGCGCGGGGGCGTGAACACGTCGAGGTCCAGCGTGTCCTCGAGCGCCTCGGCGCGATGCCGGAGACCGCCGGGGATCATCAGGACCTCGCCGGCGCGCACGTCGACGTAGGTGTCGCCCGGTGCGTCCGCGTGGGCCCCGAGCCAGAAGCGCAGCGCGCCCGAGAGGATGTAGGTGCCCTGCTCGTTGTGGTGTTCGTGGGCCGGCACGACCGCGCCCTTCTTGAGGTAGACGTGTGCGAGCATCAGCCGGTCGAGCGTGATCAGTTTGCGATCGATGGTCGGCGTGACGGTCTCGAGCGGCAGTTCGGACCAGACGTGCTTCGTGGCGTCGGACATCGGGACGGAGTCGAGGGTGGTCGGGGGATCGGTGGGATGGTACCGCCCGAACCGGGTGGGCTCAAGGCGTACCGCGCTTGCCCGGCCCTCGGGCGGGCGGTAGCGTTGTTGGATGTCCCTTTCCCGTACCCCAATGAACGTGATGCTCCGATCCTCCGTTGTGCTCACTGCCGCCGGGCTCGTGCTGGGTGCCGGTGCGCTGGGCGCGCAGGCGCGCCAGGCGCGCGCCGCGTCGACCACACCGCCGCCCGCCGCGCCCGTGTCGGCCGAGGCGCTCGCGCCGCTGGCGTTCCGCACCCTTGGTCCCGGGCTGGTGACGGGGCGGGTGCAGGACGTCGCGATCGACCCGACCAACCCGCGCGTGTGGTACGTCGCGAGCGCGTTCGGTGGCCTGTGGAAGACGGAGAACCGCGGGATCACCTTCACGCCGATCTTCGACAACGGCGGGTCGTTCACGCTGTGCTGCATCGTGATCGACCCGAAGAACAGCAACGTGCTGTGGCTGGGCACGGGCGAGAACACCTCGCAGCGCTCCGCGCACTTCGGCGACGGGTTGTACAAGAGCACGGACGCCGGCAAGAGCTGGACGCGCGTGGCGCTGGCGCTGTCGGAGCATATCGGGGCGATCATCGTGGACCCGCGCAACAGCGACGTGGTGTACGTGACCTCGCAGGGCCCGCTGTGGTCGTCGGGCGGAGAGCGCGGGCTGTACAAGACCACGGATGGCGGTGCCACGTGGACGCGCACGCTGCACATCTCCGAGGACACGGGGATGGACCAGATGGTGATGGACCCCGGGAACCCTGACGTGCTGTATGCGAGCGCGTATCAGCGGCGGCGCGCCGTGGGGCAGATGATCGGCGGTGGGCCCGAGGGCGGGCTGTACAAGTCCGTCGACGCCGGCCGGACCTGGAAGAAGCTGGATCTCGGCCTGGGCGACGTGGACGTGGGGCGCATCGGTCTGGCGATCGACGGCAAGTCGTCGCCGACGGAGGTGTACGCGATCGTCGATGCGGCGGGCGGACGCAGCGGGTTCTACCGCTCGCTCGATGACGGCGGCTCGTGGGAGCGGGTCGGTCGCCGGGCGGCGGCACCCGGCGGTGGGCGCGGCGGCGCGGCGGGCGGTGCGGGCGCTGGGGCAGGGGGGCGTGGCGCGGCCGCCGGTGGTGCACCCCAGGAGAACTGGTACACGGGCGGTGGGGCGCAGTACTACTTCGAACTGTACGTCGACCCGCATCGTCCCAAAACGATCTATTCGATCAACGTGAACATGGAGGTCAGCACCGACGGCGGGTTGACCTGGGGCCAGACGGGGTGGGAGAACACGGGGGTGCACGTGGATCATCACGCGCTCACCTTCGACCCGACGGACAAGGACCACCTCATCCTCGGCAACGACGGCGGCCTGTACGAGTCCACCGACGGCGGCAAGTCGTGGCGCTTCTTCACGAACCTGCCGGTCACGCAGTACTACCGCGTGTCGGTCAGCGACGCGACGCCGTTCTACCGCGTGTGCGGCGGCACGCAGGACAACTTCTCGATGTGCGGCCCCTCGCGCACGACCGACCGCTGGGGGATTCGCACGAGCGACTGGTTCATCACGGCGGGCGGCGACGGGTTCCAGACGCGCGGCGCGCCGGACGACGAGAACATCATCTACTCGACGTCGCAGAGCGGCGGGCTGACCCGGCGGGACATTCGCGGCGGGACGAGCACCTCGATCCGCCCGCGCGTGACCGCGCCGGTCGACTCCGACGACGCGGCGCCGAGCGGCCGGGGCGGAGCGGCGGGCGCGCCTGGCGGTGCCGCGGGCGGTGGCGGGCGCGGCGCGCTCAGCGAGCGCGTCAACTGGGATGCGCCGTACATCGTCAGTCCGCACTCGCCGACGCGGCTCTACTGGGCCAGCAACTACGTGTACCGCTCCGACGACCGCGGGGACAACTGGGTGCGCGTGTCCGGCGATCTGTCGCGCAACCTGGACCGCGACACGATCCCGATCATGGGGAAGGTGTGGCCCGCGGGGTCGGTGGCCCGCAACACCTCGACCACCCCGCTCAGCAACATCGTGAGCATCGATGAGTCACCGCTGCTGGAGGGGCTGGTGTGGGTCGGCACGGACGACGGGCTGGTGCAGGTCACCGAGGACGGTGGCAGGAACTGGCGGCGCATCGAGACCTTCCCCGGGGTGCCGAAGTGGACCTACGTGAGCGACGTGTTCCCGTCGCCGCGCGACGCGAACACGGTGTTCGTGACGCTCAACAACTGGCAGCGCGGCGACTACGCGCCCTACGTGGTCCGGAGCACGGATCGCGGGCGCACGTGGACGAACATCTCGGGGAATCTGCCGGCGCGGCACAACGCCTGGTCCGTCGTGCAGGACCACATCAATGGCGACCTGCTGTTCGTGGGCACCGAGTTCGGTGTGTTCACGTCGGTGGACGGCGGCGCGTCGTGGACGCAGCTCACGGGCGGCCTGCCGGTCATCCAGGTGCGCGACCTGGCCGTGCACAAGGCCAGCAATGCGCTGGTGCTCGGCACCTTCGGCCGCGGCTTCTACGTGCTGGACGACTATGCGCCGCTGCGGGAGATCACGGCCGCTGCGCTGCGTGAGCCGGCGCG
This sequence comes from uncultured Gemmatimonadaceae bacterium, assembly GCA_964430045.1. Taxonomy (GTDB): domain Bacteria; phylum Gemmatimonadota; class Gemmatimonadetes; order Gemmatimonadales; family Gemmatimonadaceae; genus DASRAP01. The sequence goes on from CAYSFN010000031.1 coordinate 5,562, forward strand.
GCTGTTCCCCCTGTCGGATGCATGGAACTTCACGATGACGGGCCTCAATCCCGCCGGGGCGGTCGGCGTGACGTCGATGGGTGGCAACTGGACGACCCCCAACCCGCCGCTGGGGGCGGTCTTCCGCTATCACGTCGCCGAGGCGTTGTCGGGCGAGGCGAAGTACGTGCTGCGGATCTCGAACGCGGCAGGGACGGCGGTGCGCTCCGTCGACCTCGAGCGCAGCGCGGGGCTCAAGGAGTTCGTCTGGAACTTCCGCGGTGATCCGCCGGCTGCTGCGGCCGCGCCCGCCGGGGGCGGTGGCCGCGGCGCAGCGGGTGCTGGTGGCGGTGGTGGCGGCGGCGGTCGTGGTGGCTTCGCGCAGGCGCCACTGCTTCCTGCGGGTCGCTACTCGGCGCAGCTCCTCAAGGTCGAGGGCGGCACCGAGACCGTGATGGGACCGTCGCAGGGGTTCTCGATCAAGCAGTTGAAGCAGTAGTGGCGCCGCCGGCAGCACGCTGCCGGCGGACTACTCGATGCGCAGGTGGGCGATGCGTCCACCTGCGCCGACGGCCCAGATCTGCCCGGGGCCGAGCGCGCCGAGGCCCCAGTAATTGAGGGTGTCGACCTTGGTCCAGGTGATGCCGTCGTCAGCGGACCACGCGATGCCGGTGGGACCGGCGGCAATGAGCGTCAGGGCACGGAGGCCGGGAATGTGCGCACCGGCCCACGTGCCGCTCGGCAGCGGGGGGTTGGTGCGGGGCGTCCAGGTGACCCCGCCGTCGACCGTCCCGAGCAGCAGCGTATCGGTGTCGGCGGTCTGCTGCCCGGCGTCGGCGGCGAAGGCCGCCCCGAATTGCGCATCGCGGAACGCGAGCGAGAAGATGCCCTTGGACTCGCCGTGGGTCAGCGGGAGTTCCTGCACGCTCCAGCGGCGCCCGTAGTTCCCGGTCATCAGGAGCCGGCTCTTGGTGGCGACCCACGCGCGTCCGCCCGGGCGGGTGATGACGCACGTCCCGCTCGCGGCGAAGCTGCCTTCGTCCGGGAGCGCCGACGGCAGCACCAGCGGGTTCACGCGGGCCCAGTTCGCGCCGCCGTCGGTGGTCTCCAGCAGCAGCAGTTCGCCGTAGATCGCGTCGCTCACGACGAGCCCGCGCTGCGCATCCCAGAAATCGAAGCAGTCGAAGAACGCCGCACTGTCGGGGTTCTGCAGCTGCAATGCCCAGGTGCTCCCGCCGTCGGTGGTCTTGTAGATGCGGGAGTCGGGCCCCTTGCCGATGGACAGCAGGTACGCCGTCAGGGAATCGACCCCATGGACGTCGCGGAACTGGAGGGACTCCGCCCCCACGACCTGTCCCGCAACCCACGTGCTGCCGCCATTGGTGGTCCGGAGCCACGTTCCCCGCGTGCCCGCGACCCAGACGACGCGGTCATTGACCGGGGACACCGACACCAGGAGCGCGTCGGTGCCGCTGGTCTGTTGCGTGACGGTCAGTGTGGCGGGGCGCTCGGCACAGGCCGCGATGAGCGAGGTCAGGACGACGAGACCGAGGGGAGGACGGGGCATGATGGTCGCAGGGGTTCGAGGTGCTGCCACAATCGAACCGGCGTGGGGGCGTTGGCGCAAGATGTGGACAACGGTCCCAGCGTTCACGGCGTAGCGATGAGGCGGATCCCTTGGTAAGTTCGGGGCGGTCCGCACTCCCGTGCCCGTCAGTGCTCCCCGTTCGGAGGCTCCATGATCCGCCCCTTGTCCGTCGTGCGACACCACGTCCTCGCCGCCGTCGGTGCCGCGTGCGTCGCGATCCCCGCGCTCGGCGCGCAGACCCCGACCATCCCCGTCGCCGAGGAGTTCGAGCGGCTGCACTTCCGGTCGATCGGGCCGGTGGTGATGTCCGGGCGGATCGCCGACGTCGCCGTGTACGAGCGGAATCCCGCGCTGTTCTACGTCGCCACCGCCCATGGGGGCGTGTGGAAGACCACGAACAACGGGACGACCTTCGAGGCGTTGTTCCAGGACCAGGGGTTGATGTCGATCGGCGACGTCACGATCTCGCAGACCAACCCGGACCTGCTCTGGGTCGGCACGGGCGAGTCGAACAACCGGCAGTCGATCTCGTGGGGCTCGGGGGTGTGGAAGTCCACCGACGGTGGCAAGACCTTCGCGCACATGGGTCTCAAGGAGTCCAAGCACATCCACCGCATCGTGATCGACCCCACGAACAACGACGTGGTGCTCGTGGCAGCGACGGGCGCCCTGTTCGGCCCGGGCGGCGATCGGGGCGTGTACAAGACCACCGACGGCGGGCGCACCTGGCGTCGCGTGCTGGCCGGTGACGAGGACACCGGCGCCAGTGACCTGGTGATGGCGGCGTCGGACCCCAGGACGCTCTACGCCTCGATGTACCAGCGTCGCCGGACCACCTGCTGCTTCAACGGCGGCGGGAACGGCAGCGGCATCTTCAAGTCGACGGACGGCGGGGAGACCTGGAGCAAGCTGACCAACGGCCTGCCGACGGGGCCGCTCGGCCGGATCGGGCTGGACGTGTACCGGGGGAGCGCGGCGATCGTGTATGCCTCGGTCGAGGCGCCCGGGGGCGGGCGTGGTGCCGCGCCCGGAGCCGGCACGCTCGGCACAGGCGTGTACCGCTCCGACGACGGCGGCGCCTCGTGGCGCCGCACGGCGGCGGTGAATCCGCGCCCCATGTACTTCTCCAAGGTGCATATCGACCCGTCCAGCCCCGAGCGGCTGTACATGGGGGGCGTCGGCCTGCACATGAGCCTGGACGGCGGGCAGACCTTCGCGACGGACGCCGCCATGGCGATCCACGACGACAAGCACGCGATCTGGATCAACCCGGCGAACCCGGACCACATCCTGATCGGCAACGACGGCGGTCTGGCGATCTCCTACGATCAGAGCAAGACGTGGCAGTTCATCCCCAACCTCCCGGTGGGGCTGTTCTACCACGTGTCGTACGACATGGAGTACCCGTACAACATCTGCGGCGGGATGCAGGACAACTACAACTGGTGCGGCCCCAGCGCCTCGCGCTTCTCGCGCGGGATCATGCCGCACGAGTGGTTCCAGATCCTGGGCGGCGACGGCTTCGTCGCGATCCCGGACCTGCGCGACTCGCGCATCGTGTACACCGAGTCGCAGGACGGCAACATCATCCGCCGCAACAAGGTGACGGGCGAGAGCAAGAGCATCCGCCCCAATGCGTCGAACGTGGTCGCGGGCGGGCTTGCCGCCGGCGAGGCGCTGCGCTGGCACTGGGACACCCCGCTGATGTTCTCGCCGCACGATCCCGGGACCCTGATGGCCGCCGCGAACCGGGTGTTCGTGTCGCGGGATCGCGGGGACTCGTGGACGGCCATCTCGCCGGACCTCACGCAGAACAGGAATCGCAACGACATCGTGACCATGGGCCAGCGCGGGAGCGACATCACCATCGCGCGCAACGACGGCATCTCGCAGTGGCCGGCGATCGTGTCGCTCGCGGAGTCCCCGGCCCAGGCCGGCGTGCTGTACGCCGGCACGGACGACGGGACCGTGTCCATGACGCGCGACGGCGGCACGACGTGGACGAACATCACCAGCCGACTGGCGGGGTTCCCCGCGGGCGGGTACGTGAGCGAGGTGGTGCCGTCGCGCTTCGCCGCGGGCACGGTGTACATCACGGTCGACCATCACCGCGAGAACGACTACGAGCCGTACATCTGGGTCTCGGACGACTTCGGGGCGACGTTCCGCCGCATCAACGCGGGCCTGGCGGGCGAGAACGTCCGCACGCTGACCGAGGACGTCCGCAACAAGGACGTGCTGTACATCGGCACCGAGACGGGCATCTTCGTGACGCTCGACCGCGGCGCGACGTGGCGTCGGTTGAAGGCCAACTTCCCCACGGTGCGCGTGGACGAACTGACGATCCATCCGCGCGAGAACGCGCTGCTCGTCGCATCGCACGGGCGCGCGCTCTGGGTGCTCGATCACCTGGAGCCGATCCAGGAGTACGCGGCGGCGGCCCGGGCGTCGGCGGACGCGACGCTGTTCTCGGTGCCGAACGCACTGCAGTGGAAGATGAAGGACGACCGCAACGATGAGTTCTGGGGCCACCAGTACTTCCTGGGCGAGAATCCGCCGACGGATGCCGTCATCCAGCTCCATCTCAAGCGCACGGTGCCCGACCTCAAGTTGCGCGTGCACGATGCGGCGGGTGCGTTCGTGCGGGACATCCCCGTGCCGGCGGCGCGGAATCAGCCCGGCATTCAGACGGTGTGCTGGGATCAGCGGCACGAGCCGATCGCGGCGGCGACCGCCGGGCCTGCGCTCGGTGGTGGTGGGCGCGGGGGGGCGGGCGGTGGCGGTGCAGGCGGTGGTGGCCGTGGCGGTGCAGCGGCCTCGCCGGTGCCGGGCGTCCCCTCGCCGATTCCGAGTGCCGGGTATCTGCCGGAGAATCCGTGTGGCGGCGGCGGTGGTGGTGGATTCGGCGGGGGTGGCGGGAACGCGGGGCCGTATGCGGCGCCGGGCGCGTACTCGATCGCCCTGATGGCCGGTGACCGCGAGATCGAGCGCAAGTCGATGCGCATCATCATGGATCCCGAGGTCCGCTTCACCGCACAGGAACGCACCCGCTACCAGGCCATCGTGCTCGACCTGCACCGGATGCAGCAGACGGCGACACCGCTGGTGGCGGCGCTGGGGTCCCTGCAGGCGCAGATGGACTCCGTCGTGCAGCGCACGGAGGCGTCGAACGCGCCTGCGGCGGTGAAGACGCAGGTGGCGACGCTGAAGCGTGATCTTGACGCGGTACGGCCGAAGTTCGGGGTCGCGGCGGGACCCGCTCCAGCACCCGGCGGCCCGGCCGCCTTCGCCGGCGGGGGCGGTGGCCGGGGCGGTGTGGCGGTGGATCCGGCCAACGTGTTCGCACGGGCCGCGGCGCTGAAGGCGGCCATCGGCGCCATCTGGGAGATGCCCAGCGCGGTGATGGTGTCGCAGTACGACGCCGTGCGAGGAGCACTGCCGCGCGCCATCACGGAGGCGGAGCGCGTGCTGGACCAGGCGCGCCGCGCGAGTGCGGCGCTGGCTGCACACGGTGTGACGCTCACGGTCCCGCCGTCCGTCCGTTAGATTACGGATATCCCCTTCCTCCAATCCAAGGAGCGATCTGATGCGAGCGATGCGAGTACTCTCTCTAGGAGTGGCCCTGACGGCGGTGGCTGCGTGTGCGGCCGGTACGGCCGGCGGCGGCGGTGGTGGCGCCACCACCCGTCCCTCATCGGCCGCGGCCGACGTGCCGCCCGACACGACCGCCGCAACGATCCAGGCAGGCCGCGCCCTGTTCCAGAGCGCCGGTGCGCGCTGTGCGAGCTGCCACGGCGCGCAGGGCCAGGGCGCGAACAACGGGCCCAACCTGCAGGACGACAACTGGCTGCAGATCAACGGGGGGTTCTCGTCGATCGCCTACATCATCCGCAATGGCGTTGCGCAGGGCGACGTGCGCGAGCCGGCGCACATCCAGCCGATGCCCGCCCGCGGTGCCAGCGGCCGACTGACCGACGAAGAGATCAACAAGATCGCGACCTTCGTGTGGAACCTCCGCAACCAGCAATAGACCGCCATGTCCAGCTCCGTCGGGATCACCCCGGCGCAGGCACCCCGCGGTGCGACGGTTCGCCGTCGCACCGCGGTCTTGCTGTGCGCCGCACTCTCCGCGACCGCAGGGGTCGCCGAGGCACAGCTCAACGCAGGCCCCGCGCGCCGCAGTGACGAGGGCCGCGGCCCGTTCACGCGCCTGGTCATCCAGAACGCGATGGTGATCGATGGGACCGGCGCGCCCGCGCGCGGCCCGCTGAACATCTTCATCGAAGGCAACCGGATCGTGTCGGTGGGCGGCGGCGGCGTGGGCCGTGCCGCGCCGAACGTGCAGACCGAGGTCATCGACGCGCGCGGGCACTACGTGATGCCCGGTTTCGTCGACCTGCACGTGCACGCGGGCGGCGCGCCCAAGAATATCGAGGCGGAGTACGCCTACAAGCTCTGGCTTGGCCACGGTGTCACGGCGGTGCGCGGCGTCCCGGTGGGGTCGTGGGGCTGGTCGATGAGCGAACAGCAGCGCAGCGCCAGGAACGAGATCGTGGCGCCGCGCATCTTCAACTATCAGCGCCCAGGCGCGGGGTGGTCCGAGGGCCCGGTGAACACGCCGGCGCAGGCGCGGGCGTGGGTGCGGTGGGCGGCGCAGCAGGGGCTCGACGGCCTCAAACTCGACGCGCACGACCCCGCCGTCATGGCCGCACTGCTGGACGAAGCCACGAAGGCCGGCCTCGGCACCACCGCCCACCTGTCGCAGATGGGCGTCGGCCGCATGAACGCGATCGAGGCCGCCCGGCTCGGCCTCGGCACCGTCACGCACTTCTACGGGTTGTTCGAGTCCCTGCTCAAGGACTTCAGCATCCAGAACTGGCCGACGGATCAGAACTACAACGACGAGTACATGCGCTTCTCGCAGGTGGCGCGGCTCAACGACCAGATCCACGCGCGCGGGTCCGAGCAGTGGAATGCGCTGCTGAAGGAGTTCAAGGCCCTCGGCACGACGATGGATCCGACCATGACCATCTACGCCGCGGGCCGCGACGTGATGCAGGCGCGCAACGCGGACTGGCACGCGCAGTACACGCTGCCGTCGATGCACGACTTCTTCCAGCCGAGCCGGGCGAACCACGGCTCGTACTGGTTCGACTGGACGACGGCCGACGAGGTGGCGTGGAAGCGCTTCTACAGCACGTGGATGCAGTTCCTCAACGACTACAAGAACATCGGCGGGCGGGTGACCACCGGATCGGACGCCGGGTTCATCTACAAGCTGTATGGCTTCGGCTACATCGAGGAGCTCGAGCTGCTGCAGGAGGCGGGCTTCCACCCCCTGGAAGTGATCCGGGCCGCGACGCTGCACGGCGCCGAGACCCTGCACGAGCCCAAGGGCAAGCCGATCGTGTTCGGGGTGATCAAGCCGGGGATGCTCGCGGACCTGGTGATCGTGGACCAGAACCCGCTGCAGAACCTCAAGGTGCTGTACGGCACCGGCGCGGTGCGCTTGAACGAGACGACGGGGCGCGCCGAGCGGGTGGGTGGGGTCAAGTACACGATCAAGGACGGGATCGTGTACGACGCCAGGCAGTTGCTGGCTGACGTGGCCAGAATGGTGGACGCGCAGCGTACGGAGCGCGCCGCCGGGCGCTGACGGGCGGCGCAGTGGACCGGGCGCTGCACCCGGCTCGACCCTGCGCGCTGCACCGAAACGACGAAGCCCCCGGCGACCTGTGTCGCCGGGGGCTTCGTCCGTTGGTGCAGCGCGGCACGCCTTACTGCTGTGGCGGCCCGATGCGCGGGGTCGCGATGGTCGAGTCGCGCCGGTTGTACAGGTGGTCGGCGATCTGCAGGCGCGGGATGCCGTTGGTCATCCAGTCCGGCGCGGGGTCGCCCTTGAGGTAGTGATCGAACCACTCGCTCATCCGGCGCGCGTAGTCGCGCTGGTTGACCGGCCGCGTGACGCCGTGGTTCTCACCGACGTACTCCAGCATGATCACTTCCTTCTGGAGCTGCCGCAGGGTGTTGAAGTAGATGACGCCCTGGTTGAAGTCGACGGCGCCGTCCTTGTCGTTGTGCAGCAGCATCAACGGGGTCTTCACCTTGTCCGCGTGGAAGACCGGTGAATTGCGGATGTAGGCGTCGTAGTTGTCGATGAAGTTGCCCTTGAACCGGCCCTGCGACGACTCGAAGATGGACTGGTTGGAGCCGCCGGTGTTCCAGTAGATCGACGAGTACATGCTCACCATGTCGGTGAGCGCCGCCCCGGCGATCGCGGCCTTGAAGATGTCGGTCTGCGTCACGAGGAACGCGGTCTGGTACCCGCCCCACGAGTGGCCCCAGAGGCCGACGTTCTTCTCGTCGATGATGCCCGTGGCGATCGCGGCCTTCACCGCCGGGATCACGGACCACACCGCCGACATCCCGGGGTCGTTCACCTTGTACACGATGTCCGGATCGAACACCGCGTAGCCGCGGCTGGTGTACATCCGCGCGTTGGGCGTCTGCGTCTCGCTGGGGTTCACGAAGTTGTTCTTGTTCTGCGAGCGCTTCTCGTAGATGGTCACCAGCAGCGGGTACTTCCTGCCGGGCTCGTAATTGGCCGGCAGGTAGAGCGCCCCCTGCAAGCGGTCGCCCTTGGCGGAGGTGTAGTTGATCAGCCGCGTGCCGCTGGAGATGGCCAGCTCGCTGAGGACCGGGTTCACGTTCGACACGCGCGTGGCGTTCTCGAGCGTCGGCGAACCCGCCACCCACCAGTCCGGGAACTCGCTGAACGTGCCACGTGTGAACGCGAACATGTCGGCGTTCCGCGCCTTGGTGATGGTCAGCCGCGCGTCGTCGAACACCAGCGACTGGGCGCCTGGCCTGGCCGGATCAACGCGGGACACGCCTTCCTTCTTGGTCCACTCGCCGTAGGTGCCGATGAACATCGGCTTGCTGAAGTCCACCGTCCCGCCGCCCGCGCCGCCACGACCGCCGCCGCCGGGGGTGGGCGCCTCGTCGCCTTCCGCCGCCTCGCCCGCTTCGGTCCAGTTGTACAGCGTGCGGTAGCGGATCTGGTCCCGCTTGCCGTTGCCGGTCAGATTCACGGCCCGCTCTCCGCCACGCGGGTTCGTCGGCACCTTCCAGAGGTCCCAGTTGTCGTAGAGCAGGACGTGCGCGCCGTCCCTGGACCAGCCGCGTGCCGCGATGGCCCGCGGCTCGATGTTGTAGTGATCATCCTCGGTGTTCACGAAGCTGGTCGGCACGCTGCGCGTGATGTTCACCGAGTCGAGCGTCTGCAGGTCGAGCACCCAGTAGTGGCCGTCCTTGCCCCAGATCAGCGCCTTGCTGCCGTCGGGCGCGACGGAGAAGGACGTGTTCAGGCGCTTGGTCCACAGCTTCTTCCGCGCACCGGACGCCAGGTCCACCAGGTAGAAGTCGCTGTAATTGCGTCCCGTGTACGAGGCCTGCTGCTGGTACGCGCGGTTGTCCGTGCCGTAGGCGACCTTGTCGCTGCCGGTGACCGTGACGTTCCGCAGGGTGGAATCCGTCAGTTGCACGAACTTGTCGTCGCGGAAGCGGTACGACACGAGGTAGTTGAACGCGCGGTCGGCGTTCTCCTGCACCATCTGCTGCGACTGCAGCCGGTCGTCGCGCCCGTGCCACAGGATCAGCGACGGCAGCGAGTCGGCCGCGCCACCGCGCCCGCCGCCGGCCGTCTGGTTGATGGTGCCCCCCATCCCCGGTGCGCCGGCCTGCACGGCGGAGTTGCCCCGGCCCGCCGGGGACGGCGGCTTGGCGGCCTCCCGCATCCCGAAGAACACCTGCGACAGGTCGGCGGAGTACCGGGGCGCGCGATCGGACGCGAGCTTCATGCCGCTGGGAAAGTCGGTGCGCCCCTCGGGCGAGAAACTCACGGTGCTCGTGGCACCGTTCGCGGAGACGCCACGGAACACCGCGAGGGTGAACAGCGTGTCCCGCGGGGTGCCCGTGGTCCGGATCGTCCCCTTCATCACCGCGACCGCGCGGGCGCTGTCCACCCACTGCAGGTGCCGGTACAGAACCTGCTCGGCGTCGAGCGACCGCACGACACCGGTCGTCATGTCGCGCAACTGCACCGCGTTGCCGACCTGGTCAGGGCCGTCCATCGAGTAGGCCAGGAGCGACCCGTTCGTGTTGAATGCGAACTGATTCACGACGCCGATGTTCGACGTTTCGCCCGTGCCGAGGTTGTGCAGCAGCAGCGGGGCATTGCCGCCCGCCTGTGCCCCGCCGCCACCGCCCGGGGCGCCCGCCCCCCCGCGTCCGCCACCACCACCACCACCGCCGATCGCCGCCGCCGCGCCACCCTGCATCCAGACCCAGCCCGCGTCGTCCGCGTTGAAGCCGAAGCGCCGGATGTTCTTGAATTCCTTTGTCTCGCCCGTGCTCAGGTTGCGGAGCACGAAGGTCTGCGCCGAGACGGCCGTCGAGTCCGCCGCGGGAGCCGCCGCAGGGGTGGCGCCGCCCTGCCCTGGTGCGCCCGCCCCACGCCCGCCACCCGCTGCGGCACCGCGTCCCCCCGCGCCGCCGCGACCCGCAGTCGCCGCCGCGCGGGGTGGCGCCACGAAGTAGCCGATCCACTTCGAGTCGCCGGAGATCTGCGGCGACCCGCCGCCGCTCCCGACGTTGATGGTGTCGGCCCGCCCGCCGGCTGCGGTCGCCCGGAGGACCATCGAGCTGTTCCCCTCGTTCGGACCGGCGACGAAGGCGAACCATCGCCCATCGTTCGACAAGGCACTCCCGCGGATCGCGTTCCAGTCGCGAACGACCTCGGGCGTGATGGGTTTGGCGCCGCGATCGGCGACAGGCGTTGCGGTGGGGCGCTGTTGCGCGGCGGCGGACTGCGTGAGGCCGACCGCGGTGGCGAACAGCAGGGCGGTACGTGAAGCGCGCATGGCTGACTCTCGTCCAGTAGGGACGCGGTGAAGGGACAGAGGGACAACGTTACCGCCCGGTGCGGTGTTGAGCGAGATCCCGCCCGCTACTGGCTCCCCCACGGCGGCGGCGGCGCGTCGAGCAGGGTGCCGAGGTCGAACTCCACCCGGAAGCGACGGTCGGTGCCATCGCGGCGCAGGGCGTACACGAACCGCGCGCCCGGCTCGACCATCACCGTCCATACGTTGGTCGCCGCGGCCGGGATCAGACCGGCCGTGAACGCGTCGGCCGGAAACTCGACGCTGGTGGGCGTGACCCGGTCGCCGGGCGCGTCGCCGCCGTACTGGGTCACGGAGTCCTCGACGCCATCGGCGTGCCGATGGTCGTGCTTGAGCCGCAGCCCGCCGTCGGCGAGCCGCGTGAGCACCCAGGTCCGCGAACGGTCCTCGCCCACGTGGAACGGCACGCGGATCACCGAGTCGCTGCACTCGCGCACGTGCATCACCAGGGCCTTGCCCGCGAAGGCCGTGTCGCCGGCGATCGCCTCGGTGATGGTCCCGCCGTGGGCTTGACCGCAGAGGCCGGAGAGCGCGCTCCAGAACTGGTCGGCCGCCGTGGGCTCCGGGGCCGGACGCTCGCCGCAGGCGAGCGCGAGGACGGCGATGGTGGCGAGGGGGGCGAGGGGGGCGAGGCGTCGAGTCATCGGATCACGAAGGGAGGGGAGTGGTGGGCCGGGTGATCAGACCACCGGGGAGGCGAGGGCCGTACGCAGCCCTTCGACGAACATCTGGACGGCCAGCGCGACCAGCACCATGCCCATCAGGCGCTCCATCGCGGTGAGCCCGCGGTCGCCGAGCACGCGGCGCAGGCGACTGCCGAGGATCAGGATGGCGGCGGAGCCGAACCACGCGATGGTGAGCGCCGCGAGCCACTCGGGCCAGCGCGACGACTCGCGGCTCATCAGCAGCAGGATGGTCGCCATGGCCGAGGGGCCGGCGACGTACGGGATGGCGAGTGGCACGATGAAGGGCTCGCCCTCGAAGGGCTCCGCGAGCCCGTGCTGCTGGCTTGGGAAGACCATCTTCAGCGCGATCAGGAAGAGGACGATGGCGCCGGCGATGGTCAGCGCCTCCTCCGAGATGCTCAGGGCGTCGAGCAGGAAGCGGCCCCCGAACAGGAAGGCCACGAGCACGACGTACGCGATCAGGAGTTCGCGTGCGACGACGGGCGTCTGCCGCGCGGGCGCGACGCCCTTGAGCGAGCTGAGGAACAGCGGGACGTTGCCCAGCGGGTCCATCACCAGGAACAGCAGCAGTGCAGCGGCGGTGACGGTCATCCCTGCAATCTACCGCAGCAGGGCGCGGTCCGCTCGCGGCGAGCGCCGGGGCCGCCGTGTCGGCGCGTCAGCGCCTCGCGCTCAGTAGGTGATCTGCAGCCCCGTGGTCAGGATGCCGTCCGTGGTCTTGAAGCCCGGCTGCGGGAGGCCGTCGTAGCGGAGCACGTACGACATCTTGAGGCCGATGCGCGTCGAGATCGGTGCGACCAGCGACGACTCGGTGTTGATGCGCAGGTCCTTCGACTCGCGCAGGTTGGGCAGCACCTCGACGGCCTGCTGGACGTAGGCGGTCGAGGTGAAATTCTGCCGGTAGGTGGACGAGGCCCGCGCCGAGGGGAAGGTCTGGTAGCCACCGTCGTTGCCGTTCCACTGCTGCACGGCGCCGGCGCCGAACTCGAAGCTCAGCGTGCGTCGCTCGGCGCTGATGGCTTTGAGGGCGAGGCCCAGGGATTCCTCGAGCCGTGAGTCGATGCCGGCGAAGGTGTTGCGGTCCCATGCACTGAGGACGAAGAGGGAGGCCACCTCGCCGAACGCGCGGTCGCCACGCAGGTTGGCGCGCCACAGCGAGGTGTTGACGGTGCCGGCGTTCTCCCCGTACACGGTGCCGAAGGTCTGCCGCAGCGCCCACGGTCCGGCGCTGAACTTGAGGGCTTGATCCACCGAGACGGAGGTGAGTTCCGCGTTGCCGGTGGTGTTGACGAAGCCGACGGACGTGGTCAGCTCGCGGGCGGACTGGGCGGGCAGCGACGCGGCCGAGGCGGCGAGGAGACCGGCGAGCAGCAGGGAGGAGGTCCGCATGGGGTATGGGAGGGGTGGACGTGGGCGGGAATGACGGCTGTGAGAGATACGGCTCGCCGCCACGCGAGGTTCCCCGCGTGGACGGACGCCGCCGTGCTGTGCGCCGGCGCTCAGGGCTTCGGCGTGTGCGCGCGGCCCGTGTCGAGCAGGGCGCGGAAGGTGTCGAGGTCACGCTCCGCCACGGCGTCGTGCACCTGCGCGATCGCGTCACGCAGCCGCGCGAGTGCGACCACCGAGTGCGGGTTGTGCGACTGGATCTCGTAGTACACGTCGGCGCTCTCGCGCACCAGTTGTGCGCTGAGCGACTCCAAGGCGTCGAAGGTCGTGGAGCGCACGCCGGGCGGAGTGTCGGGCAGCGCCAGCGCGAAGACGATGGCCGTGGCGTGGGCCAGCGAGAGCACGTCGGCCATGGCGCGGTCGTGCGCCCCGAGCGGCAGGTGCACCAGCCGCGCGGTGGTCGGCGTGAACAGCGCCGTGACTGCGGCGGTGGACGCTGCGTCGCCGGTGTCGCAGATGACCACGTCGCAGTCGCGCAGCAGGGTGACCGAGGGGCCGAACATGGGGTGGATGGACGCCACGCGGGCGCCCGCGTGGCGCAGCGCCGCGATGGGCTCGAGCAACGGCGTCTTGATGGACGCGATGTCGCAGATGATGCCCCGTGGCGGTGACGGGCACCAGGCGCGATACAGTGCGGCGGTGGCCACCGGTGGCGTGGCGCAGACCACCAGGTCGGCGGTGGACAACTGGGCGGCGGCCCAGTCCCGCTCCTCGTCGGGGGCGGCGGGGTCGAGCGCCCCGGTCTCGTAGCCCTGGTCGCGCAGAAAGCGGTCCAGCCAGCGGCCCATCCGCCCGGCGCCACCCACCAGCACGGCGCGCTGTCCGGCGCCGACGGCTGCGTGGCGGACGCGGTCGGTGTCCTGCGCGGTCACCGCGGCGCGGATCAGCGAGGTGACCAACTGTTCCGCCAGCGCGCCGTCCAGGCCCACCGCGGCCGCGGCGGCGCGGGTGCGGTCCAGCACCGCCCGCTCCTGCGAGTAATCGGTGGTGGGCCGCGCCGACTCCCGCTTGCGCGCACCGACCTCGCGGGCCAGTTGCAGGCGCGCCGCCGCGCGCTCGAGGATCTCGGCGTCGAGCTGGCGGATGCGCTCGCGCAGGGCGTCGAGGTGCGGGTCGCCGTGGTCGCTCACGCCTACCCGTCCGTTGGTGTCGGCAGGGTCAGGTCCCCGGTGTCCAGCGCCCGCTGCGCCACGGCGCGCAGGCGGTCGTCCTGATGATGGTCCAGCCCCACGATGCTGCGCCGCGCCCGCCGCGTGGCCATCGGGATGAACACCCGTGCCGCGTCGAGGTCGGCTTGGGCGCCGTCCGGGCCGCCGGCCCTGCCGATGGCCCAGGTGGCGCGCGACAGCACGGCCGTGGACAGGTACAGATCCATGGCCGCCTTGGCCATCCGCTCCTGCAGGAACTGCTGGTCGATGATGTCCCTGCCGTGGGCGATGAGCGCCTTTTCCACCGCGAGGCCAAGGTCCTGCACGAGATCCTCGACCATGTCGGCCTCGTCCTTGAGCGCCGCGTGCACGCGCGTGAACTGCGGCTTGACCATCTGGCGCTTGGCGCGTCCGGCGAGATAGCTGCTGAGCACGCCCAGCGACGCCAGCGGCCGCTTGAAGGCACGCCCCAGCTCCTTGAGCTGCTCGCCCGGCTGCTGCAGCCCGCTGAGCGCGATCAAGGCCAGCAGGATCTCGTTGGTCCCCTCGAAGATCATGTTGATGCGGCTGTCGCGCAGGGCCTGCTCGTACGGGTACTCCCTGGAGTACCCCAGCCCGCCGGCGATCTGCAGCGCTTCGCTGGCGGTCCGGAAGGCCAGCTCCGACGCGAAGATCTTGCAGGCCGCCGTCTCCAGCGAGAAGTCGATGCCGCCGCGATCCATCATCCCCGCGGTGAGCATCCAGGCGGCGTCGCTGGCATAGCATTCGACCGCCGCCAGCGCGATCTTCTTCTGGATCATCTCGAACGACGCGATGGGCCGCCCGAACTGCTCGCGCTGCCTGGCGTACGCGATGGCCTCGGCCATGATGGCGCGCGTGCCGCGCGAGGAGCCGGCGGCGAGACCGAGGCGCCCCGAGTTGAGGATCTCCAGCGCGATGTTGAAGCCCTGGCCGACGTCGCCGAGCCGGTCCTCCACCGGCACGCGCACGTGCTCGAAGCTCACCGTGCGCGTGTCCGAGGCCTTGATCCCCATCTTCTGTTCGACGGCGCCCAGCGACACGCCCGCGGCCTTCGCATCCACGATGAACGCACTCACGCGCTGCTTCTGCACTCCGTCGATAGTCACGGGCACCTGCGCGAAGACCGTGAACAGCGAGGCGTAGCCGGCGTTCGAGATCCAGATCTTCTGCCCGTTGAGGACGTAGTGCGACCCGTCCGCACTGAGGACGGCGCTGGTGCGCATCGCCTTGGCGTCGGAGCCGGAGCCGGCTTCGGTCAGGCAGAATCCGGCGACCGTCTCGCCGCTCGCGCAGCCCGGCAGGTACCGCGCCTTCTGCGCGTCCGTGCCGAAGAGGATGATGCCCTTGCACCCGATGGACTGGTGCGCGCCGAAGTACACCGCCAGCGCGGCGTCGATCTCGCCCACCGCGCCCATGATCCGCGAGAACATCAGCGAGCCGGCCCCGAGACCGCCGTACGCCTCGGGCGTGTTGATGCCCATCATCCCCAGTTCGTGGAAGGCCATCCGCATCTCGTCGGCGAACTTCCCGTCGTGGTCGTGGCGTGCGCGGTCGACATGCTCCGCCGCGAAGGCGCGCAGCGAGTCGAGGATGGCGGTGAGCGTGTCGTGGTCCTCCGGGCTGAGCTCGGGGAACGGGAACACGAGATCCTCGCGGATCTCGCCGAGGAAGAGTCCCTTGGTGAACGAGGGGTTCTTGTGGGGGTCGGCGAGGTTCGGTGTCTTGGGCACGGTGGCATCCGGCGTGAGGGGCTCCCTGATTCTAATGCCCTTCATTTCGCCCGGTGCAGCGGTTACCCGTTCGGCGTGCCGACACCGGGATTCCATTTCGCACTCGACGCGGTCGACGCCCGCGCCCGCGCCGGGGTCTTCACCACGCCGCACGGGCCGGTCGTGACGCCGGCGTTCATGCCGGTCGGGACGCACGGGGTGGTGCGCGGGCTCGCGCCGGCGGAAGTGCGCGCGGCCGGGGGGGCGATGGTGCTCAGCAACGCCTACCATCTGTTCCTGCGGCCCGGGGACGAGGCGGTGCGCGCGGCCGGCGGGCTGCACGCCTTCACACGCTGGGACGGCCCGATGCTCACCGATTCGGGTGGTTTTCAGGTCTTTTCGCTCGCCAGGTACCGCGAGGTGCGCGAGGAGGGCATCACGTTTCGCAGCCATCTCGATGGCGCGCTGCACGCCTACACCCCGGAACGGGTGATGCGGATCGAGCGCAACATCGGGGCGGACGTCATCATGCAGCTCGACGAGCTGATCGCCGCGCCGGCCGCGTACGGCGACACGCAGGCGGCGATGGAGCGCAGTCTGCGATGGCTGGCCCGCTGTCGTGCCGAGCACGGGCGCATTGCAGTGGAGGACCCGCCGCCGACGGGGCAGTCGCTGTTCCCCATCGTCCAGGGGGGCACGCTCGCGGCGCTCCGCCGCGACTCCGTGCGCGGGATCCTCGCCATGGGCGACTGGGACGGCATCGCGATCGGCGGCGTGTCCGTGGGCGAGCCGAAGCCGACCCTGTACGAGGTGCTGGCCACCTGCGACCCCCTGCTCCCGGCCACGCTGCCACGCTACGTGATGGGCGTGGGCTTCCCCGACGACCTGCTGGAGGGCGTCGCGCGCGGCGTGGACCTGTTCGACTGCGTGGCCCCGACGCGCATGGGGCGCGACGGCACGGCCTTCACCCCGGACGGCACGGTGCAGATCCGGCAGAGTGCCTTTCGCGACGATCGCACGCCCCTGGTGCCGGGGTGCCCCTGTCCCGCCTGCACGGAGTACGACCGCGCCTGGCTGCGCCACCTGTTCACCGTGCGCGAGGACTTCGGGCCCCGGCTCCTGGCGCGGCACAACCTCACGCTGCTGCATGTGCTGCTGGCCGAGGCCCGGGCGGCGATCGTGGCCGGCGGGTTCGAGGCCTTCCACCGCGCGTGGTTGGACCGCTGGCACCGCGGCATGGCGCTCCGCAGAAGTCCGTAGGGGGCTGCCGGGCGCGACGGCGCACGGCGCGCGGAGCGCGAGAACGCCTGAGGGGCACGGGATCCGGTGATCCCGTGCCCCTCAGGTCATCCCGCCGTGGCGGGACGCGCGTCAGTCGACCTTCAGCATCTGCGTGATCTCGTCGCGCGCGTCCTGCAGGTGCGTGCGCGTGACACGATCGGAGGTGCGGGCGATCGCCGCCGCGAGCTCGCGGTCGAGGATCCGCATCTCGTCCTTGATCAGGCCGCGGAAGTCGCGGGTCGCTGCGGCACCGCCACCGGGGAGGCCCAGCGCCGCCGCGGCTGCCGGGGGTGCCGGGGGCTTGATCTTGCTGGCCATCGCGTCGAGGTAGGCCGTCTGCAACCGGCGACGGTACGCGTCGATCGGCTGGCCGGCGTAGATCTCCTTCCAGAGTCCGCGGCGGAGGTCCGTCAGCATCTCGCCGAGCGTGTACACGTTGGCCTTGCTGGTGGCCAGCTGCTCGTGCTCGGTCATGCGCTGCAACTTGGTGTTGTTGAGCACGGAGCTCAGCGAGCGCGCCTGCGCGTTGGTGATGCGATTGATGTTGCCGTCCGACTCGATCTTGCCCAGCACCTCGGGGAGGATGAGGTACTGCGGCGTCGAGAACACCTCGGTGAGGAGGAAGTTCATGGCCGCCTTCTGGCGCGCCTTCGGCACTGTGACCCAGACCGGGCCCGACTGTCCAACGACCTTCTCCTGCTTGTCGGACCCGCCGATGATGCGCGTGACGTGGTTGGCCTCCGTCGCCCACTGGCCGATCACGCTGCCGTAGGTGCCCCGCAGCAGGGAGTAGTCGGCGTACGGATCGGTCGTGGCGGCCGGCATCACCAGCTTCATGATGCGCTCGATGTTCTTGAAGCCGAGCGCGGTCGCGCGCACGGCGTCGGCATCGCCGATGGCCTCGGACTGCTCACCCGGGTCGGCCCCGCCGGCCCCGGCGTCGCTGGCGAAGCGGAACCACGGGGTCGCGTCCTGCAGGCGGGCCCACTCGTCGAGCGTCCTGCGCTCGTCTTCGGGCGTGCGGGCGCCGGGGATCGGCTTGTAGCCCCACATCACGGCGTAGCGGTCGTACGGCCCGACCTTCGGGACGAGGTCGCCGAGGGCGATGCCGTCTTCCGGCTGCGCGACGTAGTTGAAGCGCGCGTAGTCCATGATCGAGGGCGAATGGCCCATCTTGGCCACCCAGGTCTTGGAGCGCAGCGAGTCGAGCGGGTACATCGAGCTGCCCTTGAAGTTGTGGGGGAAGCCCAGCGTGTGGCCGACTTCATGCGCCACGACGAACTGCACGAGGCGCCCCATCAGGTCCTGCGGGAACGGGAACTTCTGTGCGCGCGGGTCGAGGTGTCCGACCTGCGTGAAATACCAGTTGCGCTGGAGGTCCATGATGTTGTGGTACATCTGGACGTCGGCGTCGATGATCTCGCCGGTGCGCGGGTCGGTCGTGGAGGGACCGACGGCGTTGGCGACGGCGCTGGGCAGCCAGCGGACCATCGCGACGGTGGCGTCCTCGCCCGAGAAGTCGGGGTCGTTCGGCGCGTCGGCCGCCACGATCCCCTTGTGGAAGCCCGCTTCCTCGAACGCGGCCTGCCACTCGTCGATGCCCGCCTTCACCCACGGGACCAGCCAGCCCGGCGTGGCCGGGTCGACGTAGTACGTGATGGGCTTCTTGGGCACGCAGAGGTCGCCGACCTTCTGGTCGGAGCACTCGAGGCGCCAGCGCGCGATGTAGCGGCGCTGCGTCACGCGCAGTTCGGGCGAGCCGAAGTCCGACTTGGTCTGGCCGAAGAAGCCGACGCGCGCGTCGAGCAGGCGCGGCATCATGGGGTCGTCGGGCAGGCGCACGATGGAGAAGGTGTAGCTCTGCGTCGTGTTGCCCGGGGCGCCGCCACGCCCGCCGCCGGGCGCGGGTGCGCCCGCGGCGGCCTGCGGCGTGAAGGTCTGCACCGCCGTGACGTTCACGTTGCGCGAGAAGGCCGCGAAGCGCTCGATGTAGGAGCGATCCGCGGCGACCGTCGCGCGCTGTCCGTTGGCCGTGAACTCCTGGATGCCGCCCGTGAACATCCGCGTCACGTCGATCACGGCCGCGCTGTCGGCGCCGTAGGCGGCCACCGGGAAGGAGGCGATGATCGGGAACTGGCTGATGAGGTCCATCGCCCGCTTGCCGAGCAGCGCCGAGTCCGTGGCGACGTTGTTGAAGCGCACGTCGCGCAGGTAGATGCGGTTGCTGCGGCGTTCGAAGCGGATGACGCGGTCGGGGCCGAGCGTGCCGTTGATGTCGACGCTCGTGGGCGTGCCGGCGATGACGGTCGTGATGACGAAGTCCTTGCCGACCTCGGACGCCGGGATCTCGAAGAAGAGATTCTGGCCCACCTGGTGGACGTTGAACACGCCCTTCTTGGTGGTCGCCCGGCTGGTGATCACCTGGTTGAAGGCGCGAGGCGCGGGATCGGCGCCCGCAGCGCCTGCGCCGGGACCGGCACCGCCGCCCCCGCCACCGGGGCGGGCGGTCGTGTCGCCTGGAACTGGAGTCGGTGCCGCAGCACCGCGCCCGCCCGCCCCGGCCGGGGTCGGGGCCGGAGTCGGCTGAGGGGCCTTGCTGCACGACGCGAGCACGAGGCTCGCTGCCGCCAGCGGGAACAAGGTCATCCGCATTGCATCGGGGGCTGATGGGGACAGAACGCGGCCGGAGCCGCAGCACAACCTCATGTAGTCTATGGGCGGGACCGGGCGGGAGGGAGCGGCCAGCCCGGGGGGAGGGGGGGAGCCCCGGCGGCCGGTCAAGCTCCCCTGCTCGCGGGCCGATACCCGAAAGGTCAACTTTGCACCGTACCCGGCCGGGTGCCCGCGTCAGGTTGGCCCGCCCCCCATCCCCACCTTCGGACCCGGAGAACCGATGACCGCACGGTTGGACACGTTCACGTACGACGACGACATCGTTCGAAAATTCCTGGTGGCCACCTTCGTGTGGGGGTTCGTCGGGATGCTGGTCGGGCTCATCATCGCCATCCAGCTCGGTGTCCCCTCGCTGAACTTCGCCCCGTACCTCACGTTCGGTCGCCTGCGTCCGCTCCACACGAACGCCGTCGTCTTCGCCTTCGCCGGCAACGCGTTCTTCCTCGGCGCCTACTACTCCACCCAGCGGCTGCTCAAGGCCCGGATGTTCTCCGACGCCCTGAGCAAGTTCCATTTCTGGGGCTGGCAGGCCATCATCGTCGCGGCGGCCATCACGCTGCCCATGGGCTTCACGCAGGCCAAGGAGTACGCCGAGCTGGAGTGGCCCATCGACATCGCCATCGCGGTGGTGTGGGTGGCGTTCGCGATCAACTTCTTCGGGACCATCGCCAAACGCCGCGAGCGGCACCTGTACGTGGCGATCTGGTTCTACATCGCGTCCATCGTCACGGTCGC
>CAYSFN010000032.1:0-25253 GCA_964430045.1 uncultured Gemmatimonadaceae bacterium
TTCTCTCTCATCTCGGTTGTCAATCAGCATATACCGTGCGTTTCCGCAACAGCCTTCCAGAATACCACCCTGTTTCCTGCCTGTCAAGGGCTTGTTGCACACCCAGGATCAGCCGCCACAGAACGACACTGCGCCGTTCGTGCAGGGTCGGGTAACCTATCAGAACAGCGCGCCAGACACAAGGGCCATGACCCGGCTCCGAACCCCAAAACCACCAGACACAAAAACGGCCGCCGATCCCCTCGGATCAGCGGCCGCTCCAGTACGACGCCAGGCGGCGAAACCGCCCTGCCCTGCCCCAAGGTGTGCTGAGGGCAGGGCAGGGGCGTCAGGACCCCTTCAGCCGCATTCGCTGTAGCCGCACACGTGGCACTTCACACACCCCTCGGCGAACTCGAGCTGCGAGCCGCAATCAGGGCAAGTGCCCATGAACGACTGGCCACCCGCGTGCTGGTCGAACTGCAGCGTCGGCTGCGCGTTCCCGACCACGCCGGGCGCCACCGTGAGCTGCTCGACGGACGGCAGCGCCTGCTCGGCCGTGGTGCGCAGCAGATCCTGCTGCACGCCCTGCTTCAGTCGCACCCACTCCTCGATCGCCAGCCCCACGGCGTCCGGCACGGACAGCACCTTGTTGGGCCCCAGGCCCACCGCACGGTCCGACGAGATGCCGCGCAACTGCCGGTGGATCTCCATCATCGGGATCCCGGACCGCAGCGCGAGCGAGATGAGCCGGCCCATCGCCTCCGCGTCGGCCATCGCGGACCCACCAGCCTTGCCGAGGTTGATGAACACCTCCATCGGCTGCGCACGCTCGTCCTCGGTGATGTTCACGAACATCACGCCCAGCGGTGTCTCCTTGCGGATCGTCGTCCCCCGCAGGGCCTCCGGACGCGAACGCTTGGCCCGCCGCTGCAGGTTCTCCGCCTCGGCGTCGTACAACGCCTTCTGCAGTCGCACGACCTCGGCATCGAGCTCCGCAATGCGACCGTGCAGCTCGCCCATGTCCCGCTTGGTCGGCCCCTCGGCGCTGCCGTCCGCCGCCGCAGGCTCCTTGCCACGCTCCGCCTTGGCCTTCTCGGTCGCACCGGTCGAGAGCACCTGCCCGTCCCGCGACCCGTCGCGGTACACCGTCACCCCCTTGCACTTCTTCTCGTAGGCCAGCTCGTAGATCCGGCGCACGTCCTCGATGGTCGCGGCGTGCGAGAAATTCGTGGTCTTCGAGATCGCGGAGTCGGTGTGCTGCTGGAAGGCCGCCTGCATCTCGATATGCCACTCGGGCGCGATCGCGTTGGCGGTCGTGAACACGCGCTGCCACCTGGCCGGCACCTCGGGGAACTGGATGTGCCCCTCCGTCGCGATGCGCTCCATGAGGGCGTCACTGTACCAGCCCTCCCGCGTGGCGATGGCGACGAAGTCCTCGTTCACGTCCGGCATCTTCACGCCGGCCTGATTGCGCATGAACGCCACCGCGAACAGCGGCTCCAACCCGGACGAGCAGCCGGCGATGATCGAGATCGTCCCCGTCGGCGCCACCGTGGTGACGTTGCAGTTGCGCAGACGCTGCATCGGCCGGATGCGCGCACCGTCGGCGTCCCGCGCGCAGGTCGCGTCCGGCCCCCAGATCGAGCGCTCCCACTCGGGGAACACGCCGCGCTCACCGACCAGGCGCTCCGATTCCTTCTTGGACTCGACGTCCACGAACTCCATCACCCGGCGTCCGAACTCCACGCCCTCCGGCGAATCGTAGGGAATACCGAGGCGGATCAGGGCGTCCGCGAATCCCATCACGCCAAGCCCGATCCGGCGGATGCGCTTGGAGAGGTCGTCGATCTCGGGCAACGGATACTTGTTGACGTCGATGATGTTGTCGAGGAAGTGCGTCGACAGCCGGATGTCGGACGAGAAGCGCTCCCAGTCCATCACGCCGTTCTCGACGTACCACCCGACGTTCACGGAGCCGAGGTTGCACACGTCGTAGGCCAGCAGCGGCTGCTCCCCGCACGGATTGGTCGCCTCGTAGGCGCCCAGGTGCGGGACCGGATTGTAGCGGTTGGCCTCGTCGATGAAGAACACGCCCGGCTCGCCCGTGCGCCACGCCCCGAGGATCATCGTGTCCCAGACCGCACGCGCCCGCAGCGAGCCGACGACGGCGCCCGTGGCGGGGTCGATCAGGTCGTACGACGAATCTGACTTCACCGCGTCCATGAAGACCGTGGTGATGCCCACCGAGATGTTGAAGTTGGTGACCTGCGTCAGATCCTCCTTGCAGGCGATGAAGTCCATGACGTCCGGGTGATCCACGCGCAGGATGCCCATGTTCGCGCCGCGGCGCGTGCCTCCCTGCTTCACCGCGTCCGTCGACGCATCATAGAGCTTCATGAACGAGATCGGACCCGACGCCACCCCGGTGGTCGACCGCACCATCGCGCCCTTGGCGCGGATGCGCGAGAACGAGAACCCCGTGCCGCCGCCGGACTGATGGATCAGCGCCATCGACGTCAGCGTGTCGTAGATGCCGTTCTTCCCGTTCGCCAGCGCGTCCTCGACCGGCAGCACGAAGCACGCCGACAACTGCCCCAGGGGACGCCCCGCGTTCATCAGCGTCGGCGAGTTCGGCTCGAACCGACGCTGCGTCATCAGGAAGTAGAACTCCTCCGCGAGCGCATTCGTCGCCCCGTCACTCGCACCATACCGACGATCCGCGTCCGCGACCGTGGTCGCGACACGCCAGAACATGTCCTCCGGTGTCTCGATCGGCTTGCCACTCGCGTCGCGCACGAGATACCGCTTCTCCAGCACGGTGCGAGCATTCTGGGACAGTGTGACAGGGCCGGTCGGAGGGGTGGTCGGGAACGGCATCGTGAAGAGTCTCCGGTGGAACTTGGAAGTCGGCCTCGGTCAACGAACCGCGATCGAGGACATCGTACGGCGGGTTAGCAACGTATCTGTCTACGTGTTTCCGCGCCAGCCTTGCGGTAAACATCGACACGACAACGAGTTACGATTGCCATGTCACGATTCAGCGACGCCAGTGGCTTTTCCACCACGCCGCACGATTCTTCCGCAGTACGACCTCACCCCGACGCCACTGGCGCGCCACACGACCAACCCCGCCAAGCACAACCCTTTGCACAACAACGACTTACCGTTTCATGCCGACAAGGGCTGGCTCCTGCATGTCGCCTGTCAGGAGCGACGCCCGAGACTGTGCACACGCGTGTTGACTACCGCCGACTTGCTCCGCTTCACGAACGCGACCGACTCTTGACGACCCGCCGTTCGCCGAGGTCACCGCAGACCTCGACACCACATGCCCAGCGCCGCGACTCACCCCGAAGCACTGCGACCATCTGCCCAGGACGGATACGCGCCCTGGGCATGCGCATGCGCGCGCTCCACATAGCGGCGCGCGGCCGCGACCTGCGCGCGACGCTCCTCCTCGCGCACCGAGCGGATGATCCGCCCGGGCACCCCGAGCACCAGGGACTGCGCCGGAACGACCATTCCCTCCGGGATCACGGCCCCGGCACCGATGATCGACCCCGCACCGATCACCGCGCGGTTCATGATGATCGCCCCCATCCCCACGAGCACGTCGTCCTCCACGGTGCAGCCGTGGACCACGGCGCGGTGGCCGATGGTGCAGTGCGCGCCGATCGTGCAGGGCACCCCCGGATCCGCGTGCAGAATGGCGCCATCCTGCACGTTCGTGCCGCCCCCCACGGTGATCCGGTCGCTGTCGCCGCGCAGCACGGCACAGGGCCACACGCTCACGGCGACACCGAGGAGCACGTCGCCGACCACCACGGCCGAGGGGTGCACCCAGGGCGCAGGCGACCGCGCGCTCATGGACATCAGAACTGCACCCCGATGGAGACGTACCCGCGCAGGCGCTGCTCCGTGCCGCGCACGGGCAGCGCGGCACCGACGCGGAAGCGCGTCGGCCGGTCGTAGTCCACGGCCATGTCCAGCGCGAGTTCACCGCCGACCGACGCCAGCACATGGCGCGGCGTTTCGCCCGTGGGACACCCCGCCGCGGCGACGCCGGCGGGGCACCACGCGCTCGCCGCGTCGCCGAAGAACGACATCGTCGATCGCTGCCAGTAGAGCGGGAACGGGAACACGCCGCGCCCCACGAGGGGCAGCGGTGCCCGGTACTCGGCGCTCGTCGCCCACGCCTGCACGCCCTGCAACGTGCCCGGCGCGAAGCCCCGCACCGCGAACGCGCGCTGCACATCACCGACGCGGAACCCCGGGAACAGCTCCAGGGACGTGCCGCTCACCCCTCCGACGCTGAAGGGACGCACCATCGTGCGATCGCCCCATCCACGCACGGCGCGCAACGCGAGCACGTGCCGCGCGTGGCCGGGCAGCGGCAGCGATTTGTAGAGGCGGAGGTCCGCCAGGACCGACGTCGCCGCAGTCGCCGCACGATCGTCGCGGCGCCAGCGCTCCCGCGCGGTGACGCTCGCAGAGACGCCGTCCTCCGTGGAGATGGCCAGCGGCGCGCGGCGCAGGTTGTTCCATCCGACCGCGACGACGCCGCCGGGGTACAGCAAGGTGCGGGAGAGCAGCGGATCGAGCTCGGCGAGCAGCGCCGCCGGATCCGTCACGAAGTCCCGCCACTCCAGCTCGACGCCGGCGGTGAGGAAGGCCCCCGTGCGAACGCGCGGTCGCTGCCACGTGGTGGACAGCGACGCAATGCGGTTGCGCCGGGCGATCTCGCCGACGCGGCGCCCGCTGCTGTCGGCGACCATGAACGCATCCCACGACTGGGACGCGGCGGCATCCAGCAGCGGGACGCCGAGGCCCGAGAAGCGCCACGCGACATCGCCGCTGACCTCGCGCGTCGTCGGGTCGACGACGAGCTGCGCACCCACGTCGTGGCGGCCGACGACGTCCCGGCCCGTGGTGAGCACGCCGAAGACCTGATCCCCGCGCGTGCTGGACGCCGTCGTGGGAATCCAGTACCGCGGGATCAGCGATCGCCAGGCGGCATACGCGCTCGCCCTGCCGGTGGGCATCGCGATCGCGGCACCCTGCACCGCGGGACGCGTCGCGCCGGCCGACCGGCCGGACGCGGGGATGGCCATGGAGAACAACCGATACCCCGCTGCCTCGAGCACGAAGGCGGCGATCTGCTGTCCGTCCGGCGAAACCTCCGGCTCGAAGACCCCCGCCCCCCCGTCGAGCACGTGCTCGATCGCCCCTGTCGCGAGGATGACCCGGTACACCGCCATCGGACCGTCGCGATCGGAGGCGAAGTACACGCTGCCATCGTCGCGCCCCCAGCTCGGGTGCAGCTGCACGGCCCGCGTGGTGCCGAAGACCTGCGCACCGCCTCGCAGGTCGAGGACGACCAGTTCGGTCTCGCCGCCGTGCCGCCAGCGGATCGCCGCGACCTGCTCGCCGCTCCGCGACCAGCGCGGCGCACTCCATTGCGCATCCGGTGTTCCGACGGCGAGCACGTCGACCGTGTCGCCGCGTACGACGACCAGCTCGGTCGAGCCCGGGACGACCCGCGTCGCGACGATCGTGCCGTCCGCGCGCACATCCGGGGAGGCGATCCGCTCCGCGTCGCGCGTGCGCACGCGTCGCGTCCCGCGCCACAGCTGTGACCGGTACCGGTAGGGGTCCGTGAGGTCCAGGTCCGCGTACACGGCGTGCGCTGCCGCCTGACCGTGCGCATCGACGCTGTTGCGTCGTGCCACCGCGTGCAGGTCGTCGCCCACGGCATCGAACACCCACGGGATCTCCCGCGGGGCGCTCGCGATGAAGCGAATGGTGTCCCCTCGCCAGCGGGGGGCACGCGCCTCCCACCAATGGTCGCCAATGCCGCGTGCCTCCGCAGGCATCGGCAGCGGCGCCGGGGACGCCACCCGTGCGGCGAGCGCGTCGAACGACGCCCCGAAGGCGTGTCGTGCGGTCGCCTCCCACCCGAAGGGGAGGAGCCGGCCCGCTCCGTGCTCGATGAAGCGCCGCAGGGCCGAGTCGCCTCCCGCCGCCACACCCGCCTCGACGAGACGGGCGCCCGCGAAGTACGCGCTGTTGCCCCCCGGGAACCTCGGCGTCGCGATCGACGCCGTGCTCGGGGTGAGTGCCCGGCCCGCCGCGTCGAGCGCGCCGAGCGTCGCGTGCAACTGCGAACCGTCGAGCCGTCCCGCGCCCGCCAGCCGCTCGTACTGCATCGCGATGCCTTCGATGAGCCAGCGCGGCGCCTGGTTGTGCGGAAACAGCGCCGGATGCCGTCCGAACACGCGCTGGGCCACCCGCCAGATCCCGCGCGATCGGTCGAGGTGGAAGAGGTGCGCCATCTCGTGCGTGATCACGAACCGCAGCCAGTCCTCGCCCGCTCGGAGGGCGACGTCATCCACGGGCGGGCGGACCAGCACCGTGATGCGGTTGGTCGGGAAGATCGCGGCCGATCCGTTCGAGATGTCCTGGTGATCGGTCACGACGACGTCGATCACACCGCGCGGCGGGACCAGCGTCGCGGCCAGCGACGACCACGCGAGTTCGGCCTCACCCGCCGCACGGCGTGCGAGGGAGTCCAGGGCCACGGGGTAGTGCACCCGCAGGTGGGGCGTCCGCAAGGTGCGCCACGTCTCGTCGGGGGCCTGGGCGTGCACCAGCGACGCGCAGAGCATGCACGCGACGAGCACCCACCGTCTCATCGCGCCAACTCGCGAAAGTAGGACTCGAGTCCTTCCGCGACGCCGCGCGCATAGGCCTGCTGGCCGGCGAGCGTGCGCATCGCCGCTTCGTGGGCGGGCACCATCAGGAAGGCCCCCTCGGCCAGGACGGCCGGCATCCAGCCCGGGCGGATGACGGCCAGATTGTCGTAGAACACGCCGAGGTCGCGCAGCCGGAGGTGGCGCACCATCCCGGCTTGCACGGCGCGCGCGAGCGGTTCGCTGTGCGGCTGGAAGAAGTACGTCCCGGTCCCATGTGCACTGAAGGGATTGACCCCGTCCGGCAAGGCGTTCAAATGGATGGACACGAAGGCGTGCGCGCCGACCCGGCGGGCGATCGCCGGTCGATCCCCGAGACCGAGCGGCTCGTCGTTCACGCGTGTCATCACGACCCGCGCGCCCATCCGCGTCAGTTCGGCCTCGAGCGCGCGCGCGATGGGCAGCGTCAGCGCAGACTCCGGCGTGCCCAACGGCCCGGTGGCGCCGGCCGGCGGATGCCCCGCATCCACGGCGATGATCTTGCCGCGCAGCGGATGCCCCGGGTCGACCCGGGGCGTCCGCCGTACGCGCACGATGAACTGCCGGCCGTCGTGAAAGGCGTGATAGCCGTACGGCGCGTGGCGCAGATGGATGGTGTACACGACGCGATCACTGGCGACCGGTTCCCAGGTCACCGCACGGATCAGCGAATCGCCCGACCGGTAGCTGATGATGTCCGTGGTCGCACGCGTGTTGTAGAGCGTCACGACCAGTGCGGACGCGCCGACCTCCACCAGGAACGGCGGCGGGTCCGCGAGCGGGAAGACCACGTCCGTCCACCCCGTGTCCGGGATGACGCGCAGGTTCGGGACCGTGCGCGACGGGACGCGTGCGGCGGGACCCAGCTCCACGACCTCGCCGTCGCTCACGAAGGCATCGAGCCAGCCGTCGAGTCGCACACGGGTCATCCCGTCACGGGCGGAGACGCGTTCGACGATCGTCCCCGGCAGCAGCAACCACTTGTACGTGCCGTTGGGCACCGGCCGCAGCGGGATGGTCCGGTCGGGATCGCTGGGCGTCCCCGGCCGCGCGCCAAGGGCGACCGGTCCGGCGGGCCCTGCGCGCGGCGGCGGCGCGGCGGCGGCACCGGTCGGGGGAGACGCCCCGTCGCGCACGGCGGGCGTGCGGATGCGGTGCACCAGGACGGCGGTGTCACGGCCGCGCTGCACCCGGAGCGTGTAGGTCGGCGTCGGCGCACGCGGCACGGGCAGCCACGCCAGGAACGCGCCATTGGGTTCCACCGGCACCGCCGCGCCATTGATCGTGAGCGTCGCGTCGCCGCTGCCGACGGATCCGAAGATGAAGTTCGAATCACGGACCGACACGAGCTGCTCCGCCACCGGGTAGATGACGCGCGGTGCGAGCGGGGCCCCCGCGACCGCCGCGATGGGCGGCAGGCCCGCGGGGGCCTCCGCGTGCATCAAGGAGTCGGCGCTGGCGACGGTCGCCACCTCCGCCAGGATGGTCTCGGGGATGCCGACGGGGACCGGTGCGCGACCCATGGTCGCGCCACCGCCACAGGCCGAGACCAGGGCGAGCACGGACAGCGCGAGCACAGAGTGAGAGGGCACGGACGCACGCATGGCGGCAAGCTAACGCTCCACACTGAGCGAGGCGAGCACGCGAACGGGCGGGTTTGCTCCGCTTCGCGGCGCTCCCTATATTCGCGAGAACCCACGGGGTGAACCCGGGAGACCGAGGCGTGAGCGCGTGCGCATTCTGCGGACGAGACAACGAGGACGGAGCACGGTTCTGCATCGACTGCGGTAAAGCGGTCGGGGCGTCCGTGGCGCGCGTGGAGGCGCCGGCTGGCGCGGTCCCCGCCGCACGCCCGGCCCCTCCCGTCAACGTCGCCGCGGGCCGCTCGACCCCCTGCCCGCACTGTCAGGCGCTGGTCGACGTCTCGCTGCCGTTCTGCGCCCATTGCGGCGGCCGGGTCTCGGCCTCGCCGGCCCGGGCGAACGCGACGGCGGTCCTCACGGGAGCGGCGCGTGAGACCGGCCCCAAGCTGGCCCTGCTGACCCCGACGGGCGAGGTCGAGCGCACCTTCATCGTGTCGGGTGACGACGGGATCGTCGGCCGGACCGATGGGGCCATCCTCCTGCCGGACGACACGTACCTCTCGCCCGTGCACGCGCAGTTCTCGCACCGCGAGGGGACGCTCTGGCTGCGTGACCTCGGCTCGCGCAACGGGAGCTGGGTCTTCGTCGACGCGCCCCACCGGCTGACGGATGGCGACGTCGTGCTCATCGGCTCGCAGATCCTCCGCTTTCGGCGCCTGGGGTACCCGGGGCCGCACCCGCCGGAAGCCGATCGCACCCGCCGCCTTGGCTCGGCGACCCCGACCGCCGACATCGCGGTCCTCGCGCAGCTCCGCGCCGATGGCTCCGTGCGCGATACCTTCCATCTCTCCCCCGGTCGCTCCATCACGATCGGGCGGGACCGTGGTGACTGGATCTTCCCGTACGATCCGACGATGTCGGGACTGCACGCGGAGGTCCGCTCGGAGGACAGCGACTTCATCGTGCTGGACGCCGAGAGCCGGAATGGCGTGGCCATCGCGGTGCGTGGTGAGCGTCCGTTGAAGCTCGGGCAGCGCGTGCTGCTCGGGGATCGCATCCTCCGGGTGGAGCAGCTGTGAGCGACGTCAAGACCTGTCCGACCTGCAGTGCCGAGTATCCGCTGAGCGAGCGGTTCTGCCCCCGCGACGGCACGGCGTTGCGTTCCGCCGACGTGCATGGGGACCTGGTCGGCAACATCGTCGCGGAACGGTACCACGTCATCAAGAAGCTGGGGGAGGGCGGGATGGGGACGGTGTATCTCGCCGAGCACGTGAAGATGGGCCGCAAGAGCGCCCTCAAGGTGATGAACCCCGGGATGAATCGCGACGCCGACGCGGTCGCGCGCTTCAACCGGGAGGCGGCGAACGCGAGTCGCCTGAATCACCCGCACATCTGCGCGATCTACGACTTCGGGGAAACGCCCGACGGCCTGATCTACCTGGCGATGGAGTTCATCGAAGGCGACGCGTTGACGGCGCTGATCGAGCGTGCGGGGTCGCTGCCCCCGGCACGGGCCGCGACGATCCTCCATCAGTCCGCCGACGCCCTCGCGGTCGCACATGACTACGGGATCGTCCACCGGGACTTGAAGCCCGACAACATCATGATCACGAAGGGCCGCGACGGCGCCGACGTGGCGAAGGTCGTGGACTTCGGGATCGCGAAGGCCAGCTCCAGCGAGGCACAGAAGGTCACCAAGACCGGCCTGGTGGTGGGGACGCCCGAGTACATGAGTCCCGAGCAGCTCGCCGGTGACACGCTCGACGGTCGCAGCGACATCTATTCCCTGGCCCTCGTCGGGTTCAACATGCTGACCGGCACGCTGCCGTTCCCGTCGAACTCGGCGCAGGAGGCGATGATCATGCGCCTCACCGACCGGCCGCGGCGGCTGGACGAGATGAAGCCGGAGATCGCGTGGCCCGAGGAACTCCAGACCGTGATGGACCACGCGCTCGCGCGCGACTTCGAGGAGCGCTACAAGAGCGCCGCGGAGTTCGGGCGCGACTTCGCGCGGGCGATCGCGGCCATGCCGTCGGTCTCGACCGCGGAGGACAAGACCCAGGTGATCGGAGCGGCAAGCGCGGTCCCGAAGACGCGCGTCGCCGGCGCCTCCGCCGGTGCCGTGACGGGGGCTCCGGCCGCCGCGAGCGGCCCGGCGGGCCCTGCGGCGGGCGGCAGCACGAAGGTGATGATCGGTGCCGGGGCCTCGGTGGTCGCGGCGATCGCGATCGGCGCCTTCCTGATGACCAAGGGTGACGACACGCAGATCCCCGTCGACTCATCACCCCCGCCGGTCGTGGCGGAGACCCCGGCGTCGGCCGGTGCCGACGCCGGACCGGGAGCCGGGGGCTCACCACCGGCGGGCTCCGCGGGCGTGCAGCCGCTGTCGCGGCAGCAGGCTTCGAATCCCACCGCGGATCCGCGCCGTACGGAGTCGGAGCACTCGGCGGTGACCCCGCCGGTGGCGGCCGATGCGTCTGACGCAGCTGACCGGGCGGAGATCGAGCGATTGTACCTGAAGGAGAACATGAGTGACCCCGAGGCGCGGCAGATGATCGCACTGGCCAATCGGTTGCTGCCGCGTGCGACGGGAAACCAGCGGGCCCACCTGCTCTGGCGCCGAGGCCTCGCGAGGTTGCAACTTTTGGAGGAAGGACCTGGGTGCGAGGATCTCCGGTCGTCCTCGCGGTCCGCCACATCCGATTGGCAGAGTCTCGCGGTGGTGGACCAGCTCGTTGCCAACTTCTGTTCCGCTCCGTCAACCCCACGCCCGTGACCGGATCCCCCACGTCCTCCGCTTCGGTCGTCGTTCACGTCTTCGGACGCACGGACGTCGGACGCACTCGCGAGCATAACGAGGACGCCTTCGTGGTCGCCGACCTGACGGCTGACCGTGCGACCCTGCTCCCCGAGGTCCGGACCCACGCGGTGGGACCGTTGGGGACGCTGTTCATGGTCGCGGACGGGATGGGCGGCGCCGCGGCCGGCGAGGTCGCGAGTCAGATGGCCACCGAGGTCGTCCTCGGCACCCTGCGGGAGCGCTGGGTCACCGCGGACGTGCACAGCCCCGACGGTTTCGCGGCGGCCCTGCGTGTCGCCGCCGACGAAGCCAACGCCGCCATCCACGGCTATGCGACGAAGCACCCCGAGAACCGCGGGATGGGCTCGACGGCGACCATCGCCGGCCTGCTGCACGACACGCTCTTCCTTGCGCAGGTCGGCGATTCGCGTGGCTACCTCGTCCGCGACGGGGTCGCCCGGCAGATCACCAAGGACCAGTCGCTGGTGCAACGCCTCATCGATGCCGGCGAGCTGACGGAGGAGGAAGCGGAGGTCAGCGACCGCCGGAACATCATCCTCCAGGCGCTCGGACCGGAACCGACGATCCGCATCGAGCTGACGCACCAGCGCGTGCGCCGCGGCGACGTCCTCATCCTGTGCAGCGACGGGCTGTCGGGGCAGGTCCGCAGCGACGAGATCGCCCGCGTCGTCACGCAGGAGCCCGACCTCGTGCAGGTGTGCAAGCGGTTGATCGACTTCGCGAATGAGGCCGGGGGGCCCGACAACATCACGGTCATCGCGGCACGATTCGACGGCGACGGCCTGGCCACCGAGGGCCACGACGACGCCGTGCGCCACCAGCTGTACTACGGCAGTGACGACACCCGGGAGACCGTCCCCATCAGTGCGATCGTGGACGAGGTCCACGGGGCGGAATCGCGCACGACCATCAGGACCACGCCACTGGCGACCGAGGCGCCCGCCGCGCGACCGCGTGGCCCGACCGCCCGGACGCTCAACGTCGTGTTCGGGATCGTCTTCGCGCTCGTCGTCATCCTGCTCGCGCTGCGCTACCTCCCGATGGGTCTCGGCGAGTAGGGACGTGCCGCTGCTCATCCGGATCTCGACGGGCGCGCGCGCCGGAGAGAGCGCGAGTTTCAGCGTGGCGAGCTTCATCGCGGGCCGACACCCTGATGCGGGGCTGCGGTTCGACGCCGAACGCGATCTCGACGTCTCGTCACGCCACGCGGAGTTCGCCTGGAAGGGCGAGGGGTGGATGCTGCGCGATCTGGGCAGCACCAACGGGACCTTCGTCAACGGGCAGCGGCTCACCGGCCCGGTGCGGCTCCAACCGGGGGATGCGGTGGTCCTCGGCGGCGCCGGACCGCGCGTCGACGTGCTCGCGGTCGACGCCCCCGATGTGCCCTCCCCCGACCCGACGCGCGTCAGCCATCGCGTGCCGGTGCGGCCCCCACCGGCCGGCCGGACGGAGGAGCGCATCGCCGTCGCGGTACGACAGCAGACCTCCTCGCTGCGGCACACGATGCTCGCGGTCGCCGCGCTCTCGGTGATCGGCGTGGCCGTGCTCGTGGGTCTGAACCAGCGCACGAACGCCGACACCCGCCGGGCGATCGAGGCGCTCCTGACCCGCAACGACTCCCTCTCCGGCGCGCTGCAGCACTCGCTCACGGCCGCCGCAGGGCGCGAATCGGGACTCGATTCGGCGCTCCGGCAATTGCGGGACGAGCGGGATCGCCTCTCGGCGCAGCTCCGCTCGGGCGGAGACGTCTCGCGACTGTCCGCCGCGATGGATGCGCTCGACCGGCGCACCACCGGCGTGCTGAGCGCCGCCAACGCCGACTTCCGCGCCATCAACGCGTCGAACAGTCCCGCGGCGGCGATCATCTACGTCGAGAGTGCGGATGGGACGGTGTACACGGGCTCGGGGTTCGGTGTGACGGCGGACGGGATCGTCGTGACCAACCGGCACGTGATCATCGGCGCGGATGGGCGCCGACCGTTGCGCATCGGCGTGCAGTTCTCCGGCCGCCAGCGGCCGTCGCTCGCCCAGATCGTGCACGTCGATGAGCGCACGGATCTCGCCGTCATCCAGATCGAGAACGACGGCCCGTGGCCCACGGTGAAGGGCGTGACGCCCAGTGCGCGTGCGCAACCCGGCGACGCCGTGGCGATCATCGGCTTCCCGCACGGGACGGACACGCCGATGGAGCGCGCGGGGATCAACGTCACCGCGCGCCCCTCGCTCACGGTCGGCACCATCAGCAAGTCCCTTGCCGACGTGCTGCAGATGGATTCCTATGCCGGAGAGGGCTCCAGCGGCAGTCCGGTGTTCGATGCGAACGGGCTGGTCATCGGCGTGGTGTACGGCGGAGCGGCCGAAAGCGGCGGCCGTCTCGTGTATGCGGTGCCGAGCGAGCACCTGATCCGCGTGCTCCCGCCGTCAGCGCGCAGCGCGATCCGCTGAGCCGCCGCCGCGGGAAAGCCACCGCGCTACGGCTTCTTCCATCGCGCGGGTCCCGCTCCACCCGCAGACGAGATTCGGCCACCCCCCCAGGGTCGCCGCGAGCTCGGCGGGGGTGAAATGCACGACGATCACGTCCCGCGCCTGCGCCTCCGCGCGTGCGACCAGCTCGCCCACACGGGCCAGCGCGCCGTCGCTGTGGACGTCGAAGCCCAGCGCGAGGCGACGATCGCCGAACAGCGCCACGAGGACCGGCGCCCGCGACGTGCCGGTCGGTGCCGCGACGCGCCGTGCATCGTGCCCAAGTCGCTGGAGCGTCTCGATCAGCGCGTGGCCCGCGGGCACGCGCCGCGGCGGGTCGTCGTCGATGACGATGACGTCGACCGGATCCATCAGCGGGACGACGCGTCCCCGCTGCGTATGCACGCTCGCATCGGCGGCGCGGCGCGCCCAGAGCGCGTCGTCGAGCGTCGCGTCGCGTCCACGGCGGCGCGGATCACTCCAGCTTGCCCGCTCCTCTAGGCGGGCAATGGACGCCCGGAGTGCGTCGGCATCGAGGTCCCCGCCGCGCAACGCGGCAGCGACCGCGCGCTCGACGGCGTCCGGCTCCTCAAGGCCGAGCAGCAGGTCGGCCCCGGCGGCGAGTGCGGCCACCGCGATGGGCTCTTCGTCCTCGTGCATCTGATCCGCGACCGCACCGACCGGCGCGACGATGACCCCGGTGAAGCCCACCTCGTGTCGCAGGTACGCGATCACCTCGGCGTCGTGCGCGTGCGCGGTGGCGAGCAGGATCGCGCCGGGCCCCGCGTCCAGCGCACCCGCCGCCGCCGCGGCGCGCATCAGGGGGTACGGTCCGGGGACGGCGACCACCCCCTCCTGCTGACACCCGTCCACCCACTCCCCGACACCGGCGGCGACCGCGTCGTCCACGCCAACGAAGGTGCGGGAGCGGACGATGGCCGACGCGATGGACGGATCCACGCACGATGGGGCGAGCGCCCAGGAGATGCCCAGCGCGCGCGCCTCGCGCGCGGTGAGCACCGCCGCGCGCCGCACGCTCTCCAGCGCCTGCACGTCGAAGGCGGCGAGCGGCGGGAGCGCCGTGCCTCCATCGAAGCGCTCGCCGACGCCGCCGCCCAGTTCGGCCGCGACGATCACCGGCCGGTCGACGCGGGCACGCCACGACGCGGTGAGCGCGGCGACCGCCGACTGCGGTCCGTCGGTGACGAGCGCCCCGAGGCCGCCGCGATCGAGCATCGCGCGGACCGTCTGATCGGCGAGCGAGAATCCGTACTCCTCGTGCCATCGGGCCACGGGGAGCAGCAGCGCTGCCAGTGGGATCACGCCGGCGTCCAGGTGCCGAGGATGCGCGGACCACGGGCACCGGTCGCCGTCGGCACGTTCCCGGGCAGGCCGCGAAGATACCGCCACGCGAGATACGCGAAGGCGACCGACTCCTTGGCGTCACCATCGAAGAACGCGTCGTCGAAGCGACGCAGCGGGACGGGAGCCACCTGCGCGGACAGGCGCCGCAGCAACGTCGTGTTGTGCACGCCACCGCCGCTGACGAGCAGGTCCGCGAACGGCTCGGGGATGAAGCGTGCACACTGCGCGCCGATGCTGCGCGCGGTCAGCTCCGTCGCGGTCGCGACGACGTCGACGTCCGCACCGTGTGGCGCCGCGCGCCGGCACGCGGCGATCAGCGCCGCCGCGTACGCCGCACCGAAGTGCTCCCGCCCCGTGGACTTGGGCGGCGGCGCGTCGAAATACGGATCGGCGAGCAGCGACGACAGGACGGGCTCGATCGGCTGCCCCTGCGCGGCGAGGACGCCCTGGTGATCGAAGGCCGCTCCCGTCAGCGCATGCACGACGGCATCGATGATCGCGACGCCCGGCCCCGTGTCGAAGGCGCGAACGCCGTCGAGCCGCCCACGCCGCGGCACGAGCGTCACGTTCGCCATCCCCCCGAGATTCAGCAGCACCCGCGGACGCGACGCGTGACCGAAGAGCATCGCATCGGCCATGGGGACGAGCGGCGCACCCTGGCCACCCGCCGCGACGTCGCGCGACCGAAAGTCGCTCACGACGCCGACACCGCACTGCTCGGCGACGCGCGCAGGATCACTCAACTGCCATGTGCCGAGCGGCGGGGCGTGCCACAGCGTCTGCCCGTGCAATGCCAGGGCCGCGGGGCGTCGGCCGACGGCGTCGATGAGGTGACGCACGGCGTGGACCGTGAGATCACTGAGCTCCGCGCGCAGCGCCACGATCGCCGCCGACGACGTGCCGTGCATCGCGGCCGCCGCACGCTGGCGCACGTCCTCCGCGTACGGCACGGTGTGCCCGCCGAGGTACGTCGCCACGTCGCGGCCATCGACGGTCGCGAACTCCGCCGCGGCGACGGTCACGCCGTCCAGCGACGTGCCCGACATCACGCCGACGATCACAGCCGGCTCGCTCATCGCGCAGGAGGCGGTGGCGTCGCGACCAGACGCCGCAGCACCCCGTCGACGGACTCCAGGCGGCGCTCGGCCGCCTCGGCGTCCACCGCCAGCAGGTGCATCAGCAGCGCGATCTTCACCCGTCCCCCCGCGGCGCGCAGCAGGGCGTCCGCCTCGCGCGCCCCGAGTCCCGTCACGTCCATCACGATGCGTTCGCTGCGCGCGCGCAGCTTGTCGTTGGTCGCCCGCAGGTCCACCATCAGGTTGCCCCACGTCTTGCCGAGGCGCACCATCGCACCGGTGCTCAGCACGTTCAGGACCAGCTTGGTCGCGGTGCCGGCCTTGAGCCGCGTGGACCCGGTCACGGCCTCCGGGCCGACGAGCACGACGATCGGATGATCGACGACCGCGGACATCGACGGCGGCGGCGGCGCACAGGCGATCAGTGCCGTGACCGCCCCCCGCGAACGCGCGTGCTCCAGCGCGGCCTGCACCCACGGCGTGCTGCCGGACGCCGCGATGCCGATCACGAGGTCGCCGCCGCCGATCGCGCGGGCATCGACCTGCCGCGCGGCATCGGCCACGTCGTCCTCCGCGCCTTCCTGCGCCGCGGTGAGCGCGGCGTGCCCTCCCGCGATCACCCCCTGCACCTGCGAGGGGTCCGCACGAAACGTCGGTGGCAGCTCGCTGGCGTCGAGTACGCCGAGCCGCCCGGAGGTGCCGGCGCCGAAGTAGTACACCCGCCCGCCGCCACGCAACGTCCGCTCGAAGACCACGAGGAGGTCGGCGATGGCCGCTCGCGACGCGGCCACGGCGTCCGCGACGAGCCGATCCTCCGCGTTGAGGAGGTCGACCAGCGTCAGCGGGTCGGCGAGATCGATGTCGGACGTGCGCGCATTGCGCTGCTCGGTGAGTCGAAGATCGGCCACGCCGCAGGGGTGGATGGGGTGGGGGAACGCGCACTGCTAAGTTACTGCGGTGATGTGCAATCGACGCCTCTGCCTGCTCGCGGCCGTGCTGGTGACCACCGGGTGTCACCAGACGCTGCCGCCACCGACCAGCACCCCGGGGACCAGCGAACTCGCGTCCTTCCCGCACACCTGGTCCCTGCGCCCGGGCGGGCGCGCGACGACCTCGACCTCGGAGATGGTCGCCTCGAACGCCCCCCTGGCATCTGCGGCCGGCGCCGCCATCCTCGCGGCGGGTGGGAACGCGGTGGACGCTGCGGTCGCAACGGGGTTCGCGCTGGCGGTGGTGTACCCCGAGGCCGGCAATATCGGCGGCGGCGGGTACGCCGTGATCCGCATGGCGGACGGTCGGACCGCCGCCGTCGATTACCGCGAGGTCGCGCCGCGCGCCGCGACGCGCGACATGTTCGTCGACCCGGCCACGGGCCGGGCGTCGAACCGCTCGGTGATCGGGCATCTGGCGGTCGGGGTGCCGGGGGCCGTCGCCGGACTGCTGGAAACCCTCGATCGCTTCGGGACGATGCCGCGCTCGTCCGTGCTCGCCC
Source organism: uncultured Gemmatimonadaceae bacterium (assembly GCA_964430045.1). Classification (GTDB taxonomy): domain Bacteria; phylum Gemmatimonadota; class Gemmatimonadetes; order Gemmatimonadales; family Gemmatimonadaceae; genus DASRAP01. Next base: position 17,511 of record CAYSFN010000032.1, read on the forward strand.
CTGCGCTGTCACTCGCCCGCGAGGGGTTCATAGTCGACTCCGCCCTGTCGGCATCGATCCGTCGTGACTCTGCGCTGATCTGCCGCTTCGCGGGCTGCGCCGTGTGGCTGCCCGGGGGCCGGGTGCCCGCCGTGGGGGACACGATCCGCCAGCCGGCGCTCGCCCGGACGATCGAGCACATCATCGCCGACGGCCGGGACGGCTTTTACCGCGGCGCGGTGGCCGAGGCGGTCGCGTCCGAGATGCGGCGGGGTGGCGGGTTGATCCTGGCCGACGATCTCGCCGCGTACCGCCCGGCGTGGCGCGAACCGCTGCGCGGCCGGTATCGCGGGCACGAGATCATCGCGATGCCGCCATCGTCCTCCGGGGGGGTGACGTTGATCGAAGCGCTGGGAATCCTCGAAGCCTTCGGCCCAGCCGCACCTGCTGGCAGCACCACGGCGCTGCAGCGCATGCTCGGCGCCTTCCAACTGGCGTTCATCGACCGCAACGAGTATCTCGCGGACCCCGACGTGATCCCGGTGCCGACGGATCGACTGACGGACCCCGTGTATCACCGGGCGCAGCGCGCCCGGTTGAACGATACGGCCTATGTCCCCACGGCGACGCTCGTGCCGGGCCTGCGGAGCCCGTCCACGCGGGAGCCGGTCGAGACCACGCAGTACTCCGTGGTCGATCGCTTCGGGAACGCGGTGTCGACCACCACCACCATCAACGGTCTGTTCGGCGCCAAGGTCTTCGTCGCGGAGGCGGGGTTCTTCCTCAACAACGAGATGGATGACTTCACGGCGCTCCCCGGCCAGCCGAACATGTTCGGTCTGGTGCAGGGCGAGGCCAACGCGGTGGCGCCCGGCAAGCGGATGCTGTCGGCCATGGCCCCGACGATCGTGCTCGATCCGCAGGGCGAGGTCCTGCTGGTCCTCGGCAGTCGCGGCGGGCCGCGCATCATCACGGGCGTCGCGCAGGTGATCAGCGGCGTCATCGACCACGGGCTGTCGCTGTACGACGCGATGGCGGCGCCGCGCCTGCACTTCCAGGCGCAACCCGAGGTGGTGTCCTACGAATCGGGTGGTGTGCACCCTGCGGTGCTGGACAGCTTGCGACGCCGCGGCTGGCGCCTCGAGCCCGGCGGCTCCGGCTCGCCCGTCGCCATCATGCGCACGGCCGGTGGCTGGGACGGCACATGGGACCCACGCGCGACCGGCGGCGTGGCCGGGCGGTGAGTCCCACGGGGTGGTCAGCGCGGATCTGCCGATGGCATCATCCGCGCGCCAGCAGCACTACTCGTCGGCAGCGAGCCGGATCTTGAGCCCCTGGGCGAGGCGGACGGTCAAGCGCGAGTCCGCCTTCACGCAGCCGTCGTAGTCGGCCGTCGCATTCGACGCCACCGCGCCCGCCGCCGCGCCCACCGCACCACCGACCACGGTCGACCGCGTGTCGCGACCCAGCACCTGACCGGCGATCGCGCCGATCGCCGCGCCCGTGGCGACCTTCTTCGCCTGATCGCCCGACGTCTGGCGACGCACGGTCTCGACCGGCGGCGTCACGACGTCGGCACCGGTCACGTCGTAGGTGTTGCCGCCGAAGGTGAACGACACCACACGGAAGCCGAACTTGACCTTGTTCATGTCGTTCTCGCCGCGCACCGACTCCGTGACCTGCAAGGTCGCGGTCGCGCCCGCCGGGATCGACACCCCCTCCGAGCCCGAAATGGTCTCGGCCACGGACGCCGTGAAGCGGTCGCCGACCTTGTGCGTATCCGTGCACGTCAACGCGGCCGTCCGCACCACGACATTGGTGCCGACCGCGATCTCGCCGAACTCGGCGCGCGCCGGCGTCGGTACGGGCGTCGTTGTCGGCGGCGGCGTGGGCGTGGGCACCGGCGCGGGAGGCGGCGTCTGCGGCCGCGGGCGCGGTGCAGGCGTCGGGGCCGGCGGCGGCGCAGGGTCCGGCACCTGCGCGACCGGCACGTCCTGCAGCTCGGGCTGCACGGCGTTCGCCTCCTGCAAGTTGATGTCGCGCACTTCCTCGACGTCCTTGTCCCCGCCGCACGCCGCGACGGCGAAGAGGGCGACGACGGCGAAGGCGGTCGCCGACCGAACGGTGTATTGGGACATGATGACCTCGGAGATGGGGAACGTGGGACGGACAGGCAGCGCAGGGACGACGGACCCCGGCACGCAGGCGCATGGCGGAAAGATACTCGCCCAGCTACCCCCTTGGTACACACCACGGCGGGAATGGGTCCTCGGCGGCCCTGGCGCCCGGTGGCGCGCCGAGGGGACGGTCATCCCCGCCCTGCTACAGCCGCTTGAGCAGCCAATCCGGGGTGATCGTGATCAGTTTGGAGGCGATCACCGTGAACTGCCCGGAGAGCATCAGGAGCCCCACGATGATCAGCAGCACGCCGGCGATCCGATTCACCGTGCCGAGGTGCGGACGCAACCGCTGGAACACGGCGAGGAAGCGTCCGAGCGCCACGGCGGCGAGCACGAACGGCACCGCCAGCCCCATCGAGTACGCCAGCAGCAGCGGGAGGCCCCGCGAGAAGTCCGCGGCGCTGGCCGTGTAGGTGAGGATGCCTCCGAGGATCGGCCCCAGGCACGGCGTCCACCCCGCGCCGAACGCGATGCCGACCAGCACCGTCCCAAGGTAGCCGAGTGGCTTGTCGGCAATGTGCACGCGGCGTTCGCGCGCGAACCACCCGATCCGCAGCACGTCGAGCAGGTACAGGCCGAAGACGATCACGAGCACGCCGCCGCCCCGCGTGATCCAGACACTGTACGCCTTGAACATCCGCCCCACGACGGTCGCCGTGGCGCCCAGCGCCAGGAACATCAGCGTGAAGCCCGTGACGAACAGCAGCGAATGGACCAGCGCGGTCCGGCGCGAGCGTTCCGCGTCGTCGAGCGACAGCCCCGTGATGAAGCTGATGTAGCTCGGCACCAGCGGCAGCACGCACGGCGAGAGGAAGCTCAGCAACCCTGCCGTGAACGCGAGGAGCAGCCCGATGTCAGCGGCGGGTGTCACGGGGACGGGTTCCCGCGCTGACAGTCGCCGCACACCCCGTAGATCACCAGGCGATGGCGCTGCCGGGCGTATCCGTGCGCCTCCGCGTGCAGCGTGGTCATCCGTTCGACGCGCTCGTCACGGAACTCGACCACGCGTCCGCAGACGGTGCACAGGAGATGCTCGTGCTGCGGCGCGTCACGTGCAGCTTCGAAACGCCGGAATCCCTCACCGAAGTCCCGCTCCACGACCAGACCACTGCGGACCAGAATGTCGAGGGTGCGATACACCGTGGCCGTGCCGACGGCACGGCCACGCGCTCGCACCGCGTGCGCCACGTCGTCCGCCGAGAGGTGCTCCGACGCCGCGAGCACCACGTCGGCGATCGCAAGTCGCTGCGGCGTGACCGGCAGGTTCTGGTCACGCAGGAACTGCTGGAAGGCACTCAGCGCGCCGCGGTCGTCCACGATCCACCTGCGACCGCGAGTCGGACCGCCTCGGCATCCAGCCGTTCGGGCTCCGCCGAGTCGTCGTGGCGGCGCGCGACACCGGCGACCACCATCTCGACGGTCGCCAGTGGCGCATCCGCCTGCTCGTGGACCTCGACGAACCACGCGCCGCGATCCGGCCCCTTGAGCGTGTGTCGATACCGCGCCGTGAGCACCAGGGGACGCGGCGACCGCGCGTCGGCGCCCTCCACAGGGGCCGCGTCGGCGACGAACCGGGGCTCGGCTTCGATCGCAGGGGCGGTCGCGGTGCCCTGATCCGTGAACAGCCCGGGTGCGTCCAGTGCCGCGTCACCCGCGACGACCGGCGGTACGGGATCCACCGCGAGCACCGCGACCCCCGTCTCGACGTAGCCGCTGCGAATCGGCGGGAACAGGTACACGGCCTGCCTGCGCTCGGGCGAGACCCGCTCCGCAATGGCCACCAGGAACCGGTCGCGTGTGGCCGGCCCCTGCGCGAAGAGCTGCGCCTCGCGAGCGGTCACCGGGCGGGGGGGAGGAGTGGCGGGCTTGGTCACGTCGGGAAATCTCACCAGCGGCCCCCACGTCTACAAGCGCAGCTCACAACAACGAGACCGGGTCCCGGTCGAGGATCACGCGAACATCCCGGTGCGCGGGCGCGTACCCTTGCGCCATGCCGCGTCCCAACCGCGCGAGCGCGCGGTGATCGCCGCTCCGCAGGTAGAAATGCCAGCGATACCGGGTCTGCACCCGCTCGATCGGACACGGCGCCGGACCGACGACGTCCACCGCGAGCCCGTGCCTGGCCGCTGCGTCGCGAGCCCAGGAGGCCCCCCGCAGCACCTCCTCCTGCACGTGCGACTGATCCGTGCCGCTGACCACCACATTGGTCACGTGGCAGGTGGGGGGGTACGGCGGCGAGGTCCGACCCGCCAGCTCCTCGGCCACGAAGCCTTCGTAGTCGTGACGCACGGCCCAGGTCACGGCGTGGTGGTCCGGGACGCGGGTCTGGATGAAGACCCGGCCGCGACGCCGACCACGACCGGCACGCCCGGCGACCTGGCTGAGCAACTGGAACGCCCGCTCCGAAGCCCGAAAATCCGGCAGGTTGATGCCCACGTCCGCATCGATCACACCGACGAGCGTGACGTTCGGGAAGTCGAGGCCCTTCGCGATCATCTGGGTGCCCAGGAGGACGTCGATCTCCCCCGCCCCGAAGCGATCGAGGATTTCGGTATGCGCCCACTTTCCCCGCGTCGAATCCACGTCCATCCGCGCGATGCGCGCCGAGGGGAGCACCTCGGCGACGAGGGCCTCCAACTGCTGGGTGCCCACGCCACGCTGCCGCGAGGACGCACCGCCACAGGCCCCGCAGCGCGGCACGTGGGATTCCCGATGCAGGCAGTGATGGCAGAGCAGACCGTCCGGCGACTGATGGTAGGTGAGTGACACCGAGCAGTTGGGACACACGCGCACCTCACCGCAGTCGGCACACTGGACGAACGACGCGAAGCCGCGTCGGTTCAGCAGGAGGATGGACTGTTCGTGGCGCGCGGTGCCGGCGATCAGCGCCGCTTCGAGCGGGGCGCTCAGCACTGCGCGGCGGCGGCGCGTGACGGGATCGCTGGTCTCGCGGGTCTCCACGCGCAGGTCGACCACGGTGACGTCGGGCATGACGCCACCCGCCGGCCGGTCGGGCAGACGCAGCAATTGCAGCCGCCCGGCCTGCACGGCGGACCACGTCTCCAGGCTCGGCGTCGCCGAGCCAAGGATCAGCCGGGCACCCGCCGCACGTGCACGGCGGGCCGCGACATCGCGCGCATGGTAGCGGGGCGACTCGCTCTGCTTGTACGACGACTCGTGCTCCTCGTCCACGACGATCGCCCCGAGACGCACGACGGGCGCAAAGACCGCGCTGCGCGCCCCGACCGCGATGCGCTTCTCCCCCCGCTGCAGGGCGCGCCACGCATCATGACGCTCGCCGGCACTCAAGCCCGAGTGGAGCACGGCGACCGCATCGCCGAACACCGCGCGGAACCGGTCCACCGTCTGCGGCGTAAGGGCGATCTCGGGCACGAGCACGATCGCCCCCTTCCCCTCGTCGACGACACGCCGCAGGAACTCCAGGTACACCAGCGTCTTGCCGCTGCCCGTCACCCCGAACAGGAGCGCCCCCGCACCCGCCGGCAGCTCCGCGAGGGCGGCGAGGGCGTCCGACTGCGCCGCCGTCGGCGTGTGCACCTGAGGAAGGTCGCGGCGACGCGTGGCGAACGGGTCGCGGGCAAGTGCCGCACGCTCCACGCGGAGCACGCCGCGCTCCACCAGTGCTCGCACGACGGCAGCGCCCGCCCCGACCGGTTCGAGCACCGCGTCGGCCGCCGCCCGCCCGCCCAGCCGTTCGAGCAGCTCGTACACCGCACGCTGCTTGGGCGCGCGCGCGAACAGCGCATCGCGCTGCTGCAGCGTGGGAAGCTCCCGCGCGATCACGAGCACGCGCTCCGTCTTGAGGACAGGGTGCGTCCGGTGCGCCCCCGTGAGCGCCGCCGGCAGCATTGCACGCAACGTGACGCCAAGCGGGGCATGGTAGTGCGTGGCGATCCAGCGTGCGGTCTCGAGCAGGGCGGCGTCGAACACCGGCGACTCGTCGGGGCACGCGCGGATCGGCTGGATCGGGCCTGCGGGTGCCGTGGCGCAGTCGCCGACGATGATCCCCAGGGTCGTCCTGCCGCGCACCGGCACCAGCACCCGCGCGCCGGGCTGCGCCCGCGCCTCCAGGGCGGCCGGCACGGAGTAGCTGTAGGACCGGAACAGGGGCAGCGGCAGCGCGACGTCGACGAGGCGCTCAGTCACGTGCGCACATCATCCGGCGCGCCGCGTCACACCCAGGCCTGGCGCGTCCGGAAGCGTGATCACCCCACCCGCGATGCTGGCCCCCACGAAGGGGTCATCCGCCACCAGTGCCGCGCCATCGAGATCCGCGTCGTCGAGCAGGGGCGCCAGGTGTGCCGCCGCCGTGATGCCGAGGGATGACTCGATCATGCAGCCGGCCATCACGCGCAGGTGATGCGCCCGCGCGACGTCGATGATGCGACGGGCCTCGAGCAGGGAACCGCACTTCGCGAGCTTCAGGTTGATGCCGTCCACCGCACCGACCAGGCGCGGGATGTCCGCGGCGACCAGGCAGGATTCATCCGCGATGATCGGCAGCGCCGAGCGCTCCCGCACGAAGCGCAGCCCGGCGATGTCCTCGGGCGGGAGGGGCTGCTCGACGAACTCCACGCCGAGTTCCGCGAGGAGCGGGATGATCGCGAGCGCACGCTTCGGGGTCCACGCACAGTTCGCGTCGACGCGCAGAACCTTGTCGGGCGCCGCCTCGCGCACGGTGCGGATGAACGCCTCGTCGTTGGCGCTTCCCAGCTTCACCTTGAGGATCGGATAGGCCGCGGCGTCCGCGACCCGCTGCCGCACCACGTCGAGCGGGGCGATCGCGATGGTGAAGCTCGAGCGGGGCGCACGGGACGGCGTGAGTCCCCATACCTTCCACAGGGGGGCGCCCAGCCGCTTGGCGTGCAGGTCGTGCAGCGCGGCACTGACGGCCACGCGCGCCGCCGGGTTGCCCCGCAGGCCCTGCGCCATCGCGGCTTCGATGGCATCGAGACTCCAGCCGTCGACGTCCGCGAGCAGCGTCCGCAGGACGTCGAGCGCCGCAAGGACGGTCGCGGACGTCTCCCCGTAGAACCGGCTCGGCGCCGCCTCACCCCACCCCTGGGCGCCATCCGCGTCCGTCAGCGTGACCCAGACGGTCTCCCACGCCGCGCTCCCGCCGCGCGCGATGATGAACGGGTGGTGCGTGGTGAGCGGAACGATCGTGGCCGAGAGGTGCATCAGAGTGGCGTCGTGGAAGGAGTGAGCAGCCGCGACAATCCCGCGGCACGAGCGAGGCGAACGTCGGGGTCCTGTCCCAGCCACGCGAGCAAGGCATCGGCGAGCTCCACCCCGCGCGAGAACCGCGTGGCCGGATCCTTCTCCAGTGCACGCATCACGATCATCGAGACCACCTGCGGCACGCGCGACTCGATCTCGTGCGGCGGCGGCGCGACCTCATGCACGTGCTTGCGGCCGATCGTGTGCGAGTCCGCTCCGTCGAAGGGCGGGAACCCGACCAGCGACTCGTAGAGCGTGACGCCAAGGGCGTAGAGGTCGGCGCGCCCGTCGGGCAGCCGGCCGCGCGCCTGCTCCGGCGACATGTAGTGCGGCGTCCCCATGG
>CAYSFN010000033.1:0-5815 GCA_964430045.1 uncultured Gemmatimonadaceae bacterium
AAGCGGCGCTCGAGGGCCGCATCCTTCTCGATGTACTTGCGGTACTCGTCGAGCGTCGTGGCGCCGACGACGCGCAGTTCACCGCGCGCGAGCATGGGCTTGAGCATGTTGCCGGCGTCCATCGCACCCTCGGCCTTCCCTGCGCCGACCAGCGTGTGCAGCTCGTCGATGAAGACGATGAACCGGCCCTCCCCCGCCGTGATCTCCTTGAGCACGGCCTTGAGCCGCTCCTCGAACTCGCCGCGGAACTTCGCCCCGGCGATCAGCGCCCCGAGGTCGAGTGACAGGAGGCGCTTGTCCTTCAAGGACTCGGGGACGTCGCCATACACGATGCGCTGCGCGAGCCCTTCGGCGATCGCGGTCTTGCCGACCCCGGGCTCACCAATGAGCACCGGATTGTTCTTGGTCCGCCGCGAGAGCACCTGCATCACCCGGCGGATCTCCTCGTCGCGCCCGATCACCGGGTCGAGCTTGCCGGCGCGTGCGACCTCGGTGAGGTCGCGCGTGTACTTCTGCAGGGCCTGGTACTGCTCCTCGGGCGTCTGGTCGGTGACCCGGTGGGAGCCGCGGACGGCCGTCAGGGCCTCGCGGAGCGCGTCGGGCGTCGCCCCCTGCGCGGCCAGCAGCGGCCTGGTCTCGGTGCCCGCCACGTCCGCCAGTGCGATGAGCAGATGCTCCGTCGAGACGTACTCGTCGCCCAGCGCCCTGGCACCCTGCTCGGCGGCGTCGATGACCTGCTGCAGCTCGCGCGAGAGCGATGGCTGCGCGCCGCTCTGCCTGGCGTAGCGCGCGGCCTCGCGGTCCAGGGCCTCGCGGAGCGCCGCCACGCGCACGCCGAGCTTCTGGAGGATGGGCACGACGATGCCCTCCTGCTGCGCGAGCAGGGCGAGGAGCAGATGCGTGTCGTGCACGAGCGGATTGCCGGCCCGACGTGCGAGCGCGAGGGCGTCGTTGAGCGCCTCGGCCGCCTTGACGGTGAGTTTATCGGGGTTCATACCCGCAGTATCGGGGCAATTCGGATGCCACGTAAGGGGTGCCGGAACGGCATAACACAAGACCGCCCCGGCAGTGCACCGGGGCGGTCAGGGTGTCGGCGTGTCAGGCCGTCACTTGGTTACTAGCATCCTCTTGGACATCCGGTACCCATCCACCTCAAGCTCGTAGAGATACACTCCCGAGGCTACCTCCTGCCGCGTGTTGAGATACTTCCCGTCCCAGTAGGCCCGGTATTCTCCGCACGGCAAGGACAGGCGGTTGAGCCGCTGCCCTCCTGCCACGTCATTCGAGCCTCCCTGCAACACCGGCATTGCGACCAACTGCACCAGTGTGTTGTACACCCGCAGAGAGACCTGATACCGTTGACTGGGATTGGAGCAGGTGGGGTAATCTCCCACACTGAACGGAATCACAGTCTCAGGATTGAACGGGTTGGGAAAGTTCTGCTTCAACCCTCCCTTCGTCCCCGTGGTGCGCTGCTGGGTCTGTGGGGGCCCAGCCTGCGCGTCACTGCTTCGTGGCATGAGGACCGCGAGGAACAGCACCGCAAGAAGTGCCGTCCAGCGTGACCTCATATGGTACTCCAGTCTGACAAAGTAAGTACAGGTAGTACGCTCCTCTGTGACGTTGTGGAAAAGTGGAGACCCACCTATACGCTATGTCGCGCCAGCTCCGCTGTCAAGAGGTGCCCTGTTCCCAGACCTCGAGGGCACGCAGCGGCCGACCGTCGCCGAGGTGGGCGTACATGAACTCGCGCAGCAGTCGCTGGTGCGCACGCACCGCCGCAGGGGCCAGGGGCTCGGTATGGCGCCCATCGAGCCAATCCCGCAGCGCGTCGCGGGCGGCGACGGGCAGGCGCCGCCCCGGCGGCGCCTGCGTGACACACGACGGGCAGACGACGCCACCGAGCGACGGCACGAAGTCGGCGGGGGCATCGTGCGGCAGGTCGGCGTCGCAGCGGACGCAATTGTCGAGGGCCGGCGAGAATCCCAGTTCGTGGAGCACGGACCAGGCGCCGGCCAGGCCGGTGCCACTGGCCGCATCCCCACCCGCCGCCGCGATGGCGTCGAAGGCCCGTTCCACGGCATCGAACAGGTGTGGTTGCGGCTCCCCCTCCGCGACGCGCATCACCAGCTCGGCGAGGGCGCTCGCGGCGGTGAATCGCCCCCACGTGGCGGCCAGCGGGGTCCGCGCCCTCGTGACATCGAAGGCGGCGAGGGTGTGGAGGTCCCGCTGGGGGTGCGTCACCAGTTGCGCGGTCCCCTGGGCGAAGAGGTCGAGCGCCGCACCGAACCGGCTCCTGGGGCGGCGCGCACCGCGTGCGATCACCGAACACACCCCCGCCTCGCGGGTCGCGAGGCGGAGGATGCGCGAGGTTTCCCGATAGTCGAGCACGTGGAGGACCAGGGCCTCCGTCACAATGAGCGACACGGCGGAAAGCTACACCGACGAGCGCCCGGGTCGCGGGTCAGCGCCCCACGCGCAGCCCCACGAAAGTGCTCCGACCCGGCGCCCGGAAGTTCGCGACCGCCTCGTAGTACGTGTCGAACACGTTCTCGATGCGTGCCGTCAGGGACACCGGGGCGCGGTCCCCCCCGATGGGCAGCGGATGCGCGAGTGCGAGGTCCACGCGGGTGAACGCCGGCTGGAGCACGGGCTCCGCCGGGAACGCGCGGAAGTCGCGATCGTCGCGGGCGCCGGTGCGCGTCGCGGTGAGGTCGATGGTGCTGGCCGCCGGTGTCCACCGCAGGCCCGCCACCGCGAGGTGCGAGGGACGCCGCAGCAGCCGGTCGCCGGCGACGAACGTCGCTGATGCGCCCTCGTCGGCCCCGGCGTCGGTGACCTCGGTGTCCAGCCACGTGTAGCTGGCGTGCGCCAGCACCGTGCCGGCCAGACGCCACCGGGCTTCGAGCTCGACGCCATCCGCCTGCGCCTTCGCGAGATTGGCGTAGTTCGGCGCGCCCGTGGGGACCGTCGCCGTGTACTGGATGATGTCGCGGAAGCGCTGCGCGAACCAGGTCAGTCCGATCGTCGCGCGACCGTCGTGCGCGACGTGGGAGACCCCCAGCTCCACCGAGGTGGTGCGCTCGGGCCGGAGGGCCGTGTTCCCGAGCGTGAACCCGGTGGCGAAGTTCTCGAAGAACGTCGGCGCCTTGAAGGCGTTGCCGACGGAGGCGCGCAGCGACGTCGCACGGGTGAGCGTGTGGGCGACGGCCGCACGGCCCGTGCGGAAGATGCCGAAGGCGCTGTTGTCGTCCTGCCGGCCGCCGATCACGTAGGTCGTGCGCGCGCCCACGTTGCCGAGGAGCTGCGTCGCCACCGCGACCGTCCGCCGCTCGGCGGTGAAATCGCCGGGGAAGTCGCCGAACTCCGAGAGCGACACGGAGCTGCTCACTTCGCGATCGTCGCCGCGCTCCACGATCACCGACAGTTCGTGCGAGCCGAGGGTCGCGTCGGCGCGCGCCTCGACCAGATCGCGCGTCACGGTCGCGTCGCTGATGTAGCCGAAGAACCCGAGCGTGTCCGCCGGGCCGTCGGCGAGATCGCGGACCCGGGGCGTCGCCCGGTTGCGTGAGGCGCGCGCGCTCAGCGCGAACGACGGACGCACCTGATACCGCGCGTCGAGGCCCGCGACGAGTCGCTGCGTGGTCGTCACCGTGTTGCTGTCGACCAGGACGCCGCCGCCGTCGGTGGGATACTGGTACGCATGGTCCGTGTACCGGAGCGTCGTGCCCACCGACCACTGCGGCCGCGACCAGGAGGCGGCCGCACTCAGCACGTCATTGGTGAAGGCGTTGTTGAACGGCAGGATGCCGTCGGACTGGTGCCGGGCCCCGCCCAGCGACCAGCGCAGCGACTCGCCGCCGCCGGCCACCGTGCCCTGCGCACGCCGGGTCCCGAAGTTCCCCGCCCCCACCGTGGCCGATGCCTGCGGCGCCCCGGCCCCACGCGTCGTGAAGATCTGCACGACCCCGCTCACGGCATCCGATCCATAGAGGATGCTCGACGGCCCGCGCGTCACTTCGACGCGTTCGACGTTGTCGATGGTCAACTGCCCGAAGTCGAAGGAACCGCCGGGCGTGTTCAGCGGCACACCATCGACCAGCACCAGCGCGTAATCCGACTCCCCCCCGCGGAGGAAGAGCCCCGTCTGCGCACCGAAGGATCCGCCGGGAAGGATCGCCGCGCCCGGAACGAGCCGCAGCACGTCGGCCAACTGCGTGACGCCGGACGCCCGCAGGTCGGCGGCGGTGAACGTGGTGGTGGTGATGGGCTGCGCCGTCGTCGTCATGTCGGATCGTGTCGCGGTGACCGCGATCACCGGCAGCAACGGCGGCACGGAGTCCGGGCGCGCTTGCGCGCCGACACCGGCGCTGACGGCACTGCAGGCGAGCATGAGGCCGGCCTGCGCCGCGCGACGTGCCGGGTGACGAACGAAGAGTGGCGGTCGGATCATGGGGGCGGGATCGGGTGAGGGGGTCGTGCCGATGCACGGAGGGGAACAAGGGTTGGCGTGCCGATCGCAGGGTCGCGCGTCACGACGATCGGCCAGCGATACACGCGCTCGAGGACGTCGCCGCGCATGACCTCGCCGGGCGTGCCGGCGGCGACGACGCGGCCCGCGTCGAGCAGGATCATCGAGGTGGCGAACCGCGCCACGAGGTTGAGCTGATGCGAGACGAGCAGGACGGCGCGGCCGGCGCGTGCGAGCGAGGCCAGCAACTCGCACTGCGCCATCTCGTGCGCGATGTCGAGGAACGTGCCCGGCTCGTCGAGGACCAGTGCCTCGCTGTCCTGCGCCAGGGCCCGGGCCATGCGCACGCGCTGCCACTCGCCACCGGACAACTCGTCCGTGCGTCGCTCGGCCAGGGCGACGGCGTCGGCGCCTGCGAGCGCCTGCTCGATCAACTGCCGTGTGCGGGCGGTCTGCGGCGCCCAGGTCGACTCGTGGGCGTAGCGACCCAGCGCCACGTATTCACGGACGGTCAGCGGATACAGCGGCTCCTCGCGCTGCACCACGACCGCGCAGCGACGGGCCACGTCACGGCGGCTCAGGGCGGACACGAGCGTGTCCGCGATCAGGATGCGACCCGTGGTCGCATGAATCCGTCCGAGGAGCGCGCGGACCACGGTGCTCTTGCCACTGCCGTTCGGGCCGACGATCGCCGTCACGGCGCCACGCGGCACCGTGAAACTGACGTTCGACACGGCGGGGGTCGCCGCCCGCGGATAGGTGAGCGTGACGTCGTCGAACTGGATCATCGCAGACGCCCCATTCGCACGAGGAAGAACGGCACGCCGACGATGGCCGTGACGGCGCCGACCGGGAGTTCGATGGGCGCCCGCACGGTGCGTGCGAGCAGGTCGGCGAGGATCAGCAGCGCACCGCCGAGGAGCGCTGCGGCGACCATCGTCGGCCGCGCGCGCCGTGCGCCGAGCGAACGCGCGAGGGCCGGGACGACCAGCCCCACGAAGCCGATGAGGCCCGCCGCGGCCACCGTGGACGCCGCCAGCAAGGCGGCGGCCAGGAACAGCACGGGCGCGGCGCGTTCGACCGCGACGCCGAGCCCTGCCGCCGCATCCTCGCCCAGCCCGAGCGCGTCGATGTCCCGCGCGCGCACGAGCAGCACGGTCCCGCCGGCGAGCACGAGCACCGCGAGCGTGGTCACGCCCGGGAGGTCGGCGTCGGCCAGCGAGCCCATCATCCACCACAGCGCGCCGCGCACGGCGGTCGGCGACGCCCCCGACAGCGCGATCATGATCGCGGCATTGGCGAACGCCCCCACCACCACCCCCGCCATGACCAGCAGCCGGGGGT
>CAYSFN010000033.1:5825-23669 GCA_964430045.1 uncultured Gemmatimonadaceae bacterium
CGGCCAGTCGCGCCAGCGCGAGCACCAGGAGGGTCGCCGCCGCCGCGCCGAGGAACGCGGCACCCGACACCGTCACGGCTCCTGCAAGACCGCTCGACACGGCCAGCACCGCGCCAACGGCCGCGCCGCCGGACACCCCGAGGAGATACGGTTCCGCGAGGGGGTTGCGCAGCACGCCCTGCAGCGTGGCCCCGCTCATGGCGAGCGCGGCCCCCGCGAGCAATGCCAGCAGCACGCGCGGCAGCCGCACGTCGCGCACGATGCTCACGGTGAGGGGATCACCAACCCCGCGCAGCGCGTCCCAGAGGTCGGTCGCGGGCACGGGGACCGCCCCGAGCCCGAGCCCGAGGAGCGCCGCACCGATCACGATCACGACCAGGGTGGCCCAGCGGACAGGGGTCATCGGTCGACCGGATGGAGGAGATCGACCAGGTGATGCGCCGCCTCCCCGAGGCGGATGCCGGGTCGGCCCACACGCAGGGTGTCGTAGATCAGCACGCGACCGCTGCGGACCGCGCGCAGCGTCCGCCACCGGGCGTCGGTCGCGAACCGTGCGGCCCGCGTCGGTCCGGTCAGGATCACGTCGGGATCGCGCCGCAGCAGTTCCTCGAACGTGACGATGGGCGACGGTGCGTCGAGATCGGCGAAGACGTTCACCGCACCAGCGACGTCGAGCAGTTCGTGCAGGAAACTGCCGCGACCGACGACCATCAGCGGTGACTCCCACAGCGGCCACACCACGCTGTGCCGGGGCGCGTTCGCGACGCGTGCGGCGGCGGCGGCGAGAGAGGCATGAACCGAGTCGCGTGCCGCCGCAGCGGCGGCCGGTGCCCCCAGCGCGACGCCCAGCGCGTGCATGGTGCGGTCGAAGTCCGCGATGGCGTCGATGCGGATCGCCAGCGTGGCGATCCCGGCACGCCGGAACGCGTCACGCGCCTGCCGGTTCTCCTCGCTGCCATAGAGGAGGACGAGGTCGGGCCGGGCAGCAAGGACCGCCTCGACGTTGGGGCGCATGCCGTCGCCGAGGTCGGGCACCTCGAGCACGCTCGGCGGATGGGTGTCCCAGCGGGTACGGCCCACCAGTCGGTCGGTCCCGACGATGGTGGCGACGAGTTCCGTGGTCGCCGGGTTGAGCGACGCGATGCGCGACGGCTGGGCCGCGACGATGGGATCGCCGAAGTCGTCCCGCACCGCGGTGTCGTCGACCGGCCGGTCTGCCGACGGCGTCGCGCACGCGACGACGACGGCGAACAATGCCGTGTACGGAACGAACCGGGATGGATGCACGAAGGGCACGCCTCTCCGACTCGCTCGCGAAAGGGTGCCCGGGTACGCCTGCGTGCGATCGGTGGGACCGAGCACACGGGACGCCACGAACCCTCCCCCGAGGGTCTGTTGCAGTGGCGCGGGCGGAGGGCGTCTCCTGGCTCCGGGCAGCGCGCTCGCCTTCCCGGTCGTCGCCGACCAGTGGCACTTCGAGCGCACCATGTACTGATGCCCGTTACAGTGGCGGGGCCGCACCGGCATCACACCGGATTTCCGTTACCCCCGACCGCCGAATCAATTGTGAACCGGGAACCTACAGCCGGTTGTCGCGTTCTGCAAGGATGTCCGAGAGCTCCTGCGTGAGTGCCGCCCGTTCGGCCAGCCAGCGCGCGCGCTCCTCCGCGGAAGGGCTCGCGTTCCGCTCGAATCGCGCGTCCAGCGCGGCGATGCGGGCTGCAACGGCCTCCGCAGGGTCAGCGACCGCGCCGCGACGGGTGAACGTCGGCACCCCGGGGCGCAGGACGGAGCGTGCGAGCCCGAGCAGCAGCCCGAGCCCGACGATGCCGACGACGCCCACGACGTAGACCGTGCGCATCGGGATGCCACGCGCGGGGACCGTGATCGTCGCGACCGCACCGAGGGGCACGTCCTGCGCGAGGAACCGCTGGAAGCCCCGCCCATCGAGCAGCACGGACGCCTGGGCTTCAAGCTTCGCGCCCGTGACCGTCGCCGCGGGGTCCTCGACCAGGATCTCCACCATGTCCGATGGCTCGGCAATGGGCACGGTCCACGGGAACGCGCGCTCCGGCAGCAGATAGGAGAACGAGAGCTGGCGCATCCCCGGCGAGATCGGCGCGAAGACCTGCACCGCGCCATCGACGACCGCGATCGCGTCGGGCGGGATGTCGCCATCCCCGATGCGCACGTCCGTCGCCCCGCTGGGCAGGCGCGCGCTCCACGACGGCGCGAGGTCGTTGGCGACGCGGGTGCGCGAGGCCGCATTCTCGATCTCGTAGACTTCGATCACGGTCCGCTGCATCGCCGTGTCGAGCGCCGAGACGATGAGATGCCGCCCCCTGGTGACGATGGGGACCTCGACCCCCGCCGTGTCGAAGACCACGAGGCGGGCGGCGTCGCCGATCACGCGCGGCTCGCGCAGCGGGGACGTGAAGTAGGCCACACCCGAGTAGACCGTGCTGACGAAGTACACGGCCCCGGTGTCCCCCTGCGTCCGGAACTGGAATCGATACCCGCCGTCACGGCTCGTGCGGAGTGAGTCGATGGCGCCCTGCGCATCGCGGCCCACGCGATGCAGGACGACCCACTGCCCCGCGACGGGGCGCTGCGTGGACGCATCGAGCGCGCGCTCGACGACGCCCCGCACCTCGCGGGCCTCCTGCGCGCGCGCGGCGGCCGGAGTGACGCTCAGCAGCAGGGCGCAGACGCGCCGCAGATCACGGACGGAACTTGCCAAAATCTTCGGGGCGGAGACTGGAGAGGTAGCGCTGCAACGCCTCCGCAGGTGTCGGAGGCGCGTCGCTGGCGGTCGGCATCGGGTTCCCGGCGTCGAACAGTCCGGACGACGGGTCGTCGTCCCCGTCCACGGCGGGATCGAGCAGCAGGTCGTCCGCCACGAACACCGGTGCATCGCTGCGCACGGCGAGGGCGATCGCGTCGGACGGTCGGGCATCGACGACCCAGTGCTCCTGGCCGCGACGCAGCAACAGGGTGGCGAAGAAGGTCCCCGCCGCGACGCGCGGTATCTCGACCCGTTCGAGCGCGACGTCGATGATCGCCAGCGTGGAGTGGAAGAGATCGTGCGTGAGGGGACGTTCGCGCTGGACACCCTGGAGATGCGACGCGATCGCCTCCGCCTCGGTCCTGCCGATCCAGATCGGCAGGAACCGCTTGCCCTCGACTTCCGTGAGCACCACGACGAAGGATTCGGACTGACTGTCGAGCCCGAGGCGGGCGACGGTCACCCGGATCATCGCGGCCGCCCGGCGCGGTTCACGCGCCGAGTCCCGCGGCCCGGCGCAGGTCGTCGACCCGGTCGGTGCGCTCCCACGTGAACAGCGTGACCGCGCGGCCGAAGCGCTCCACGACCTCGCAGCGGCGCCCGAAGTGTCCGTACGAGGCCGTCGGGCCGAACATGGGCTGGCGCAGTTCGAGGTCGCGGATGATCGCCGCAGGCGTCAGGACGAACACCTGCCGGACCGCACGCTCGAGCTGGTCGTCCGGCACCACGCCGGTCCCGAAGGAATCCACGTAGACCGACACCGGCTCGGCGACGCCGATCGCGTAGGCCAACTGGACTTCGACGCGCCGGGCGAGCCCGGCAGCGACGAGGTGCTTCGCGACCCAGCGCGCGGCATAGGTGGCCGAGCGATCGACCTTCGAGGGGTCCTTGCCCGAGAAGGCACCGCCGCCGTGACGGCCCATTCCGCCGTAGGTGTCGACGATGATCTTGCGGCCGGTGAGGCCCGCGTCGCCCTGCGGCCCTCCGACGACGAAGCGTCCCGTGGGGTTGATGTGGAACGTCACGCCCTCGGTCGAGATCCCCTCGGGGATGACGGGCATGATGACCTCCTGGATCACGGCAGCGCGCAGTGCCTCGTTCCCGATCCCGTCGGCATGCTGGGTCGAGATCACCACGGTGTCCAGCGCGACCGGGCGGCCGTCCTCGTAGACGATCGTCACCTGCGACTTTCCGTCCGGCCGCAGCCAGGGCAGCGCGCCGGACTTGCGCTGCTGCGCGAGACGCTGGGTGAGCGCGTGCGCGAGCGCGATCGGGAGCGGCATCAGTTCCGGCGTTTCGTCGCAGGCATAGCCGAACATCATGCCCTGGTCGCCGGCCCCGCCCACGTCCACCCCCTGCGCGATGTCCCGCGACTGTTCGTCGATCGACGTCATCACCGCGCAGGTCTTGTGGTCGAACCCGTACGACGCGTCCGTGTAGCCGATCCGCTCGATGGTCTCGCGGACGATGCGCGGCATGTGCGCATAGGTCGTGGTCGTGATCTCGCCGAAGATGGTGGCCAGTCCGGTCGTCACCATCGTCTCGCAGGCGACGCGCGCGTGCGGGTCGCTGGCCAGGATGGCATCGAGGACGGCGTCGGAGATCTGGTCGGCGACCTTGTCCGGATGACCTTCGGTGACGGATTCCGACGTGAAGAGGAGGCGACGCGGCACGCGTGGGGGGGCTGGGGAGAGCGCGGACCCTCGAAGGGACGAGGGCGTCGGGATGGTACAAGCTAGGCGACGCGCGGGAGCGCGCACAACCCAGTCAGGTCACCGCCCGTGCGCCGTCGGCCAGTGCGTCGCGGAGAATGCGCTCCACGTCGTGCGCGGCGTGGGTCGCGAGGGCGCGCTGGACGGCCGCCCGGGCGACGCCCACGTCCATCGCGCGGACGGCCTGCTTGATCTGCAGGAGCGCCCGTGCGGTGACGCTCAACTGCCGCACGCCCAGCCCCACGAGGGCGAAGACCATCAACGGATCCGACGCCATCTCGCCACAGACGCCCACGGCGATTCCGTGCCGGTCCGCGACGCGCACGACGTCCTGCATCACCCGCAGCACCGCGGGGTGCAGGGGTTGGAAGCGATCCGCGAGCGCCGCGTTGCCCCGGTCGACCGCGAGCATGTACTGGGTGAGGTCGTTCGAGCCGATGGAGAAGAACGCAACCTCGCCCACGAAGCTCTCGGCGCCGATGGCGGCGGCAGGCGTCTCGATCATCACGCCGATGGGAATGTCCCGGCGGAACGCGACCCCCGCGGCCGCGAGTTCGCCCGCCGCTTCGTCGAGGAGGCGCTTGGTCTGACGGACCTCCTCGACCGAGGTGACGAGCGGGAGCATCACGCGCAGATCGCCGAACACGGCGGCGCGCATCAAGGCACGCAACTGCCCCTTGAACAGCACGGGCTGATCCAGGCACATCCGGATCGCGCGCCAGCCCAGGAACGGGTTCGGTTCGGCGGGGAAGCCCCCGACGGGGAGCTTGTCGCCGCCGATGTCGTAGGTCCGGATGATCACCGCGCGGCCGGGAAAGGCGTCCACCACGGCACGGTACTCGCGGTACTGCTCGTCCTCGTCCGGCATGGTGGCGCGACCGACGACGAGGAACTCCGTGCGCATGAGCCCGACGCCGTCGGCACCGGTCGCGGCCGCCCCCGCCACCTCCTCGGGCCGGTCGACATTCGCCCGGAGCACGATCGCCGTGCCGTCCTGCGTCACGCTGTCCGCGAGGCGGAGATCGGTCAACGCCTCGTAGGCCGTCCGCTCGGCTTCGGAGCGGACCGTGGCCTCGGCGACTTCCGCGGCCGTCGGACGGACGACGATGGTCCCGGTGCTGCCGTCGAGGATCACGAACTCGCCTCCGGCGAGGGCGGCGAGCGCGCCGCGGGCCCCGACGATGGCCGGCAGCCCGAGCGAGCGTGCGAGGATCGCCACGTGCGAGGTGCGCGTCCCCTCCTCCGTGGCGATGGCGACGATCGCGTCCCGATCGAGCTGGACGGTCAGCGACGGCGTGAGATCCCGCGTGACAAGGATCGCGTTGGCCCCCTTTTCCACGTCGATCGGATCGTGGTCGCCCAGCCCCAGCAGGATCGAGAGGACCCGGATATGCACGTCGGTGACGTCGCCGACCCGCTCCCGCAGCATGGCGTGCGCGTGCCGTGCGAACCGTTGCCGCCACTCGAGCAGCACGAGGTCCACCGCCTTCTCGGCGGCGAGCCCCTGCTCGATGAGCGCGTCGATCTCCGCGCGGAGCGCGGGATCCTCGAGGATGGAGATCTGGACGTCGAAGATGGCCGCTTCCTCGGGCCCGACGTTCCGCTCGGCGCGCTCGCGCACGCGCTGCAGGCGGCCGATCGCGGTGCGCAGCGCCTCGTCGAGGCGGATGCGCTCCGCGGGGACGGCGTCGTCGGCCACCATCCGCGGCTCGACCGTCGGCACCTCCCAGCGCAGGACGTGCACGACTCCGCTGGCAATGCCGGGCGAGGCGGGAATGCCCCGGAGGAGTCGCTCCATGCGCTAGGCGCGCTCGCCGAACCGATTGGCCACCAAGGCGTCGATCGCGTCCACGGCGTCGAGCGCGTCGGCACCGGATGCCCGGATGATCAGCGTCGAGCCGCACTCGGCGGCGAGCATCATCACCCCCATGATGCTCTTGCCGTTGACCGTCAGGTCGTCACGCGAGAAGGTGATCTCGCTGCGGAAACGCGCGGCGACTTTGACGAGTTCGGCGGCCGGGCGCGCATGCACGCCGTTCTCGTTGAGGATGCGAAGTTGACGTTCGATGGTCACAGAATCGAAGAGTAGAGGACGTACACCGCGACGCCGGCCAAGGCCGCACGCCATCCATCAAGCCGTCGGGACAGCAGCGCCGTCCCGATGATCCAGCACAAGGCGACGCCGAGCGCCGACACCAGGGCCAGCCGGTCGGCGCCGACCACGCGGGCCACCGCCAGCGGGACGGCCACCCCGGAGAGTAGTGCCATCACGCGCCCGATGAAGACCGGCGCCTGCCGGAAGGCCGGGGTGGCCAGCACGCTCGCCATGCGAAGTCCCTGGTGCCAGCCCGCATCGATCGCCCAGAAGCGCAACGCGACGTGTCCCAGATTATAGGTCACGAGAAACAGGACCACCACTCCGAGGGGGCCGAGCCCGAGGCCATAGGCGAGCAAGGCCACCAACGAGCAGAGCGGCAACCACCCCGCCCAGATGAGCCGGTCGCCGGTGCTGCCCAGGGGGCCGCAGCAGGCCGACCGCATGCGCTCGATGAGTGCCGGGTCGACCTGGTCGAGTTCGGCACGGGCCAGCGCGCCAACGGCCAGCGAGGCCAGGTACGGATGCGCGTTGAAGTACCCGCTGTGCCGCGCGACGGCGGCACGATAGGCGGGGCCGTCCCGCCCCTCCGGGAGGAACCGCAGGGCCGGCTCCAGGGCGAAGGCGATGCCGGTGCCGATCATCGACTCGTAATTCCACGCGCCCTGGACCGCGAAGAGCCGCAGCATCATCACGATCCGCGTGGACCAGGGCAGCGACGGCGACGTCACAGGAACCATGTGACCCCCACGGCAACGCCGAAGACCGCCAGGCCGCGTGCCGCAGACGTCCCGCGCACGAGCATCCAGATGGTCGCCGCGCCCAACGCCGCCGTGAGGCCGATGAGCACCGTGCGTTCTGCGGTGGCCCCGCCCGACCACCGCGGCACGATGGCGGCCACGGCCGGCGTGAGCAGGAGGAGCGCGAGGAACGTCACGGCGGCCCCCCGCGCAGCGTCGGCGGTCAGGCCGAGCAGTTGCAGGCGCTGCACGGCCCCGGCGTCCCCGGCGTCGAGTGCGGGCCGGGCTGCCCGGGCGAGTCGTGCGTTGAGCTGGCGCACCTGGACCATGGACTCTCCGCTGGCCCAGGCGGTGAGCAGTGCGGCGAGCACCGCGAGGGCCAACTGCCCCACCGGAGCCGCCGCGCCCTGGGCGTAGAGGACGCCACCGACCACGGACGCGCTGCCCCACTCCGGGTAGCGCGAGGCGCCGAACGGCAGGGTCCCGAGGGCGATCATCTCGAGGATGACCCCGATGGTCAGTCCACGCTCCGGGTCGCCGGCAAAGGCTCCCGCGA
Organism: uncultured Gemmatimonadaceae bacterium; assembly: GCA_964430045.1. GTDB lineage: Bacteria > Gemmatimonadota > Gemmatimonadetes > Gemmatimonadales > Gemmatimonadaceae > DASRAP01. The sequence continues at coordinate 13,714 of CAYSFN010000033.1, forward strand.
TGGTCGCCGCCACCAGCGGACGCGAGATCATGGCCTGCGGGAAGCCGACCATGTCCAATCCAAGCACGGCGCCCAGCGCCGCCGCGGGCAGGAGGTCGATGATCACGAGGCGTCGCGGCTCGCCAGCACGGTGTCGAGCGCCACGGGGTCGGTCGACGGCAGATCCTGCGCGGAGACGTCGACGCCGCCCTGCGCGAGTCCCCGCAGGTCCGCCGCCTCCTCGGGCCCGAGAAACACGTAGCGCAGATGCTGGGTGCGACCCGGACGGTGATGCAGGCCGCCGATGTTGACACGCTCCACGCGACCGGACCCTTCGGCGAGGCGCCGCATGGTCGCGACGTCGCCCGTCAGCACGATGCCGGGGCGTTCATCCGCCAGGAAGTCGGCGAGCCGGGCGACCGCACCGTCCACCGACTCGAAGTACAGCTCCATCTCCGCCGGCACCCCCATCCGGTAGAGATCCTGCTCCCAGTCGTTGGCCGCGACCTGGTCGTCCACAAGCACGATGAACGCGATCTCGAGGGGCTGCCCCCACCCGACCACGACCTGTCCGTGAATGAGTCGGTCGTCGATGCGGAACAGTTCAACGGACATCGGTCCCCTCCCATGCGCGCAAATGAGCCCGCCCGGACTCGAGCAGCGCCGCCGGAGCGACCGTTGCATCCTCCGACAGCGCGAGGTCGAGGAGCAAGGGGAGGTTGACCCCCGCGACCACGTGCACCTGCGGTCGCTCCCGCTGCAGGCGCCGGGCGGCCATGGTGCAACTGCCGGCCGGCAGGTCCGTCAGGATGAGCGTCGCGCCACTCGCATCCGCCGCCGTGCGCAGCGCGTCAAGCAGCGACGCGGCATCGTGCCCCTCGTTCGACACGGCGAGGAACCGGGAGGACGGCCCGGCGATCAGGGCCGCCGCCTCGACCAGCGCGGCGGCGAGGTGGCCGTGCGCGGCGACGATGGCGCGCACGTCACTCATCGTCTTCCTGCAAGTACCGGTTCACGTCGGCGGCCCGGCGCATCCGGCCGATCAGTCGCTCGTTGAACTGCTCGGCCGCGTTGGTCCCGCCACTGTACTTGAGCAGGTGATTCATCGCGATGACCTCCGCGATCACGGTGATGTTCTTGCCGGGGTTCAGGCGCACCTTGATGAACGGCACTTCGACGTCCAGGATGGTCGTCGTGGTCTCGTCGAGCCCCGTGCGCTCGACCACCGCATTCGCGTCCCACGGCTCGAGATGCACGATCACCTCCACGCGCTTCTGCTGTCGCACGGCGTGAATGCCGAAGATGGCGGGCACGTCGATGAGCCCGACGCCGCGGATCTCCATGAAGTGGCGCTGCAGTTCGTGCCCGCGCCCCAGCAGGACGTCGGTGCCGCGGCGCTTGATGAGGACCAGGTCGTCGGCGACCAGCCGGTGTCCGCGTTCGACGAGGTCGAGCACGCACTCCGACTTGCCGATCCCACTGGTCCCCGTGAACAACAGGCCGACCCCGAAGACGTCCGCCAGGGAGCCATGCACGTTCGTCGCGGGCGCGAACTCGTTTTCCAGGAACGGGTTGAGCTGCTTGTAGAACTCCGCCGTGCGCAACCGGGATCGCAGCACGGCGACCCCCGCCGCCTGGGCCAGCTCGTGCATCGCCTCGGGGAGTTCCTGCCCCTTGGTGATGAACAGACAGGGGATCGGATACGCGAACAGCCGCTCGAGCGTGGCCCGGCGTTCCGCCTCCGGGCGCGAGCGCAGGTACGAGATCTCCGTCTCACCGAGGACCTGGATGCGATGGTCGAGAAAGCGACCGGTCCAGCCCGCCAGGAGCAGGCCGGGGCTCTGGGCCTCTCCGGCACTGATCTCCCGGTGGAGGCCGTCGGATGATCCGAACAGCTCGAGCTGCAGCGGTTCCCGAAGCCGCTCGACGAGCGTGCCGACAGTGAGCGTCATGTGCGTTGGCTCGCGTGGTGCAGGAGGGATTCGCTGTTGCGGGCGCAGCGGTCCCACGTGAAGGTCTCGGCAAAGCGCCGGGCCCGTGCGCCGAGCGTCGCCACCAGTGCCGCGTCGGCAGCGAGCCGGTCGAGCGCGGCCCCGAAGGCTTCGACATCGCCGTGCGGCACAAGGTAGCCGGTCTCGCCGTGACGCACCGACTCCCGGATCCCCGGGGAATCTGATGCGATGACCGGCGTTCCGCACGCTGCCGCTTCGAGATTGGTCAGGCCCCACCCCTCCTTGGGCGAGGCCAGCGCGAGCGCCCACGCGCGCCGCAGCAACGCCCGCTTCGCGTCCTCATCGATGAATCCGAGGAAGCGGACCCGTGCGCCGAGCCCCAGCGACTGCACGAGCTGTTCCAGGGCCGCCCGGTGGTCCCCGGAGCCCGCGATCTCGAGGACCGCCCGCGGGTCGCTGACCCGCGCGAACGCGCGGATCACGGTGTCGACCCCCTTGTAGCGCTTGAGGCGTCCGAGATAGGCGAAGGTCGGGACCGCCGCCCGGGCGGACGCCTCGGGGGTGTACACGTCGAAGGCGATGCCCGGATAGTTCACGTGGATCGCCTCGCGGGGAATCCCGCGGGCCACCAGGTCGTCGGCCGTGGACTGCGAGATCGCCTCGAAGGGAACGTTGCGGTAGATGCGCGCGAGGGGGCGTTCGGACAGCCACACGGCACTGCCCAGCAGGAGCCCCAGCTCCGTGATCGCCGCGTCGCCGAACAGGTGCGGGACCCACGCGACGATCGGGGGCGCGGTCCATCGCGGCGTGTACAGCGGGACCTTGTTGATGTCCTCGACCAGCACGTCGAAGCGCTCGTGCCGCAACGTCCGCTCCCAGAAGCGCCGCACGAGGAACGGAAAGGTCTGCCGGGTCCCGACGCGCAGCACACGCATCCCGTCCAACGTGGTCGTCGGCGGCGCACCGGCCCACCCCCCGCAGAGCAGCGTCACCTCGTGCCCCCAGCCAACGAGCCGCCCGAAGACCTCGTGCAACAGGATCTCCGCGCCACCGGCAAGCGGATTCTCGCGATCCTGCCAGTTGAGGACCACGATGCGCACTAGAGACGCCCCGTGCGCCGCGCGAAGGCGTCCAGCACGCCGTTCACGAACTTGGCGCTGGGCAGCCCACCGAACCGCTCGGCGAGCCGCACGCACTCCTGCAGGACCACGCGCGGCGGCGTCGTCCCCTGGGCCAGCTCTGCGGAGCCGAGTCGCAGCAGGGCCCGCTCGATCGCCCCGAGACGCTCGAGCCGCCAGTTCGCCGTGACGGTCTCGAGGGCGGCGTCGAGGTCCGCCTGGTGCGCGATGACGTAGCGCAGCAACTGCTCGGCGAACGCCCGTTCATCCGGATCAACGGCGAGGTCGTCGAACATCGTCGTGGCCACCCGCGCGATGGCATCGGTGCCGCGCATGTCCGCCGCGTACAAGGCCTGCAGGGCGCGGGCGCGGGCGCGCTGCGCGCGCCTACGCGTCGTCGCCATCCACCGTGTCGACGGCGTCGAGCCGTGCAAAGAGATCCGCCATCTCGAGCGCGACCATCACGGCGTCGCCGCCCTTGTTGCCGTGCGCGCCTCCCGCGCGTGCCTCGGCCTGCGCGTCGTCGTCCGTGGTCAGGATTCCGAAGGCAACGGGCACCCCGAACTCCAGCGCCAGAGCCTGCAGCCCGCTCGCGGCCTCGCCCGCCACGTAGTCGAAGTGCGGTGTCTCGCCGCGGATCACGGCGCCGAGCGTCACAATCCCATCGTAGCGCCCCAGCTCGAGGAGGCGCCGCACGACGACCGGAATCTCCCAGGCCCCCGGGACCCAGAAGACATCGATGTCCTCCACCGCCACCCCGGCCGCACGGGCCGTGGCATACGCGCCGTCGTGCAGCCGCTGGACGACCTCGAGGTTGAAGCGACTGCAGACGAACGCGAGGCGGCGCCCCGCCCCGTCCGGGGACCCAGTGAATTCCGGCATTCAGATGGCCTTGAGGTGTCCGAGTTTCTCGCGCTTGGTGGCGAGGTATTCCGCGTTGTCCCGCGTGGCCGGAGCGACGATGGGGACGCGTTCGAGCACCGTGAGCCCATAGCCTTCGAGCCCCACGAGCTTGCGCGGGTTGTTGGTGATCGGGCGAATGGAGTGCAGCCCCACGGCGCGCAGGATCTGCGCCCCGATCCCGTAGTTGCGCAGGTCCGGCGCGAAACCGAGGGCCTCGTTCGCCTCGACGGTGTCGGCCCCGCGGTCCTGCAGCTCGTAGGCCTTGAGCTTGTTGAGCAGACCGATGCCCCGCCCTTCCTGATCGAGATACACGATCACCCCGCGCCCGGCCTCGGCGATCATCTGCATCGCCGTATGCAGTTGCCACCGGCAATCGCAGCGCACGGAGTGGAAGGTGTCGCCGGTCAGGCACTTGCTGTGCATGCGGACCAGGACGTCCTCGCCGTCGGCGACGTCGCCGTACACCAGGGCCACGTGCTCACGCGCGTCGACGTCGTTGCGGAAGCCGACCACCCGGAACTCCCCGAAATCCGTGGGCAGGCGGGCCGTCGCAACCTGATGCACCAGGGATTCCGTCCGCAGCCGGTAGGCCACCAGTTGCGCCACCGTGATGAACGTCAGCCCGTGCCGCGCCGCAAAGACCTCGAGCTGCGGCCGCTTCGCGGTGGTCCCGTCGTCGTTGAGGATCTCGCAGATCACGCCCGCCGGGTTGAGCCCCGCCAGGCGACAGAGGTCCACGGCCGCCTCCGTGTGGCCCACGCGTTGCAGCACCCCGCCGTCGCGCGCGCGCAGCGGGTGCACGTGCCCCGGTCGGCGCAGATCGCCGGGCACCGTCTCCGGATCGATCGCGACCTTGATGGTCGTCGCCTGGTCGGACGCCGCGATCCCGGTGGTCACCCCGAAGCGCGGCGCCGCATCGATGGTCACCGTGTAGGCGGTGCGGAAGGCGTCGGTGTTCTCCGCCCCCATCATCGGCAGATCAAGCGCGGCCACCCGGTCACTGGTCAGCGCCAGGCAGATCATGCCCTTGGCCTGCATCAGGAAATTGACCTTCTCGGCGGTGATGTGCTGCGCGGCGATGATGAGGTCTCCCTCGTTCTCGCGGTCCTCGTCGTCGGCGACGACGATGAACTTGCCGGCCCGCAGATCCTCGATGGCCTGCGCGATGGTTCCGAACGCCATGGCGTCTCCTGACGGTTCTCGACCGTCGCTCACGACTCGACTCCCGCCACCACGCCCCACGGCGCGGCCAGATGCCGTACGTACTTCCCGATCACATCCAACTCCACGTGCACCGGATCACCAACCCGGCGATCGCCCAGCGTCGTATGCCGCCGCGTGTACTCGATGACCGAGAGGCCCACGACCCCCGGTGCCGGCCGCGCATTCACCGTCAGACTGACGCCGTCCACGGTCACGCTCCCGTGCAGCACGCAGAGCTGGTCCGCCTCGGGCCAGACGGCCAGCTCGAGGATCCACGCGTCGCCGGCGTCCCGCACGGCGGCCACGGTCGCCACCCCATCCACGTGCCCTTGCACGAGATGGCCACCGAGCCGGTCACTCAGGCGCATCGCGCGTTCGAGGTTGACCCGCCGACCGGCGGACCAGTCGCCGAGGTGCGTCCGCTCGAGCGTCGTCGACACGGCGGACACGACGAACTGCCCCGTGCGCTGCTCACGCACCGTCAGGCACACCCCGTCGCAGGCGATGCTCTCCCCGTCGGCCACGGCCTCGAACGGCGCGGCGACCGTGAACGTCCGGCCGGCCGCCGTCTGCACGACGTCGGTGACGGTTCCCACGTGGGAGATCAGTCCAGTGAACACGGGCCGTCGACGGTCAGGTCAGGGGAGCGTAGGTCATCACGACGTCGTCGTCGAGTCGGTCGGCGGCACAGAGCCGCCAGCGGCGCGCCTCGGCGAGCGGACGCGAGGGCACGGCCCCGTACGCCGGCAACGCCGACCCGCCGAGGAACAGCGGTGCCTGGAAGATAACCAGGCGGTCGACCAGACCGTGCTCGAGCAGGGCGCCGGCGAGCCCGGCGCCGCCCTCGCAGAGCAGACTGTCGATGCCATCGTCGCGCAGGCGCCGGAGCGCCGCCGGGAGCGACGGCTCGACGAGCAGACTCACCCCATGGTCCCGCAGCGCGGCGAGCCGTTCGGCGCCAGTCGCCGACGTCACCACGATGGTCGGCACGCGGGCGGCGGTCTGCACGACCTGCGCCGCCGCGGTCAACCGCCCGCGACGATCGAAGATGATCCGTCGCGGTGCGACGCGCGGAGGGCGGGAATCGCGCACCGTGAGCCGTGGGTCGTCGGCCAGCACCGTTCCACTGCCCACCGCGATGGCGTCGTGCCCCGCGCGGAACCGATGGACCGCGTGGCGTGCCGCCGGTCCGGTGAGCCACCCCGGCGCGCGCGCGGCATCAGCGATCGCGCCGTCGATCGAGGTTGCGAGTTTGAGCGTGACGAACGGCCGGTCGGCGGTGAACCGGTGGAGGAACGGCGCGATCAGCTCGCGGCCCGCCGCGGATTCCACGCCCGCCGTCACGGCCACACCGGCCGCGCGCAACCACGCCGCACCACCGCGTGCGGCCGGATCCGGGTCGTCCACGGCGCAGACCACGCGCGCGACACCGGCCGCACGGATCGCCTCCGTGCACGGCGGGGTGCGCCCGTGATGGTTGCACGGCTCGAGAGTCACATAGAGGGTCGCGCCACGCGCCAGGTCCCCCGCCGCGCGCAGCGCGACGACCTCGGCGTGGTCCGCACCCAGGGCCACGTGATGCCCCGCCCCGACGAGCACTCCGTCGCGGACCACGACCGCACCGACCAGCGGATTGGGGGCCGTGTGCCCCCACCCGCGGGGCGCGAGCGCGAGCGCGAGGCGCATCCAGCGCGCGTCCTCGGCACCGCCTGCGATCACAGCAGCACTCGCCCAGAACCCGGCACAACGTCACCCAGCACCCACGCATGGACCCCCATGGCGGCCGACGCCGCGACCAGCGCGTCCGCGTCCCGGCCGTCCGCGATGACGACCATGCCGACCCCCATGTTGAACGCGCGGAACGCCTCGTCGCGCGCCACCCCGCCGGCCTCGATCAGCGTCTCGAACAACGGGGGCACCGTCCAGGAGGCCGTATCGATCCGCGCGTCGAACGACGGCGGGAGCGCGCGGTTCAGGTTGCCGGGAAGCCCGCCGCCCGTGATGTGCGCCATGGCGTGGATGCGCGGCAACTGGTCGCGCAGGATCGGCAGGTAGGACCGGTGCACCGCCAGCAACGCGTCGGCCGTGGAGACGCCGTCGAGCCCGGGGAACGGGTCTGTGGGTGCGAGGCGCAGCCGCGCGTCGACGATCCGCCGCGCCAGCGAGTAGCCGTTCGTGTGGAGCCCGGTGCTGGCCATCCCGATCAGCACGTCTCCCGCGCGCACGCGATCCGGCCCGAGCACGCTATCCTCCTCGACGACGCCGACGATGAACCCCGCCAGGTCGTAGTCCGGTGGCGTGTAGACGCCCGGCATCTCGGCGGTCTCGCCGCCGAGCAGCGCGCAGCCGTTCTCGCGACATCCCGCGGCGACCCCGGCCACGATGGATTCGACGACGGCGGGCACGAGCTTGCCGAAGGCGACGTAGTCCAGGAAGAACAGCGGCACGGCTCCCTGCACGAGGATGTCGTTCGTGCAGTGATTCACCAGGCAGTGCCCGATCGTGTCGTGCACGTCGGCCTCGATGGCGACCTTGATCTTGGTCCCCACGCCGTCGGCGGAGGCGACCATCAGCGGGGATCGCATGCCGGACGGCACCTTGAACATCCCGCCGAAGGCCCCGAACATCCCGCGCATTCCCGCGGTGTAGGTGGACTCGACGTGCGCCTTGATGCGGTCCTTGGCGTGTTCGGCCGCGTCGATGTCGACGCCGGCGCTGCGATAGTCGAAGGTCACGCGGGCATCTCCCGGTCGAAGGACACGAGCGTGCGGAAGTCCTCGACGCGGCGCGCCAGGTCGGCCGGCGTCACCTCGAGGAGTCGCTGGAACGAGAACTTCTCCACGGCGAACGAGCCCATGGCCGACCCCTGCACCACGGCATGGCGCAGGGTGTTCGCCGAGAGGGCGTCGGCCCTGGCAATCCAGCCCATGAAGCCACCGGCGAAGGAATCGCCCGCGCCCGTGGGGTCGAACACCTGTTCGAGCGGAAACGCGGGCGCGACGAAGATCGACTCGCGATCGAAGAGCAGGGCGCCGTGCTCGCCCTTCTTGATGATCACGTACCGCGGGCCCCGGTCGAGGATCCAGCGGGCCGCGTGCACGAGATTGGTCGCGCCCGTGAGCTGCCGCGCCTCGCCGTCGTTCAAGGTCAGGAGATCGACGCGGCCCAGCAGGGCGACCAGCTCGGGCCGTTGCGACTCGATCCAGAAGTTCATCGTGTCGCACGCGACAAAGGCCGGCGCGATCATCTGATCGAGCACGCGGTGCTGCAAGCGCGGATCGATGTTGGCCAGGAACACGTACCTGGTGCGCCGCCACGCCTCGGGCAGCTTGGGGTCGAAGGCGGCGAGCACCCCGAGTCGCGTCTCCAGCGTCTCGGCGGCATTGAGGTCGTGGCGGTAGCGCCCCGTCCAGTGGAACGACGCGCCCGCGGCCTGCTCCAGTCCCGCGAGGTCGACGCCGCGCGCGGCGAGCGGTGCCAGGGCCTGCATGGGGTAATCGTCGCCGACCACACCGACGAGCCGCACGGGGGCGAAGTGCGACGCCGAGGCCGCGAAGAACGACGCCGAGCCACCGGGGGCGCGGGTGACCGACCCGAACGGGGTTTCGATGTCGTCGGTCGCCACGGTGCCAACGACGAGGAGCGGCTGCGCGGAAGAAGTCACGAGTGCCGTGCCGGGGATGTCGAGAGGTGGCACGGCGGCTACATCCGCTCCGGCGCGGTGATGCCGAGCAGCGCGAGGCCGTTGCGCAGGACCGCCTGGGCCGCCCGCGCCAGCACGAGCCGTGCGCCACGCACGGGCTCCGGCTCTCCCAGCACGTGGCAGGTGTGATACCAGGTGTGCACCAGACGCGCGGTCTCGAGCAGGTAGCTCGTGATCCGATGCGGCTCCGCCGCGGCGGCCGCGCCTTCGAGCACGGCCGGGAAGTCGGTGAGCGCCTTGATGAGCTCGCGCTCGGAGGGTTCCCCCAACGCCGCCGGGTCGAGGGTCGTCCCGTCGATGTGCGCCGGATCGATCTCCCCCACGCGGAAGATCCCGCTGACGCGCGCGTGCGCCATCTGCACGTAGTAGACCGGGTTCTCGTCGCTTTGCGACCGCGCGAGGTCGACGTCGAAGACCAACTGCGAATCGCCCTTGCGCATCAGGAAGAACCACCGGACCGCGTCGCGTCCGACCTCGTCGATCAGGTCCCGCACGGTGACGTAGCTGCCCGCGCGCTTGGAGATCTTCACTTCCTCGCCGCCGCGCATCACCGTGACCATCTGATGCAGCACGTACTCGGGGTACCCGTGGGGAATGCCGAGCCCGATGGCCTGCAGCCCCGCCCGCACGCGCGTGACCGTGCTGTGGTGGTCGGCCCCCTGCACGTTGACCGCGCGCGTGAACCCGCGGCGCCACTTGTCCACGTGGTAGGCCACGTCGGGCAGGAAGTACGTGTACGTCCCGTCCCGCTTGCGCATCACGCGGTCCTTGTCGTCGCCGAAGGCCGTGGTGCGCAGGAACAAGGCGCCGTCGTCCTCGAAGGTGTGCCCCCCGCCCTGCAGGAGCGCGACGGTCTCGTCCACCTTGCGGTCGGTGTACAGCGACGACTCCAGGAAGTAGGTGTCGAAGGCGACCCCGAAGGCCTTGAGGTCCAGGTCCTGCTCGGCGCGCAGTGCGGCCACGGCCACGCGGCGGACCTGGTCGAGCTGCTCCCCGCGCGGGTCGTCCGGGTGGGCGGCCGCATAGCGCTGTGCGATCTCGACGATGTAGGCGCCGTGATACCCGCCCTCGGGGACGTGCAGCGGCTCGCCGGCCAGC
>CAYSFN010000034.1:0-23531 GCA_964430045.1 uncultured Gemmatimonadaceae bacterium
GCTGCGCCCCGGCGACAGCGCCCCCGTGGCCGCCTCGACGGAGGCCCTGCGTCAGGGCGTCGTGCCGACGGGCGTCCCCCCGCGCGCAGCACCGACCGAGGCCCCGGCAGCCGCCCCCGCGATCGTCGCGTCTGCGCTGCGTCCTGAGCGGGAGGCCGGCGGGGCCCTGATGTTCCGGACCGCACTGGGCATTCCGGTGCTCGTGCAGCGCAAGCCGGGCGCGCGCGTCGCCCACGTCAACGTGCTGTTCCGCGGCGGGCCACCCAGCGAGTCGCCGCAGACGGCGGGGCGCAGCACGCTGCTCGTGCGCACCGCGGTCCAGGGCACCCACTCCCGCAGCGGCCCGCAGATCGCCGACGAGATCGAGTCCGTGGGTGCGGACCTCGGGCATGGGGTCGGGCGCGACACGTTCTCGTGGATGGCGTCGGGGCCCGGCGCGGTGCTGCCCGCCGTGATCGCGGTGCTCGCCGACGTGATCCAGGCGCCGACCTTCAGGGCCGCCGCGCTCGACACGGAGCGTGGGATCGCGCTGTCGAGTCTCGAACAGATGCGCGACGACATGAGCAGCCATCCGACGAGCCTCGCGCGGCAGGACGTCTTCGGCGACCATGCCTACGCCTACAGCGCCCTGGGCACGGAGGCGGGGCTGCGTGGGACCGATGCGGCGGCCCTGCAGCAGTGGCACCGTCAGCATGTGCTCACGGCACCTGCGGCGGTGGTGGTCGTCGCGGACGCGGAGCCCGGTGAGATCGCGGCGCTGGTCAGTGCGGCGTGCACGCGCCTCGCGTGGGCGGAACCGCCGAGTCGCCCGCCGTTGCCGTGGCCGTCCGTGGGCTCGGAGCGCGTGGAGCGGCGGACCAAGGCCCAGACCGCGATCGCGCTGTTGCTCCCGGGCCCTCGGGCCGCGGACCCGCTGCGCCACGCGGCGTCGGTGCTGTGCACGCTCGCCACGGGGCTCGGTGGACGCTTCTTCACGGCCCTGCGCGACCAGGAGTCGCTGGCCTACGCCATCAGCGTCGGAGCCCACGGGGCGTCGGCCGCGGGATGGTTCAGCAGCTACCTCGCCTGTGCGCCCGACAAGGAGGCCCAGGCCCGTGCGGGGCTGCTGCGGGAGTGGACCCTGCTCGCCGAGTCACCGGTGACGGAGGAGGAACTGGAACGCGCCAAGGCCTACCTCGTCGGGTCGCGCGCGATCCGGCGGCAGAGTGCGGCCACGCTGGCGGGTGAGCTGGCCGGCGCCTGGGCCATCGACGCGCTCGACGAGCTGCCGCATCGGGACGCGGCGATCGCCGCCGTCACGGCGCGCGACGTGCAGCACCTGGCCGAGCAGGCCGTGACGGGCGCCGCGTGCTGGGGGATCGTGCGCGGGTCAGGGGCTGGGTAGTCCGCCCCGGCGGACCACCGTCCGCGACACCGTGGTCGCACCGAGGCGCCGGACGAAGACGTCGATGGCCTTCTCGCCGTCGCGCGGCACGGGCACCAGGACATCCACCATCAGCAGCCCCGTGGACGGTGTGCTGTGCGCACTGATATGACAGCCCTCGGCTTCGAGGAGCAGGATGGCGCTCACCCCCTCGGTGCCCCGCGTGCGGACCACCGGCGACGCGGTCGAGCTGAGGCCGGCGGCCCCCGCGGCGGCCACGAGCAGGCCGCTGAGCAATGCAGCGTCGCGCAGCGCCGCGCCGGGCACCCCCGCGAGATCGGCCGAGTGATGCGTGAATCCGTCGATCACCTAGAACATCGACATGGCGAGGAACGACCGCAGGGAGTCGTTGGTCGAGCGGAGTCGACCGGAGAGCAGGCGGACACAGGCCCAGAGGATCTTGTACGCGACCTCGCGATTGAAGTCGAGGAGCATCTCGAAGTCCGAGCGGGTGATGGTCAGGCAGGTGGCCCCGCCGTTGGCGATCGCGTCCGTGGACCGCTCGCCGCGGTCGAACACCGCCATCTCGCCGAACAGCGCGCCCGCCTTCAGGACGGCGAGCGCTTCCTCGCCGCTGCCGGGCACCACGCGGCTGATGCGCACCTCGCCGTCCGTGATCAGGTACAGGCGGTTGCCCGCCTCGCCCTCGCGAAAGACGACCTCGCCCGCCTCGAAGGTCTGCGTGCGGCAGTACTCGGCGACCAGCGCCAGGTCGGCGTCGTCGAGGTCCTTGAAAATGGCGACGGGTCTGAGCAGCTCGACAACGGACGGCATGGGGAACGCCCCGGGAGTGAGAATGGAGCCGAAGCTAGGCGGCGCCGGGCTCCGTAGCAAGCGGGCCGTCCTGCCGACTAGGTTGCCGGGGTGATGACCGAACGCTTCTGGACCCCCGCCAACACCATCTCGCTGACGCGGATTCCGTTGGCGCTGGCCTTCGCGTTCGCCGGCGGCGTGCCGCTGCGCGTGCTGATCGTCGCGCTGGCCGGCCTCAGCGACGCGGTGGACGGCTGGGTGGCGCGGCGCAGTGGCCCCCCGTCGCGCTGGGGCGCGTTGATCGACCCGGTCGCCGACCGCAGTTTTGCGATCATCGCGCTGGGCGTGCTGTCGTGGGAGGGCGTGCTCGAGCCGTGGATGGTGGCCCTGCTTCTCAGCCGCGACCTGATGACGGCGGTCGGGCTGTTCATCTCGCGCCGCGTCCCCGCGACCCGTTCCCTGACCTTCGCGGCGCGTCCCCTGGGCAAGGTGGTCACGCTGTGCCAGTTCCTGGCGCTGCTCCTTGCCGTCGTGCGCCCCGCGTGGGTGCTGCCTGCCGTCGTGGTCGCGGGCAGCGTGAGCCTGCTCGCGGTGGCGGATTACGCGTGGTTCCTGATTGCGGCCTACGCATCCCGGCGCCGTGCGCCGTGACGCGTTACGCGGAGACGGCGTTCAACTCCTCGACCGCAGCATCCACCTCGGCCGAGGTGTCGTCCTCGACCTCGCGGCTGCTCGGAGCGGCGACCACGACCGGCGCCGCTGCCGCGCCGCGCGCGGGCCGCGCGAATCGCTCGCCGAGCGTGCGGAGATCGGTCAGTTCCTTGGCCGACAGCTCATGCCACCGCTGTGCCATATGCGTCATCGTGTCCGTGAACCATTCGGCCTGATGCTCCGGATCGGCGCCGATGACGCCGCACTGGATGATGTGCTGGAACATTTCGTCCCGCGCGAGGTCGAACACGGAGGGCTCGGTGCTCACCGGCTTCCGACGATGGCGGCTGGTCTTTGTCATTGACTCCTGGATGATGGGGGTGTACCGCAATCCTTCAATATAACCCATTCGGGTGCGCGTTCCTACCCCGGTAGCTCTACGCAGGGAGGGCGCCCGAGCGTTGGACGCGTTATCTTCCCAGGACTCCCCGGTCCGGGGGACCTCACCTTTGCATCGGATCGATCCGTGGCAGCCAGAAAGAAGCCCGCCTCGCGCGGCAACTCGAAGTTCCTCGGTGCGCTCGCCGTCGTCGTGCTGGTCGGAGGCGGGGCGATCGCGTGGGTCGTGTCGAACTCGGGCGCGACGTCGGTCGCGCTCGACCCGGATGCCCCGCCGCCGGCGCCGGCGGGCTACGTGATCGGGAGCGCGGACGCGCCGGTCGAGATCATCGAGTTCGCCGACTTCGAGTGCCCGGGCTGCGCGCACTTCGCGACCATCACGGCGCCCGACATCAAGTCGCGGCTCGTTGCCAGCGGGCAGGCCCGCTTCCGCTTCGTGGACTTCCCGCTGGTGGACATCCACCCCAACTCGCTCGCGGCGCACAACGCGGCGGCCTGTGCGAACGACCAAGGGAAGTTCTGGGAAATGCACGACAAGCTGTTCTACGGTCAGGGGGACTGGTCCCGGCAGGCGACCGCCAGCCCGGGCCGCATCCTCAAGGGGTACGCCAAGGACCTCGCGCTGAACACCGACGAGTTCAACGCCTGCTTCGACAGCCGCAGGCACCAGGCCCAGATCGACGCGAATCGCGCCGAGGGCACCCGGCTGCGGGTGGGCGGCACGCCGACGATGATCATCGGCAGCCGGATGGTCTTCACCCGGATGTCGTACGACGTGGTGAAGGCCTACGTGGACAGCGCGGCGGCGGACGTCGCGGCGGGCCGGACCGGTTCGCGCTTCGGGCAGCCCGCGAACGACTGACCCGCGGCGACCGGGTGGCAGCAAACAGGGTGACGGGCCGCGCGCCCGTCACCCTTCGTCGTCATACAGGGCGCGCAGCAGGTCCACCACGCCACGGTCGGCCAGCGTGGACGTGTCCCCGAGGGCCCGGCCCTCGGCGATGTCGCGCAACAGGCGGCGCATGATCTTGCCGGACCGCGTCTTCGGCAGGTCCGCACTGAAGAACAGGTCGTCGGGGCGCGCGATGCCGCCGATCTTGTGCGCCACGAACTCGCGCAGCTCGTCCCGCAGGGCGCTGGTCTCCTCGAAGCCCTGACGCAGCGTGACGAAGGCGGCGATGGACTGCCCCTTGAGCTCGTGGGCCTTGCCGACCACCGCGGCCTCCGCGACGGCCGGGTGCTCGACCAGGGCGGACTCGACCTCCATCGTGCCAATGCGATGCCCGGCGACGTTGAGCACGTCGTCCACGCGCCCGAGGATCCAGAGGTACCCGTCGCTGTCCCGCTTGGCACCGTCGCCCGGGAAGTAGAGGTCGGGCCGTCCCGGCCACTGGCTGAAGTACGTCGAGACGTACCGCGCGTGGTCGCCCCAGATGCTGCGCAGCATCGAGGGCCACGGCCGCGTCAGCGCGAGGAGGCCGCCGCCCGTGTCGATCGCCTGCCCGCGGCTGTCGAGCAGCGCCGCGTGGTAGCCGGGGAGCGGGTGGGTCGCGCTCCCCGGGCGCGTCGTGGTGAGGCCCGGGAGCGGCGAGATCACGATCGCGCCGGTCTCGGTCTGCCACCAGGTGTCGACCACCGGGGTGCGCCCACCGCCGACGGTGTCGCGGTACCACATCCAGGCCTCGGGGTTGATCGGCTCGCCGACCGAGCCGAGCAGGCGGAGCTGCGAGAGGTCGTGCCGCTGCGGCCAGGCGACGCCCCACTTCATGAAGGCGCGGATCGCCGTGGGCGCGGTGTAGAACACGGTGACCCCGTGGCGTGCGCAGATCTCCCAGAAGCGGTCCTGCGCCGGCCAGTCCGGCGCCCCCTCGTACATGACGCAGGTGGCACCGTTGGCCAGGGGACCATACACCAGGTACGAGTGCCCCGTGATCCAGCCGATGTCCGCGGTGCACCAGAACACGTCGTTTTCCCGGAGGTCGAAGACCATCCGGGTGGTCGCCGCGACGCCGGTGAGGTAGCCGCCGGTCGAGTGCACGATGCCCTTGGGCTTGCCGGTGGTGCCGCTGGTGTAGAGGATGAACAGCACGTCCTCGGCGTCCATGGCGACGGGGGGCGCGTCGGTGGAGGCGTGGCGCATCAGCTCGTGGTACCAGTGATCCCGCCCTTCCTGCATCTCGACGAAGGCCTCGCCGATGGGCCCGCCGGCCCGCCGCTGCACGACCACCACGTGCGTGACCGAGGGGGCCTCGCGCAGGGCCTCGTCCGCGCTGCGCTTGAGCGGGACGACCTGCCCGCGGCGGTACCCTCCGTCGGCGGTGATCAGCACCGAGGCGCCGGCGTCGTTGAGGCGGTCGCGCAGCGAGTCCGGCGAGAAGCCACCGAAGACCACGGAGTGGATGGCGCCGATGCGGGCGCAGGCCAGCATCGCAATGGCGGCCTCGGGAATGAGCGGGAGATAGATCCCCACGCGGTCCCCGCGGCGGACCCCGAGCCCCGTGAGCACGTTGGCGAAGCGTTTGACCTCCTGTGTCAGCTCCCAGTAGGTCAGGGTGCGTCGGTCGCCCGGCTCACCCTCCCAGACGATCGCGGCCTTGTTGCGCCGCGCCGAGTGCAGGTGCCGGTCGAGACAGTTCGCCGCCACGTTGAGCTGGCCGCCCGCGAACCACGTGACGTCGGGCGGCGTCCACTCGCAGACCGTGGTCCACGGCCTGGTCCAGTCGAGCCGCGCGGCTTCGGCGGCCCAGAAGGCCTCGGAGTCCGCGGCCGCGCGGGCGTGGATCCCGGGGTCGTTGACGGCCGCGTCGCGGGCGAAGTCGGCGGGCGGCGCGAACCCGCGGCGTTCATCGAGGAGCGTGCTGATGTCGGTCATGGTCGGGTGGCGTGAGGATGGCGGGAAGTATGGGGCGGTG
This sequence comes from uncultured Gemmatimonadaceae bacterium, assembly GCA_964430045.1. Classification (GTDB taxonomy): domain Bacteria; phylum Gemmatimonadota; class Gemmatimonadetes; order Gemmatimonadales; family Gemmatimonadaceae; genus DASRAP01. The sequence continues at coordinate 6,139 of CAYSFN010000034.1, forward strand.
CGGTCGGTGAGGGAACCGCGTCGTCGCCGCGCTCCCGGGCGGGCGGCGCTGGTGGCTAGGTTTCGGAGTGCGATCCCCCCAGCGATGACGGTGTCCTCGGCGACGCCTCCGGAAGTCGACGTGCAGGACCTGGCGCGGAGCTATGGGCACCGTCGGGCGCTCGACGGCGTGTCGTTCACGCTGCGCGCCGGTGACGCGCTGGCGCTGTTCGGGCCCAACGGCGCGGGCAAGACCACGCTGCTGCGACTCCTGGCCGGCCTCCTGAAGCCCACGCGCGGCAGCGCACGGATCGGGGGCGAACCGCTGCCCGGCACGGCGTCCACGCGCGGCCGCGTCGGGCTGGTCTCGCACCATGCACTGCTCTACAGTGCGCTGACCGTGCTCGAGAACGTGACCTTCACGGCGCGGATGCACGGCGTGCCGCGGCCGGAGGAGGCGGCACGCCGTGCCCTCGAACGCCTGGGCGTGGCCGACCGGTCCGACACCCCGGTGCGCCTGCTGAGCCGCGGGCTCTCGCAGCGGGTCTCGGTCGCGCGGGCCCTGGTGCACGAACCGCGCGTCGTCCTCGCCGACGAGCCCTACACCGGCCTCGATGCCGCCGGGGCGGCGGCGCTGACGCGGGTGCTGCGCGCGCTGCTCGCGCAGGGCACGACCCTGGTGCTGGTGACGCACCAGCTGGACGAGGGCCTGGCCCTCGCCACGCAGGCCGCGATCCTGCTCGACGGCAGGTTCGCGCGGCACGAGACCACCGCCGTCGCGGACGCCGCCGCGTTCGCCGCGGACTACCGCGCACTGGTGTCGGCCGATGCCGCCTGACTTCCTGCGCAGCGTCTGGCTGGTGGCGCACAAGGATCTCACGGTCGAGTTCCGGACGCGCAGCGCGTTCTACTCGGCGCTGGTGTTCTCGCTGCTGGCCATCGTGGTGTTCTACTTCGCGTGGGACCCCACGGCCGTGGCGTCGATCGATCTTGCGCCGGGCGTGCTCTGGGTGATCTTCATCTTCAGCGGGTTGCTGGGGCTGAACCGCTCCTTCGGGATGGAGCTGGCCGACCGCGCGCTGGACGCCCTGCTGGTCGCGCCGGTGCCGCGCGAGGCGATCTTCGCGGGGAAGGCGCTGGCCAATCTCGTCTTCGTGGTGGGCGTGCAGGTGGTCACGGTGCCGGCGGTGTTCCTCGTGTACAACCTGCACTTCGGCGTCGAGCTGCTGGCGGTGCTCGGCCTGGCCGTGCTGGCGGCGGTCGGCCTGGTCGCGGTGGGTACCTTGTTTGCAGCGATGGTGTCGAACACGCGCCTGGCCGAGCTGCTGCTGCCGATGCTCGCCCTGCCGTTCTTCATTCCGATCGTGCTGGCGGCCGCGCAGGCCTCGTCGCGGGTGATCGGCGGGCGACCCGTCGCCGAGTCCGTGCCGTGGTTGCAGATGCTGGTCGCGTTCGACATCGTATTCGTATTCGCGTGCACGGTGGCGTTTCCCCATACGCTCGAGGACTGAGAGTGCATTGGCTTTCCCTGGCCGCCGGCGTCGCGGTGGTCGCCACGTTCGTCCGCGCCATGTTCTTCACCCCGCTCGAGGTGATGCAGGGCGCGGCACAGAAGATCTTCTACGTGCACGCGCCGGCGGCCTGGGTCGCGTTCCTCGCCTTCGGCCTGGTGGCGGTGGCGGGTGCGCTGTACCTCTGGCTCAAGGACGAGCGCCTCGACCGCATCGCCGAGAGTTCGGCGGAGGTGGGCGTGGTGTTCACCACGGTGGTGATGATCACCGGACCCATCTGGGGCCGCCCGGTGTGGGGCGCGTGGTGGACCTGGGACGCGCGTCTCTCGCTGACGCTGATCCTGTGGTTCATCTACCTCGGCTACCTCGTGCTGCGCGGGGTCATCGAGGACCGGGCGATGCAGGCGCGCTTCTGCTCGGTGCTGGGGATCCTCGGCGCACTGCTGATTCCGTTCATCCACCTCAGCGTGTATCTGTTCCGCACCCTGCACCCGCGGCCGATCGTGCTGAAGCCCGACGCCCCCTCGCTGCCCAACGAGATGCTGATCACGCTGCTGGTCGCGTTCGCGTCGTTCACGCTGTTGTACGCGGCGTTCCTGCGGGCGCGGTACGCGATCGCGACGCTGCGGGACCGCCAGCTCGCGGAGGAGCGCTGATGCCGCAGAATGCGGGCTACTACTACGCGGCGTACGCGATCGTCGCCGTGACCTACCTGCTCTATGCCCTGTCGCTGTGGCGGCGGGCCCGCGCCCTGCGCCACCGCGCACGCGGCGACGAGTGAGCGCCTCCGCCATGCCGCTGGGCGGGCGCCGCCTGCTGCTGACGCGCCCGGACGACACGACGGGCATCGGCGACGCGTTGCGCCAGCTGGGCGCGGCGGTCATCCACATTCCGGCGACGCGTGTGGAGCCGATCGCGTCGGGCGTGCAGGTGGCGCGTGCGGCGTACATGGCGGTGGACTGGGTGCTGTGGACCAGTCGGCACGCGATCGACGTCGTCTTCGGGCCGGCGCTCCCGATGACGCGGGCCGTGCCACCGCTGTTCGCCTGCGCCGGGCCGACCACCGCCGCGGCCCTGCGCGCCGTCGGTGGCGAGGTCGCCGTCACGGCCGACCCGCCCAATCAGGACGGCCTGCTGACCGCGATGCGTGCGCCGGTCGGCCTGGCCGAGTGCACGATGCTGTTCCCGGCCGCTGCGGGCGCGCGCACCACGCTCGAGGACGGCCTGCGGGCCGCGGGGGCGACGGTCATTCGCGTGGATTGCTACGAGTCCGTTCCTGACGCCGCCGCCGCGGAGACGCTCCGGCGGGTCGAGGCGGACGGGGCGATCGACCTCGCGGTGTTCTCCGCCCCGTCCGCGGTGCATGCATGGGTGGCCGCCGTCGGCACGGCGGTCGCGCAGCGCCTGCCGGCGGCGAGCATCGGGGGGCGCACGACCGCCGCCTGCATCGCCTATGGCATCTCGCTCGTGGCGGAGGCCGCGAGCAGTACGCGCGACGCCCTGATCGCCGCCATCGCGGCCTCGGGCCACCGCGCGCCGCACCCGACGGCCGCCGACGCCCCTCGCAAGGATCCATGACACTGCTCTGCCGCACGATCCGCACCGCGACCCGCTCGACGGCGCGCGACACGCCGCACCCAGGGAGCCCCGCATGATCCACCCCTGGCGTGATCTCGCTCCGGGCAAGGCCCCGCCGGATCTCGTGACGGCGGTGATCGAGATCCCCGCCCGCACGCGGAACAAGTACGAGCTCGACAAGGAGTCGGGGCTGTTCCGCCTGGACCGCGTGCTCTACAGCGCGGTGCAGTACCCCGGCGACTACGGGTTGATTCCGCGCACGCTGCACGAGGACAACGATCCGCTCGACGTGCTGGTGTACATCGACGAACCGACCTTCACCGGGTGTCTCATCGACGTCCGGCCGATCGGGGTGCTGCGCATGCTCGACCTCGGCGAGCCCGACGACAAGATCCTCGCGGTCGCGGTCAACGACCCGCTGGTCACGGACTACCACGACATCGCGGACCTGCCGGCGCATTACCTGCGCGAAGTCTCGCACTTCTTCGGCATCTACAAGGACCTCGAGGGCAAGCGCGCCGAGATCCTCGGCTGGGAGGACGCCGCGACGGCCAGGCGCGTGATCAGCGAATCGATCGCGCGCTACGCGGACGCCTTCCTCTCCCACGGGCCGTAGCGCGGGCGGCGTCCGCCGCACCGCACCGCACCGCACCGCGCCGCATCAGCGCCACGCGCGCTTCAGCGCGGCGAGCGCGGATTCCTCGGGGAGCCGGGTCTTGACGGTCACCTCGGCCAGCGTCGCGTACCCGGTGATGCGCAGCGCGGGCGCGTCGGGGTCGTCCGGTGGCATGATCGGGGTGCGCTTGCGCTCGAAGCTCCCGAGGATCGCCGTGCCATCGACGTCGACGCGGACGCCGGGCGGGACGATCACCGTCACCGACGCGAAGGTCGCGGTGATCTCCAGCGTCGTGACACCGGCGGGGATCCGCGCGCCCCGGAGATCGAGGGTCAGCTCGGAGAAGGTCGCGACGACGCGCGTCCGCCGCGCCAGCTCCCAGTCGTCGTCGTAGGTCTTCTCGGTGAACACCGCGGCGATGCGACGCTCGTCCGGCAGGCCTGGCAGCATCCGCTCGTGGCCGGGCGCGCGCAGCGCCGCCGCCTCGGCCGCCGACAGGGCGATGGGGGGCAGGCCGACGGTCAGCGCACGCAACTCCTCGAGCGACCCCGCGCGCCGGGCGAGATCGAGCCGTGCGTCCAGCGACTCCGCGCCCAGGTGATCGAGCGCGACGTGCCGGCACAGCAGTTGGATGGTCGCTTCGCGTGCGACCTCCAGCGCGCTCACGACGTGCTGTCGTCCCCTCGGTCGAGAACGACGAACTCGTAGGTCAGCGCGGCGACGATCGCACCCACCAGCGGGGCGGTGATGAAGATGACCAGGCCCTCGAGGATCCCCGACGCGATCGCCGGACCGAGCGAGCGGGCGGGGTTCATCGACGCACCGGTCAGCGGCGCCATCATCATCAGGATCACGGCCGCCGCGAAGCCGACCGGCAGTCCGCCGAGCCGCGCGGTGCGCTTGTCGATGAGCGCGACGTAGTAGGCGAACATCAGCAGGAAGCCGCCGACGAATTCCAGGCCCCAGGCCTGCACGGCGGGCACGTCGACGGAGATGATGGTGCCGCCGCCGCGGGTCGCGTCGAAGACCACGATCGGGTACAGCACCTTGAGGAGGAACGCACCGGCGATGCCGCCCGCGACCTGTGCGCCGATGTGCAGGCCCGCCATCGTGGCGCCGATGCGACGGGTGAACAGCAGTGCGATCGTGATCGCCGGGTTGAACTGCGCGCCGGTCGCGGCGAACGCCGTGGTGAACAGTGCGAGTGTGAAGCCACCGGCCGCCGCGACCTCGATCAACCCGCCGCCGTTGCTGTACGCCATCATCGTGGCGCCGCCGATGCCGGCGACGAGGAAGAGGGTGCCGAGGAACTCGGAGAGGCCGTGCCGCAGAAGGGTCGAGAGCATGAGGGCGAGGTGCTGGGGGTCAGGCGTCGCGTCGGAGCACGAGACACGCGTTGATACCACCGAAGCCGAACGAGTTGCTGAGGACCGTGTTCACCGCGATCGCCCGGCCGACCAAGGGAATGTAGTCGAGCGGACAGGCCGGGTCGGGAGTCCGGAGGTTCAGGGTCGGCGGCAGCCAGCCCTCGTGGATGGCCAGCGCGCTGATCGCCGCCTCGAAGGCACCCGAGGCGCCCAGGGCGTGGCCATAGTAGGCCTTGGTGCTGCTCACGGGGATCCGGCCGACGCGCTCGCCGAACACGGTCGCGATGGCCAGCGACTCCGTGGAGTCGTTCAGCGGTGTCGACGAGCCGTGGGCGTTGATGTAGTCGATTGCGTCAGCGGCGACGCCGGCGCTGCGCAGCGCGAGGCGGATCGCGCGGGCCGCCTGCAGGCCGTCGGGCCGGGGCGCGGTCATGTGGTGCGCGTCGTTGGTCGTGCCGTAACCCAGCAGTTCGGCGTAGATGCGGGCGCCCCGCGCAATGGCGCGGCCGCGCTCCTCCAGCACCAGCACCGTGGCACCCTCGGCCATCACGAAGCCATCGCGCCCGGCGTCGAAGGGCCGTGAGGCCGTCGCGGGGTCGTCGTTCCGCGTCGACATCGCGCGAATGAGCGCAAAGGCGCCGAAGCAGAGAGGGGCCAGCGGCGCCTCGGCCCCTCCGGCCAGCATCACGTCGGCGTCGCCGGCCCGGATGCTGCGGAGGGCCTCGCCGATCGCCATCGTCCCCGACGCGCAGCTCATCGCGTTGGTCGAGTTCGGGCCGCTCACGCCAAGCTCGATCGCGATGTTGCAGCTCGCGGCCCCGCCGAACACCGCAAGCGCCAAGCCCGGGTCGACCGCGCGCAGGCCGCCCTGCAAAAAGGCCGGCACCTGCGACTCCGCGAGGGCGACCCCGCCCAGCGCCGTGCCCATCATGGCGCCCACGCGCTCCCGGTCCTCCGCGGCGAGGTCGAGGCCGGCGTCGTCCAGGGCCAGCCTGGCACCGACCACCGCGAACTGCCCGAAGCGGTCCATCCGCCGCGCCCGGCGTGCGTCGAGAAAGTCAGCCACGTGGAAGTCGGGCACCTCGCCCGCGCAGCGACTCCGGAAATCGCTGGCGTCGAAGCGGGTGATCGCCCGCACGGCGGAGCGCTGCGCGCGCACGCCGACCCACAGGTGCTCCCGGCCCGTTCCGATCGGAGTGATGGGACCGATGCCGGTGATGACGACGCGGCGAGGGGTCACAGGGCTGCCTCGCGCTCGGCGACGGCCTTCAACCCGGCCAGCGTCCGTTGCGCGATGCCGCTCACGAAGATCGGCCCGATCACCAGCGTCGCCGCCGGCACGCGGATGAACGGCCACGAGGGACCGTCCCACACGTGGAACAGCCGCACGTGCGTTCCCTCGGGATGTGCCGCGAAGGTCCACTCCACGTCCATGGCCGTCGTGACGCCTTCGATGTGCCGGTACCGCACGCTCGGGGCCTCGTGATCGATGCACATGTACGAGCACCAGTACGTGGGCCACTGCAGCAGGCCGAAGGGACGGTTGGCCGACATCTCGACCGTGCCGCCGCCGTCCGTGGTGCGCGAGCGGAAGCGCACGTAGCGGTAGTGCGGCAGGAGCGCCGGCCAGTGTTCGACCGCGGCCGCGAGGCGGAAGATCGTGGCGACGGGCGCGCGCACGATGGCCTCGTCGAGCTGGAAGAGCAGGCGACCGACCGGCAGCGGGCCGAGCTGGAACGGTGCGCGGAGTGGAGGAGTGGTCACAGCGGATGCGGCGTCCAGGTCGCCGTGAGTCGGAAGGGGAATCGCGGGACGACGCGCACGGGATGTCCCGCGGCGTCGGAGAGCAGGGCGGCGAGTTCGGGCGCACTGAAGCCATTGCGCACCGAGGCCATGCCGTCGTGGCGCGAGATGGGGTGCAGGGCAAGGGGCCACGAGGCCACCCACAGACCCAGCGTGGCGGCACGACTGCGCCGCAGGTCGGAGATCAGCACGGCGTGCCGGGCGAGGCGGCCCAGGTCGGTCACCAGGCGCACGATGCCCGTGGCATCCAGGTGGTGCAGGAACTGTCCGCAGATCGCGACGTCGACGCTCGCTGGCGCGAGGGGGAGCGCGGCGACGTCGGCCACGAGCGGGAGGCTGCCGCGTGCCCCGGCCCGCTCTGCGAGTTCGTGCCGTCGGTCCAGGGCGATGACGCGGACCTCCACCCCGCGCCGTGCGCCGTCGCGGATCAGCGCCGCACCCAGGTCTCCGACGCCACAGGCCACGTCGAGCACGGTGCAGCGCGCGGGCAACTGGGCCCACAGCGGCCGGAATTGCGCGCGCAGGGCGTGCAGGCCGCCGAGCCACCGGTTGCAGCGCGCAATGTCCTCGCCGGAGGCGACGGCCGTCCGCCGATCCGTGCGAGGATCGTCGAGCCGTTCGGGCGTCGGGTGGCGCGAGGCGGGGGTCACGCGCTCACCGTTCGAGTTGCGCGTACCCGCCGCGATAGTAGAGCAGCGGTCGGGCATCTCGCGCCGACGCCCGGTCCACGCGGCCGACGATGATCGTGTGATCGCCCCCGTCGTACCGGGCCCAGGCGGTGCATTCGAGGTGGGCCAGCGAGTCCTCGAACAGCGCCGCACCGGTGAGGTCGCGCGTGTAGCCGACGCCGTCGAAGCGGTCGTCCCGCGATTCGGCGAAGCGCCGTGACAGCGCCTCCTGCTCGATCGACAACAGGTTGATCGCGAAGACGTTCGCGCCGTACAGGTGGTCGTGCATCGTCGCGGTGCGATCGACGCAGACGAGGACCAGGGGCGGCTCGAGGGACAGCGAGGCGAAGGCGCTCACGGTCATCCCGTGATCCCTGCCCTCGGGGTCGCGCACCGTGACGACGGTGATCCCCGAGGCGAACCGGCCGAGCACGGCACGGAAGGTGGAGGCGTCAAGCATTGGGCTGGAGGGTCGCTCGCAGCAGCGCGACCGCGAAGCGGGGATGAAGGAGGGCCGCGTGCGGGACGACGTCGCCCGTGACACCGACCACCGTGTCGGCGAGGTCGCGGCGCCGCGCGAGGCCCCGGGCGACCCGGTCGAGCAGCCACGGACGACGGACGGCGAGCGCGATGAGCCGCTCGACGATCCACTTGCCCCGGAACGTCGCGCGCCGGGCACGCTCGTAGGCCGCGAGCGCCACGTCCGCCTCGCGCGCGTCGCGTGCGGTCACGGCCGCGTGTCCGTACGGGACCAGCAGCGCCGCGCCACGCAGGGCCGCATGGATTCCCTCGCCGGTGAAGGGATCGAAGAACTCCGCCGCGTCGCCGACGAGTGCCACGCCAGGCTGCCAGGCCCGCGCCACCCGCCACCCGAAGGGCCCGGTGACCTGCACCGGCGTGACCGCGCGTGCGCGGGTCAGCCGGGGGGCGAGTGCCGTGTGCTGCCGGAGCCACGTGGCCATGAACGCGTCGAGGGCGCCGTGCGCGTCGGCCGCGGTGCGCGCCGGCACGACCAGCGCGATGTTCGTCAGGCCGTCCTCGACCGGGGCGAGCCCCACGTAGCCCGCGCGGGTCACGTGCATCTCGCCCACCGGGCCGCAGCCGTCCACGTCGCGGTAGTGTGTCACGAAGGCCACCATGCGGGGGCCGTGATGCCGGCCCCCCACGTCGAGCCGCCGCGCCACCACCGAGCGCAGGCCGTCCGCGCCGATCACCAGGGCGGCCTCGCGCACCGCCCCCTCGCGGTCGACGACGCCGGTCACGCGGCCCGTGCCGTCGCGCTGCAGGCCGGTGACCGCCACGCCGGTCTCCACGCGTACGCCCGCCTCGCGCGCGGCCTGCACCAGCAAGGGGTCGAGCACCGTGCGCCGGAGCGCGAGCCCGCGGTCGTGCTCGCCACGAAACCCCCTGGCCGCGCCGAACTCACCCATCACCGTCGTCCCACCGGGCGCGTGGATGCGCATCCCGGTCAACGTCGCGGCACCCGCCCCTCGCGCCGCGTCCAGCACACCCATCGCGTCGAGCAGCCGCAACGCGTCGGGGCTGATGTACTCGGCGCAGGCCTTCGGCCGCGGAAACTGCGCCCGGTCGACCAGGAGGACGTCGCGTCCGCCGCGCGCCAGCCCCCACGCAGTCGCCGTGCCCGCCGGCCCCGCTCCGACGATGATCACCTCCGCGCGTCGCCCCGCCATCACCCGGGCTCCATGAGACCGAACGCCACGGCCCCCAGCGCTGCCGCGATCGCCGTCGCCGCGAGGTTCACCACGTCGTTGTCCCAGCCGGCCACGCCGCCGCGCTGCTGCGTCACGGCGCCGCAGTCGTGCGTGCGGCGCTCCGTCACCATCGTGCAGGCGGGACACCAGCGTCGCTCCTGCAACGTCGCGCCGACCAGCGAGTCCGCGCCCACGCCGCCGACCCCGCCAAGGCAGGCCGCGGCCGCGGCCTGCGGCATGGCGACCACCTGTGCTCCCATCCAGGCGAATGCTGCCACCGCGACGACCGCTGCCGCCGACCCGATCACGGTCACCCCGCCGGACATCCCGGTCGCCAGCGGTCGTCCGGTGATGATCGAGCGGGGCTGCCCGCCGAACAGGGTCCCGACCTCCGTCGCCGCCGTATCGCCGAACGCGCCGCTCAGCCCGGCGAGCGCGGCTGCGGCGAGCCACGGTGCGGACCAGAGCGTGGATGCCAGGGCGAGCAGCGCGAACACCGCCCCGTTGGCGGCCACCTGCCACGCGTCGCGCGCGCCGGACTTCTCGACGATGGCGGCGGTGCGTGCCACCTTCGCGGGGGCCCCGACCCGCGACAGGGCGCTGCCCGCGATGAAGAACGCCACCAGCAGGACGCCCCAGCGCGCGCCCGCAGCGACCGTGACGGCTCCGGTGATGGTCGCCGCGACGGCGCCGCGCGACGTCAACGCCCCCGCGCGTCGTCCCGCCTCGGCGACCACTGCCGCCGCCGCGAACCCGACTGCGGCGCGGGCGATCATCGCCGGGACCGGCGCAGCCCCTTGGCGAAGGCGCGCAACGACGCCGGCGCCCGTTCGGGCACGGTGATCGCCGCGCAGTCGCGGACGGACGGGGAGTGAACGGGGGCAGCCACGGTGATGCGGGAAGATAGCACGTTCCGCGCGTGGGTCGCGGGGCGTCGCGCGCCAGTCGCCGCGCGGCGCCGCCGCGTGGGACGGTCACCCCGCGTCAACGTCCAGTCCCGCCATGCGTCACGGTCCTGAGACGCCGCCCCCGCTTGTTCGTGACATGGCGGGGGCCTACGTTGCGTCGAAGGCTCGAATCCCCACTGCACCCATCCCGTGGCCACCGTCGTCGATCCGCTGCTGACCGTCTCGTTGCTGGAAGCCGTGCGCCATCTCGATCAGCCAGAGCACGATCTCGACGCCGAATACGTGCAGGAACTCCGCAACAAGCGACTGGGGCTGAGCGACACCGTGTACGCGCAGATCAAGCGCTACCACGAGGCCGTGCGGCGCGGCGTCCCGGTGCCGCGCGAGGAGGCCGTGGCGATCGTGCGGTTGCTGGCGCGCCGGCCCGACGCGGACGCGGTGTTCCGCGCGGCGGGCCGCCGCCTGGCGCGGGCCTCGTTCGGGACGCTGTCCGGGTTCACGCGGGCGCTGCTGCTCACGCTGCCCGGCATCGTCGTGCGTGCGCTCGCGTTGCGGCATCTCCGCCGCCTGGCGACCCGGTACGTCAACGGGCAGGTCGTCCGGGTCGGGGGCTTCGTGGTGCTCACGGTCACGGACCCGGTCGCGGCCGGGGATGCACCGTCCGACGTCGGCGCCGTGTTCTACGAGTCGCTGCTGCGCGAATACGCCGCCCTGCTCGTCGGAGGGAGCGGCGCGGTCGAGCGCACGGCGGCCTCCGCGTCCCGCTCCCACCAGTGGCGCACCGAATGGCGTGCCGCACCCACCGCCGAGCGGCGCGCGATGCGTGCCGCCGCTGCGCAGAGCTGATCATGCGACTGACACCCGACACCCTCCCCGCAATCCAGGCGGCGCTCGCCGCCGCCGATCTCGACGGCTGGCTGCTCTATGAGTTCCGCCACACCAATCCGGTCGCGCATCAGTTGCTGGGCCTCACGGGGATGGTGTCGCGCCGGGTGTTCACGCTGATTCCGCGCGTCGGCGCGCCGACGGCGATCACGCACGCGATCGAACAGGGCCCGTGGGCGGACTGGCCGGGCGACTGGCCCAAGGTCGTGTACAGCGGCTGGGAGGCGATGGAACGCGAACTGCGCGGTCTCGTCCAGGGCCGGCGCGTGGCGATGGAGTACTCCCCCGGGGATGCGGTGCCCTACGTGGACCGCATTCCGGCCGGCGTCCTCGACCTCGTGCGCGCGTCGGGTGCGACGGTTGTGACCTCGGGCGACCTGGTCTCGCGCTTCTTCGCGGCCTGGACCGACGACGACGTGCGCACGCATCGCACCACGGCCGAGGCCCTGGCGGCGATCGCCGACGAAGTGCTGCGCGAATGCGGTCGGCGGGCGCGGGCGGGCACCCCCGTGCGCGAGTTCGAGGCCATGCGATGGATCCAGGAGGCCTTCGCCACGCGCCACCTGATCACGGATCACGGCCCGAACGTGTCCTTCGGCGCCAATGCGGCCAACCCGCACTACGAGCCCACGGCGGAGCACAGCGCGCTGATCACCACCGGGAACGTGCTGCTCATCGACCTGTGGGCGTATCCGGACGGCGGGATGTGGGGCGACCAGACGTGGATGGCCTGGGTCGGCGGCGACCCGGTGCCCGACCGTGTCGCCGCCGCCTGGACCGCGGTGCGTGATGCGCGCGAGGCGGCGATCGACCGGCTCACCTCGGCGCATGCGCAGGGCGTGCCCGTGAGCGGGGCCGACGCCGACGACGCGGCGCGCGCGGTGCTCGTGGAGCGCGGCTTCGCCAAGTACATCCTGCACCGGACCGGCCACTCCATCGACCGTGCCTCCCTGCACGGGAGCGGTCCGAACCTCGACAACCTCGAGTCGCGCGACGAGCGCACCCTGCTGCCCGGCTGCGGCTTCTCCGTCGAACCCGGCGTGTACGTCCCCGGCGACTTCGGGATCCGCAGCGAGGTCAACGGCGTGATGACCGGCACGGGGCCGCTGATCACGCCCGCCCGGCGTCAGGACGCGCTGCTGATCGTCTGAGGCGTCGCGCCGCCGCCACGCAGGCCGGCGGCGACGAGCGTGGCGAACAATCCTCCCTGCGCGACGAGCGCCTCGTAGGTGCCGCTCTCGACCAGGGCGCCGCGGTCGATCACGAGAATGCGGTCCGCGCGCCGCACGGTGCTCAGCCGGTGCGCGATGATCAGCGTCGTCCGGCCGCGGAGCAGGGTCTCCATCGCGTCCTCGACCAGACGCTCGCTCTCGGCGTCCAGGGCCGAGGTCGCCTCGTCGAGCACGACCACCGCCGGGTCCTTCAGGAACACGCGCGCGAGCGCGACCCGCTGGCGTTGTCCGCCCGACAGCTTGACCCCCCGCTCCCCCACGCGCGTCGCATACCCCTCGGGCAGGCGGTCGATGAACTCCGCGGCGTGGGCCGCGCGCGCGGCACGCTGTACGGCCTCGTCGCTCGCCTCCGGGTCGCCGAACGCGATGTTGTCGCGGATCGACCCGCTGAACAGCGCCGGCTCCTGCGGCACCATGCCGATGGCGCGCCGCACGTCGTGCAGGGACAGCGTGCGGACGTCGAGGCCGTCGAGCCGCACGCTGCCGTCACGCACGTCCCAGAAGCGCGGCAGCAGCGACGCGATGGTCGTCTTGCCGGCACCCGAGGGCCCCACGAGGGCGACGACCTCGCCCGGTGCGACGTGGAAGGCGACGTCGCGCAGGGTGTCAGCACTCGCCGCGTCATACCGGAACCACACGCGATCGAACACGATGTCGCCGCGGACGGGCCGCGGCAACGCGACCGGCTGGACCGGTTCCGGGACCGTGGTCCGCACCGCGAGGATCTCGAAGATCCGCCGGGCGGCGCCCAAGGCTTCCTGGTAGTGGCCGAACAGGGCGGCCAGTGCGCCGACCGCTGCGGCGACGGTGATCGCGTAGAGCAGGAAGGCCACGAGGGCCCCGGGCGTGAGCACGCCGTCCAGCACCAGCAGGCCACCCTGGTACAGCACGGCGACCACCCCGGCGAAGGCGACGAACCCCACCACGCCGAAGAACAGCGCCCGCAGCCGGGCCCGGGCCACCGCCGCGGCCACGACGCCGCGCAGCAGCGTCGCGAAGCGGGCGCGCTCGACGGCCTCGCGGGTGAATCCCTGGACGACGCGGATCTGGCTGATCGACTCGTCGGCGAGCCCCATCGCGTCGGCGACGCGGTCCTGCACCCCCGTGGTCGCGGCCCGCAGGGACCGGCCGAAGAGGATCGCCGCGCCGACGATGACGGGCGTCACCGCCAGCGTGGTCACCGTCAGACGCGTGTGCGTGAGCGTCAGCAGCACGACGCCGCCCACGAGCAGGAGGACCTGCCGCGTGCACTCGCTGACCCAGGTGTTCATCAGCGTCTGCAGCGTCGTGAGGTCGCTCGACAGCCGGCTCGTCAGTTCGCCGGTGCGCCGGTCCGCGAAGTACGCCGGCGCCAGGCGCAGCAGGTGCGAGAACACGTCCTCGCGGAGCGTGGCGATGACCCGCTCCGTGGTCGAGGACAGCAGGAAGACCTGGACATAGTTCGCGACGCCCTGCACGGCGAACAGCGCCAGCAGCAGCACCGCCACACGGTCCAGCAGGCCGCGGTCGCCACGTTCAAAGGCCGCGTCGAGCAGGTGCTGCACCACCAGTGGAAAGGCGAGGCCGACGGCGGCGGCGACCACCAGGGCCAGGAGCGCCAGTCCCAGGCGGCCGGCGTAGGGTCGCAGGCGCGGCGGCAGCGAGCCCAGGGCTGCCGGTGACGCACCGCGCCACCGCGCGGTCGCGGGACTCAGAGCAGGATGCGGCGGTCGGCCGCCATCGCCACGAACAGCAGCGCCAGGTAGAGCAGCGAGTAGCCGTACACCTTCCACGCCGGCTTGACGAAGTCCGCCGCGAAACGCACCACCAGCGTCTGCCGCAGCAGTTCACCGCCCAGCAGTGCCGCGCTCACGCCATAGATCCAGCCGAAGGCCCCGAAGGCCAGGGGCAGCAGCGTCAGGACCACGAGCACCACGGTGTACCACACCATCTGGCTCTTGGTCTCCTGCTCGCCCCAGACCAGGGGAGCCATCGGGACCTTGGCGTTGCCGTAGTCGCGCTGCTTGTTGAGCGCCAGCGCCCAGAAGTGCGGCGGCGTCCAGTAGAAGATGATCAGGAACAGGTACGCCGCCGTGAGGTCCAGCGACCCGGTCACCGCGGCCCAGCCCACCAGGGGCGGGAATGCTCCGGCCGCGCCCCCGATCACGATGTTCTGCGGCGAGGAGCGCTTCAGCCAGCGCGTGTAGATGAACACGTAGAAGTAGAACCCCGCCAGGGCGAGCGCGGCCGTCAGCACGTTGATGAAGTAGCCGAGCAGCCAGGTCGCGGCACAGGCCAGGGCGATGCCGAAGGCCAGCACCTGGCGCGGTGTCATCCGTCCACTGGGAATGGGCCGCAGGCGCGTGCGGGTCATCACGTCGTCGATGTCGCGGTCCAGGTACATGTTCACCGCGTTCGCGCCGCCCGCCATCAGGTAGCCGCCGATGGAGACGAGCAGCACCGTCAGCAGCGACGGGGTGCCGGCGACGAACATCGGCGTGATCGTCGTGAGCAGCAGCAGCGAGATGATGCGCGGCTTCGTGAGCGAGATCAGGTCGCGGCCGAGCGACGGCGCGGGGGTCTCCACCGCAGGCACGGGCGTCGTCATCAGCGCAGGGCTCCCGGGATCAATCGCTCCGCGGGCAGCGTGACCTCGAAGGTCGTCGGATGCATCGCCTGCCAGGTCGCCCACAGGAGCAGCCCGAGGCAGAGGGCCGGCAGGATGGCCCACACCCACTCCCACGCGCTGCGGGCGGACGACCCGGCCGAGGCCGCGTGCATCGCCCGGACGGTCGACCGCAGAATGAACAGGTGCGATACGGCCACGAGCACGACCGCGACCCAGAAGAATGCCAGCGCGAGGGGACCAGCCATGAGACCGGGATGGGGAGCGGGATTGTCGTCCTTCCTGAAAGATCGCTCATTCGCCTCGCGGGTACAACTTTCGCGGGCACCCCTCGCCTCCGCCGTGTCCGGCGGTTAGCATCCCGCCGATGGAAACTCACGAGACTCCGACCCTGCAGCGCCGCATCGGCCTGTGGAGCGCCGTGGCGATCGTCGTCGGCTCCACGATCGGCTCCGGCATCTTTCGCTCGCCCGCCGGGATCGCGGACCGTCTGCCCGGCCCGCTGCCGATGCTCGCGGTCTGGCTCGCGGGCGGGACCTTCGCGCTCTGCGGGGCGCTCACGCTGGCCGAGCTCGCCTCGGCGATCCCGCGCACCGGGGGGATCTACGTCTTCCTGCGGGACGGCTGGGGCAGACTGCCCGCCTTCCTGTTCGGCTGGGCCCAGCTGACGGTGATCCGTGCCGCCGCCCTGGGGGCGATCGCGATCACCTTCGCGGAGTATGCCTTTCGCGTCATCGGGCTCGACCCGGCGGCGCCGGAGCGCATGATGCAGGTGCGCTACGCGGCCGCGATCGCCATCGTGCTGACGGCGGGCTTCAACTACGTGGGCGTGCGGTGGGGCAGTCTCGTGGCCAATGTCACGACGATCGCCAAGTATGGCGCGCTGGTGTTCATCGTCATCGTCGCCTTTGCGCTCGGATTGCCCATGACGGGCGGTCACTTCACGCCCGCGGTGCCCGCGGGCAGTTTCTCGCTCTCCACCTTCGGCCTCGCCCTCGTGGCCGTGCTGTGGGCCTTCGACGGCTGGGCGGACCTGTCGTACGCCGCCGGCGAGGTCAAGGACCCGCAGCGCACGCTCCCCCGGGCACTCGTCCTCGGCACGGCGGCCGTGCTCGCGATCTACCTGGCCGCGAATCTCGCGTACCTGGCGGTGCTGCCCATCGAGGAGATCCGCAGCTCGCGCCTCGTCGCCGCGGACGTGGCGGACCGCCTGCTCGGGGCGGGGGGCGTGGCCTTCGTGTCGATCACCGTGATGGTGAGCACCTTCGGAACGCTCAACACCGTGCTGCTCACCGCGCCGCGCATCTTCTTCGCGGCGGCGGACGACAACCTCTTTCCCCGGGCGATCGCGCGGGTGCACCCGCGCTTCGGCACGCCGTCGACGGCCATCGTCCTCTGCGCGACGCTGGGGGTCGTCTTCGTGCTCGCGCGGACCTTCGAACAACTGGCCGACCAGTTCGTCATCGCCTTCCTGCCGTTCTACTTCCTCGGCGTGGCGGCGATCTTCAAGCTGCGCCGCGACCCGCAGTACGCGCCGAGCTTCCGCGTCCCGCTGTATCCGCTGACCCCGCTGGTCTTCCTTGCGTCGATCGTGGCCCTGATCGGCAATGCGCTCGCCGACGACGCGGCGCGCCTGCCGACGCTCGCCATTCTCGGCGTCGTGGCCCTGGGGATCCCCGTGTATGCCCTGCGGACGCGGGGCGGTCGTGGACGCTAGAAGATGCTGAGCTTGATGAACCGGCGCGGGTTCGCCTTGAACTCGGTGGTGAGCGTGTCCACCCGGCGCACCAGCGCACGCACTTCGTCGTAGAGGCCGGGGTCGTTCAGCAGGCGGCCGGCGGTGCCTTCGCCGGCGTCGAGCTTCGCGAGCACCGCGGTCAGCCGGGCGTTGGTCGCGCGCAGGTCCTCCGCGAGGCGGGCCGTGCTCCCGGCCGCGCCCTGCAGCGCGCGGAACGTCGAGTCCACCTGACTCGAATCGATCAGCCGCGCCGTGCGCTGCACGGCATGCTGCGTCTCCGTCAACAGCGCGGATTGCTCCCGGACGACCCCGTTGAGGGTCCGGAGCACCGTCCGCGCCGTGGCCATGGTCTCGCGGATCTCCGCAAAGCCCCCCTCGTCCACGAACTCGGCGCTGAGCGCCGCGGTCAGTTTCTCCAGGTTGCTCGCGACCGAGTCCACCCGTGACAGCACCTCGCCCATCTGCGCGCCGCTCTCGTCGGAGGGGATGGTGTCCCCGACCGCGAGGTACTGCCCGGTCGGCCCCTGGGCCCGGAGCGCGATGAGCATGTCGCCGAACAGACCGTTCGCCTCGATCCGGGCGCGCGTGCCGGCCGGGACCTTCTGCGACTTGTAGATGCGGATGGTGGTGACGAGCCCGCCGTTCTGCAGCAGCTCGACCTTGTCCACGAACCCGATGTTCACGCCCGAGAACAGCACGGGCTGGCCCTGCCGGAGACCGGCGCCCCACGCGAACTTGGCGTACAGGGGATACCCGCGCGCGAGGCCCCCGCGCGCGAGCCAGAGCATGGCC